>JAACUH010000111.1 GCA_009993005.1 Rhodobacterales bacterium
GCCATCGTCATCGCCATCGTCATCGCCATCGTCCCGGTGACAAGGCCGGCCGGACCCGCGATCAGCACCTCGGGCCGGACCGCGCCGACAGAGACCACTCCGACGACACGGCTCGCGGTCGAGACGAGGCAATCATTGGCCCGGAGGGCTGCGGCACGCAGTCAGCCGACCCGGTGGAGCATATGTCGTTCAGGATGTTTCAGGCGGTTCAGGTCGTTTGCCCCGGCAAGCTGTCGGACAGACACGGGCCGCCTGTGGCAAAAAGCGGGCCTGCGCCGATGCTGCGCACCGTTCCGTCATCCGTGCGGACAAGGAACAGCGCGTCAAGCCCGTGCCGCGCGGCAAGGGCCAGCCCTGCGTCCACCCCGGCCACCATCAGCGCCGTCGCCCAGGCATCGGCCAGAACGCAGGTCGCCGCGATCACCGTGACCGAGGCGGGCGAGGACATGAGCGGCATGCGGCGGCGCGGGTCCATCGTGTGCGACAGGCGGCGACCCTGCACCTCGACCCAGTGCCGGTAATCGCCCGAGGTCGCGACAGCCGCGTCCTGCAGGGCCAGGATCGACTGCGGCGCGCGGCGCGCGGGGTCGGGCGCCTCGACCGCGATGGTCCAGGGGCTGCCATCCGGCCGCAGCCCCAGCGCCCGCATCTCGCCGTCGATCCCGACAAGGGCGCAGGTGATGCCATGCGCCTGCAGCGTCTCGGCCAGGCGGTCCACTCCGTAGCCCTTGGCGATGCCATTGAGGTCGAGCGACACCGCCGCGTGCTTGCACAGGGCGTCGCCGTCACGCGCGATCACCTGATGCGCGGGCAGCCCCGGCAGGGCCAGCGCCGCACGGATCGCAGCGGGGTCGGCCTCGGCCGGGCCAAAGCCCCAGGCCCGCACCACATCACCCACCGCCATGTCAAAGGCCCCGTCCGAGGCGCGCCCGATGGCGAGGCCGGTGTCGATCACCTGTGCCAGCGCCGCGGGCAGGACCACCCATTCGCCCACCGCCGCCCGGTTCAGCCGCATCAGCGCGCTGTCGGGCTTCCAGGTGGACATCTGGTCATCGACCAGATCGACCGCCCCCTGCAGCGCCATCTGGATGGGCCGCGCGTCGAATCCGGGCGCGGCATGGAACAGCGCCGACCAGCGGGTGCCCATCGTGGGCCCGTTCAGCGCGTGGCGCGTGGGGTCAATAGACATCTTCGACATAGCGCCCCTCGGCCTTGAGCATGGCGGGCGTCAGCCCGCGGGGGGCGAGGATCTCGGCCAGCGCCTCGCTCACGCCGCGGGCCATGTCGCGCCCGCCGCAGACCATGACGCGGGCGCCGCGCGCGATCGCCTCTGCCACCTGCGCCGCTTCGGCGCGCAGGGCGTCCTGCACATAATGCGGCCGCGCGCCGCGCGACACGGCCGTCACCAGCCGGTCGAGCTGCCCTGCGGCCTGCCATTGGCTGAACTCGTCGCGGTAGAGAAAGTCGCTGTCAGGGTGGCGCATCCCGAAGTAGAGCTGCACCGGGCGGCGGCGGCTGTTGGCGCGCACAAAGCCCGCCAGCGGGCCGACGCCGGTGCCCGCGCCGATCAGGATCAGCGGGGCCGGGTCGCGCCCGGCATGAAAACCCGGGTTGCGGCGGATGAAGGCGCGCACGCCCTGCCCCGGTTCGAGCGCCATTAGCTGCCCCGAGCAGAGCCCGCCGGGATGCTTGCGCACCACCACCTCGACAAAGCCGTCCTTCTCGCCCGAGGCCAGCGAATAGAAGCGCGGCAGCGATGCGCCTTCGGGCAGGATCCCCAGCAGGTCGCCGGCCTGAAACCGGGCAAAGCCGCGCCCGGTGAGGCGCTGCCACAGCGACACCTGCGGCAGGGCAAAGCGCAGGATCGCGGTGGGGGCCTGCACCTCGGCGCCATGGTCGCGCCGGCTGCTGAGTGTCAGCGTTTCGGTCGCCGGCAGCGCCGGCTGATGCGCGAGTTCGAGCGTCAGGCCCATCGCCTCGCCCAGCGCCCGGCCCCAGCGGGCAAAGTCCTGCGGCGACTGGCGATCGACGGTGTCATAGCCGATGAGGCTGGGCCATCCCCGCGCCGCGGCCGCGGCGGCGACGGCCTCGGCATAGGCGCAGAAGGCCGGAAAGCTGCGGTCGCCGAACCCCAGCACGGCCAATGGTGCGGCGGGCGCCTGCGCAAGAGAGGCCAGACGGTCGAGAAAGCCCTTGGCCGAAGCGGGCGCATCGCCGTCGCCATAGGTCGCGGCAAGCAGGATGAAGCGGTCCGCCGCGCCATAGCGGCGCGGGTCGAACCCCGTCATCGGGGCGACATGCACACTCTGCCCGGCCGCGCGCAGCGCGAGGGCCAGCGTCCGGGCAAAGCCCCAGGTGCTGCCGCCCTCGGACCCCACAAGGATCACGGTGGCCGCGCGCCCTGCGGGCGCATTGCCGCGCAGCCCCGGCCGCCCGCGCCGCGCCGCCGCCCACATGACCGGCCCGGTCAGAGCCAGGACCGGCACGCCCAGCGCCATCAGGCCCAGCACCAGCCCGAGGACCGATGCCCCCTGCCCGGTGTGCAGCATGTAGATCGTCTCGGACAGCCGCTGCCAGACGGTCGGGCTGGCCCAGGACAGGACCTGCCCGTTCCCCTGGTCGATCAGGCCGGTGCCGCCGGTCGTCGCGAGCGTGAACACATCCGTCGCGTCGCCGGCATAGGGAAAGCTCAGCACGCGCAGATCGGACACCGGCGTGGCGCGCAGGATATCCATCCCCGCCAGCGCAAAGCCGGTGCGCCCGCTGACCGCCGCGGGCTGGTCGGGACGGGTGGCGCCATCGGGCAGCAGGTCAAAGGTCGAGGCGGTCATCCACAGCGCGGTCATCGACGACAGGATCAGCCCGGCCACGGCCAGCCGCGCCACGGTGACGTGCCAGCGCCCCGCCAGCGGGCCGCGCAACGGCGCGAACCAGCGCCGCCATCCCCCCATGCGCCGCGCCACCAGCGCCATGCCCGACAGCGCCAGCACCAGCATCGCCGCCGCCCCCGCCGCCGCGACCATGCGCCCGGTATCATCGAGAAACAGCGACCTGTGCAGCGTCGTCAGCCAGCGCTCGACCCGGCCGGGATCGGCCGAGGCGACCGCCTCACCGGTCGCGGGCGCGATCACCGCCGCGCCGGGGGTGCCGGCATCGAACCAATAGGCGGTGATCCGGCCCGAGGGCGCCCGGCGGATCTGCTCGACCCCCGGGTATTGTGCCGCGATCAGGGTCGCCAGATCGGCCACGCTCTGCGATGTGGCCGCCTGCGGCGCAGCCAGACGCTCCAACGCGGGAAAGACCGACAGCGCCGCGCCACTGAGCGCCAGCAGCACGAGCAGGACCATGGCCAGCAACCCCGGCCAACGATGCACGACACGGATCATCTCAGGCTCCGCCCGTCACATGGAATAGGAAAAACGGGCGATATAGCGGCGCCCGGCAACAGCCGCCCCCGCGCCCGAGGTGGTCAGCGGCACCACGATTTCGCTCGGGCTCTCGCGCATGTCCTCGACGGCGGCGTCGATATGCAGCGCATAGCCTGCGTCAAAGATCGCATCCGCAAGATCGACCGTGATCTCGAGCGTCCGGCCCGCCCCGACGCTGGCCCCGGTGACGCCGCTGACCTCGCTGCGGGAGCCGCCGGTGGCGCGATACCAGTCGGACATGTGTTCGTAATACTTGGACTTGGACCCGGCCATCCAGAGGCTGCCGACATAGGCGCCCGACGCATTGGTGACATAGAAGGCAAGGTAGGCGCCATCACCGCCATAGCGGTTGAGTTCGGTGGTCAAGGTGACCTGCCGCGCCATGGCGAGGCCAGGCATGGTCAGGGCAGTGGTCAGAGCCAATGCGGCGAGGATCGATTTCATCTTTACGCTACTTTCCTGGAAAGGCCGGAGGATTTATCCGGCAGTGGTGATAGAACGCGGTCCCGGATCAGGACCGTCGGTGGTCGGGCTAGCGGGTGACGACCGTGGGCGCGGCCCCGTCGCCAAAGAGGCCATTGGCGGGCGGTGCAGAGGGGGCACCCGGCGGAGCAGTGGTGGCGGGTTGCCCGGCACAGGTCATGGCGTGGCCTTCGGCGTCATCGTCATCGTCGCCTTCATCGTCATCATCGCCTTCGTCGTCGTCGTCGCCGCCCTCATCATCGTCGTCGTGATCCCCGCCCCAGCCGCGAACGGCGCAGGCTACCTGGATCAGCGGCACCACAAAACTGCCCTCGCCGAGCGCTACGGCCTCGCCTTGCGCGAGGGGCGGCGCAATGTGGGTCTCGGCCCTGCCGGAGAGGGCGATGAGCGTCGTCAGCGCGGTTGTCATGGCAAGGATGGTCAATGTCTTGTTCATGGCCAAAGCTCCTGTCTGTCCTGATCTGTCTGTCGCTTGCGGATCTGAGCGTTTGCTGACGGCGGCGGGGTTTCTGCGTCAGCTTGCCGTCAGGGTCCGTCAGGACGCGGAAGGGCGCGACGCTCAGCCATGGTCGCCGCCGCCGTCGCCGCGCTCGCTGTCGCCGCCGCTGTCGCCGCGCTCGCTGTCGCCGCGCTCGCTGTCATTGGGGCGCTCATGATCGTCATGTTCCTCGTCATCATCGTCATATTCGATCTCGAGAACCGCCAGCGTGGCCGGATGGACCTTGACCTCGATCTCGCGCCCCGCGCCATCGGTGCCCCTGATTTCATAGCAGCCGTCGTCGATCTTGATGCGGCGCATGATCCAGCCGTTGTCGCGCGCCAGCTGTTCGAGCGCGTCGCGCGGCTGCCAGTCGGCCATCAGGGCGAAACAGTCATCATCGGCCAGAGCCACCGAGGCAGGTGCGGCCACCAGCAAGGCAAGCAGGGCGAGGGTCTTTCTCATGGGCCAAACTCCCGGTTGCGGCCAGAACACCCCTTTCATGCGCGCCAAAGCTTACGCAAAGCTGAAGGCGATGGCCCCTTCGCGTCAGACTTGCGTCAGATTGGGTCGTGACAAGCGGTGCAAAAGGCGCGACAGGACCAACCCATGCGGATCTTGCTGATTGAGGATGACATGGTTCTGGGCGCCGCGGTCCGCGATCAGATCGTGGGCGACGGGCATAGCCTCGACTGGGTGCAGCGCCTTGACGCGGCCGGTGACGCGATGGCCGGCGCCACCCACGACCTGCTCCTGCTCGACCTGATGCTGCCCGACGGGCGCGGCATTCCCTTTCTGCGGCGGTTGCGCTCGCGTGGCGACGTGACGCCGGTAATCATCCTGACCGCGCTCGATCAGGTCAGCGACAGGATCGAAGGGCTGAATGCCGGGGCCGATGACTATCTGGTCAAACCCTTTGATCTGGAAGAGCTTTCCGCCCGCATCGGGTCGGTTGGCCGGCGCTACAGCGGCAATCCAAACCCGATCGTGACGCTGGGCGAACTCGACATCGACATGGCCGCGCGCAGCCTCTTTCGTGCCGGGCGGGCGGTGATGCTGACCGCGCGCGAATGGGCCCTGTTCGAGGCGCTGCTGGCGCGGCCCGGGCAGCTTTTGTCCAAGGCCCAGCTCGAGGAAAAGCTCTATGCCTTCGACGCCGAGGTCGAAAGCAACACCATCGAGGTTCACGTGAGCCGGTTGCGCAAGAAACTCGGCGCGGCCGTCATCGAGACCGAGCGCGGCATGGGCTACCGGCTGGGGCGGCCGTGACGGGGCCGCGCAGCCTGCAGGCGCGGCTGGGGCTGTGGCTGGGGGTGCTCCTGACCCTGCTGTGGATCGGCGCGGCCTCTGTCACCTCGGTCCTGTTGCGCCATGAGATGGACGAGGTGTTCGATTCCGCCCTGCTCGAGACCGCCCAGCGCATCCTGCCGCTGGCGGTGATGGATATCATCGGGCGCGATACGCCCGGCGTGACGCAGCGGCTGGGCGCGGTGCACGAACATGATGAATACTTCACCTATATCGTGCGCGACAACGATGACCGGGTCCTGCTGCAATCGCACAGCGCCGACCCCGCCCTGTTTCCCGCCTGGGACGGAGCCGGCTTTCGCCAGACGGCGACCCACCGCTACTACAACGAAGCCGCCCTGCAAGGGTCGGTCCGCATGACCGTGGCCGAACCGCTCGCGCATCGCGCGGCGGCGGCACGGCAGATCCAGATGGGGCTCGGCCTGCCGGTGCTGGCGGTGATCCCGCTGTCGATCCTCGCCGTGATCCTTCAGGTCAGGGCGAGCCTCGCGCCCCTCAGGCGGTTCCGCGAAGGTCTGGCGCAGCGCACCGAACGCGACCTGACGCTGGTGCCCAGCGATGACCTGCCGGCCGAGGTTGTCCCGGTCGCGGCCACGCTCAATTCGCTGCTCGGGCGGCTCTCGGCGGCCTTTGCCGCCGAACGCAGCTTTGCCGCCAATGCCGCGCATGAATTGCGCACGCCGCTGGCCGGCGCCATCGCGCAGGCCCAACGCCTGCAGTCAGAGACCGCAGAGCCCGCGGCCCGCGCCCGCGCGGCCGAGATCGAGGCGACGCTCAAGCGGCTCACGCGCCTGTCAGAGCGGCTGATGCAACTCGCGCGCGCCGAAGGGGCGCGGCTGCGGCGCGACCAGCCGACCGATCTGCGGATGGTGGCGCGGATCCTGACAGACGACCTCGCACGCAATGCGCCCGAGCGGATCGCGCTGAGGCTGCCTGCAACGCCCGTGATGTCCGACCTCGACCCCGACGCCCTTGCCATCGTGCTGCGCAATCTTGTCGAGAACGCGCTGCGCCACGGGGCCGCTGACGAACCCGTGCGGGTGGACCTTGCCGCCGACGGCGCGCTCTGCGTGAGCAACAGCGGGCCGGTGGTGCCTGCCGCCACGCTCGCCCGCCTGGCCGAGCGGTTCGAACGGGCGGGAGCGGATACCGCCGGCAGCGGCCTCGGCCTCGCCATCGTCGCCGCCATCGCAGAGCGGACCGGCAGCACGCTCGTCCTCGCCTCGCCCCGACCGGGGCAAAGCACCGGCTTTTGCGCGAGCCTCGCCCTGCCGGTCATGCCCGCCCCCGCCTGATCCGGCCCCCGCCTGAACCCGGCCCCGCCTGATCGCGCCCCCGCCTGATCGCGCCCCCGCCTGATCGCGCCCCCGCCTGATCCTGGCCCTGCCAGAACCCCGCCCGCCCGAGGCCGCGCCCCGGGGCCGGCCACCACTTCCCCCCCCGGCCCGCCTCCTGTATGCCAGCCCAAAGCCCTGACCTGCGAGCCCTCAGATGAAACCCATCCGCCTGATGACCGGCTTTGTGACCGTGGGCTTCTGGACCTTGCTCAGCCGCGTCGTGGGCTTTGTGCGCGACGTGATGATCGCGGCCTATCTGGGCGCCGGGCCGGTGGCCGAAGCGTTTCTCATCGCCTATTCCCTGCCCAACATGTTCCGCCGCTTCTTTGCCGAGGGCGCGTTCAACATGGCCTTCATCCCGATGTTCTCGAAAAAGGTCGAAGGCGGCGACGATGCCGAAGGGTTCGCCCGCGACGCCTTTTGGGGTATGACGGCGCTGCTCTTGGCCTTTACCCTGCTGGGGATGCTGGCCATGCCCTGGCTCGTCTGGGCGATGGCGGCAGGCTTTGCCGCCGATGACCGCTTTGACATGGCGGTGGTGATGGGGCGCATCGCCTTCCCGTATATCCTGTTCATCTCGCTCACGGCCCTGCTGTCGGGGATGCTCAACGCCACCGGGCGGTTCATGGTCGCGGCGGCGGTGCCGATCCTGATGAATGCGCTTTTCATCCTGGCAATGTGGGTCGCGGCGGCGCAGGGCTGGCCGATGGGGCTGACGCTGGCCTGGACAGTGCCGGTGACGGGCGTGGCGCAGCTTTCCATGACCTGGGTCGCGGTGCGCGGCGCGGGGTTCCGCCTCGCCTTCCGCTGGCCACGCCTGACGCCCGAATTGCGCCGCCTCGCCGTCATCGCGGGGCCGGCGGTGCTGGCGGGGGGCGTGGTGCAGATCAACCTGATCGTAGGCCGGCAGGTCGCCTCCTTTACCGAAGGCGCTGTGGCCTGGCTCTCCTATGCCGACCGGCTCTACCAGTTGCCGCTGGGCGTGGTGGGCATCGCCATCGGCGTGGTGCTGCTGCCCGACCTGTCGCGCCGCCTGCGGGCGGGCGATGTGGCGGGCGGGCGCGACGCGCTGTCGCGCGCGACCGAACTCACGCTGGCGCTCACCATCCCCGCCGCCGTGGCGCTGGTGGTGATCCCGCTGCCGCTCGTCTCGGTGCTGTTCCAGCGCGGCGCCTTCTCGGCCGACGACGTGGCGTCCACCGCGCTGGCGGTGGCGGTCTATGGCCTCGGCCTGCCCGCCTTCGTGCTGCAAAAGACGCTGCAACCGCTCTACTACGCGCGCGAGGACACGCGCCGCCCGTTCAATTACGCGCTGGTCGCGATGCTGGTGAACGCGGGCATCGCCATCGGCCTGATGCCGGTCGTGGGCTTCATCGCGGCGGCACTCGCCACAACGCTGGCAGGCTGGACGATGGTGCTGCAACTCTGGCTCGGCACCCGCGGCATGGGCGAGGCCGCCCGCGCCGATGCGCGCCTCAAACGCCGCATCTGGCGGATCGTGCTGGCCTCGGTCCTGATGGGCGTCGTGCTCTGGGCGGCCTCGGTGGCGCTCACCCCGTTCCTCGGCACGCCCAGCTTGCGCTACGGCGCGCTCGCGCTGTTGATCGGGCTGGGAATGCTGAGCTATTTCGGCCTCGGCCAGATCGTCGGCGCGTTCCGCCTGTCGGAATTCCGCCGGGCCATGCGGCGCTGAGTCTCATCATCTTTTGG
>JAACUH010000189.1 GCA_009993005.1 Rhodobacterales bacterium
CAGGTGCGGGCGGGTGTCGCGGTTGGCCTGGCTGTGGATGAACAGCACGGTTTCGCCCTGTTCCGCCTTCAGCGCGTTGTCGCCGGTCAGCGCCCCGGCACTGCCATTGAATACCACATGCGACGGGATCAGACCGTTCATCACTTCGGTCATGTCGGCAAAGCCGTCAATTGCCGTCTCATAGCGCAGAAAGGCACCATCCGGCCCGCGCGGGATGTAGAGGTCGCTCTCGCCGATGTAATAGATCCGATCATAGGAAACCGGCGCTCCGAGATGGTCCTTCAGCCCGTCGCGCGGCAGAACCATGATCGCGCCGTGCATGCCCGAGACGACATGCAGCGGGATCATCGCCCCGCCCGGCGCGCAGTGATAGACAAACACCCCGGGCCGCGTCGCCCTGAAGCGCAACACCGCCTTCTCGCCGGGGTTGAGCAGCGTAAGCCCGGCACCACCAAGCGCGCCGGTGGCGGCGTGAAGGTCGATGTTGTGCTGCAACGTGTTTTCCGGCGGGTTGTAGAGGGTCAGTTCGACATAGTCGCCCTCGTGCACCACCATCAGGGGGCCGGGTATCGAGCCATTGAAGGTCAGCGCCTGCATCCAGGCATCTTCTGCGACCTGAATTTCCTTCTGGACGATCGTCATCTCGAATTCGACGATCTCGGGGCCGGTGCTGGCGACCTGTTCATGCGCATGCACGAACGGCGGGGTCACCAGTTCCACCTTGCGGCGCGGCAGGCTGGACAGATCGACGGGTGTCGCAGCTACCGTGCCCGTCACCGTTTCGGCTCCGGCGGTCTTGATGACATAGGGGGCTGCGGCAATCCCCGCGACCCCCATCAGTGCAGCGCGTCTGGTCAGCATCTGGTCCTCCCTGCTGGTCGCCATCCGGTTCTCCTTGGCGCGTGGAGAATCCTTGTTAAATGGATAGTCATCCTAGCAATCTGCGCCTCGGAACGGATTTTGCCTAGGGTCAAGATCTTCAAGTTTTCGTGAACCGGGACCGGCGACGTGATCGAGCTGCCAGTGCGGGGCGCAGTGAACGCCCGGCCCGTGGCCGGGCCGGAACGGGGGGCTGGCCCCCGGTCGGCATCAGCGCGTGAACCGTCCGGCGGCATAGGGGGCAAGATCGACCTCCGGCGCGCGCCCCGCGATCAGGTCGGCCACCAGCC
>JAACUH010000068.1 GCA_009993005.1 Rhodobacterales bacterium
TGGCCCGGTTGCTGGCCCGGCTGCTGTTGGCCCGGGTTGAATTGCTCTTGCAGATCGCGGAACGCCTGATCGCTCAGATCCTGCTGTTCGCGCAGCGTGTCCTGCAGGTCCTGCATCGACTGCTGGCCCGGCGTGCGCGGCCCGTTGCCTGTGCCGTCGTCCTCGGTGATGCGCAGGTTCTCCATCAGCTGGTTGAGCTGGTCCATCAGCTCTGCCGCTTCGGCCATGCGGCCCTCTTCCATCAGTTGCTGGATGCGGTCCATCAGCGCCTGGATCTCGTCCTGCGTGACGCGCATCGTGTCCTGTTGGGCGCTTTGCGGCTCGTCCGGCCCGCCTTCGCCGCGTTCAGGATTCTGCGCCAGCATGTTCAGGTAATCATCCGTCGCCTCGCGCAATTCCTGCATCAGCTCGGCGATCTCGGCATCGCTGGCGCCATTGCGCATCGCCTCTGACAGACGTTCCTGCGCGCGCCGCAGCCGCTCGCGCGCATCCGCGAGCGTGCCATCCTCGAGCTGGATCGCCAGATCCCACAGCGCCTGCGCGATCTCGTCCTGTTCCGCGTCCGACATCCCGTCGCGCGCCAGCGCCTCGAGCCGGCGCAAGGTCACGCTGAGCCGCAGATAGGTGGTCTGGTTGGTAAAGATATCCTCGGGCCGGTGCGACACCGCGCGCAGCACCATCAACACGCGGCGGGCATTGTCCTTGGACCACAGGAGGTCGCGCCGCTGCTCCACGACGGCCCGCGCCATCGGCTGGAAAAACCGCCGCCCCGGCAGGACCATCGCCTGCGGCGCGCTGTCGCCGGTCTGCCCGGCCGCATCCTGCGCGCTCAGGGTGACGATCACCGGCAGGTTGGCAAAGGGATGCTGGCTGAAGTCGTCGATCAGCCGCTCTTCGAAATCGCTGCGGTCGCCGGAAAAGGGCAGCGGCAGGTCGATCACGATCGCCTCGCGCGGGTCGGGGTCGGTGGCCAGCCCATGCGCCCGCGAAACGGCGGCCAGATCGAGCGCGATGGTCGCCTGCCCGGCCACAACGCCGAAATCGTCGGTTGCACGAAAGGGCTGCGACATCTGCCCTTCGGCATCTGCCTCGACGGGCCCGGTGAGCTCGACCGCGGGCGGCAGGTCGGGGATCACGCTGACCCGCCAGGACGCGCCTCCCTCGCCCGCGACCGCCAGCGTGCCATCGCGGGTGACGGCAAAGCTCTGTTGTGGCTCTGTCGCGGCGGGGATCTCGCCGGTGCGGCCCGAGACCGTCTCCTCCACGCGCAGCGCACCGACCTCGCCATAAAGGCGCAGCGTGACCACCGACCCGACCGGCAGGCTCAGCGCGCCGGGCGGGATATCAGCGAGATAGAGCGCGGGGCGCCCGGTGTAGGACGGCGGGGTGATCCAGCCTTCCCAGACCGGCCCGACCTCTGCAATCGCCTGCCCGTCGCCTTGCCCGATGGCCTCGACCTCGCCCACGCGCCACAGCGTCCCGAACAGCAGCGCCACGAGGAAGAACAGCAGCGCCGAATAGCGCAGACCGTAAGGGTCGCGCGCCGACAGCCGCAGGTCGGGCTCGACCGCGCGCGCCTGCCGCGTGCGCGCCTCCATCCGGGCCAGATGCGCGCGCCACACCGCTTCGGACGCCGCATCGCCGCTGCCGATGGCCTGGCTGTCGGCAATCGCGGCAATCGGCCGCCCCGGCAGCGCGGCATCAACCCGTGCCAGCGCCTCGCCCTGCGAGGGCCAGCGGAACCCGCGCAGGCCCCAGACCAGCGCGCCCAGCCCGGCCGCGACGGACCCCACGACATAGAACCAGAACGCCTCGAGAGACATCAGCGGCAGCCAGCCCATCAGGACCGGCACCATCACCAGCGCCACCACGACCCAAAGCGGCCAGAACGCCCGCACCACACGCTCGGCCACAAGGCCCGCATGGGTCAGCATCACCGGAAGGCGCAGATGCGACGGCATATCCGGGCGTTGGGTCAGCGGGTGTCTCCCTTGTCTCTCATGCACGGATATAGGGCGGCTACAGCCACGCGGGTATGCTATCGCGCGAAATCATCTCGTCATAGGTGGGTCTTGCGCGGATAACCGCGAATTGATCCCCGCTGACAAGCACTTCCGGCACCAGCAGCCGCGAGTTGTATTCGCTGGCCATCACCGCGCCATAAGCCCCGGCAGAGCGGAACGCGACCAGGTCGCCGGCCGCCAGCGGCGGCATCGGCCGGGCGCGGGCAAAGGTGTCGCCCGTCTCGCAGATCGGCCCGACGATGTCATAGGGGCGCTGCTCCACCCCGGCGACAGGCTCGACCAGCGGGACGATATCGTGATGCGCATCATACATCGCCGGGCGGATCAGGTCGTTCATCGCGGCGTCGAGGATGAGAAAATCGCGCCCCTCGCCCGATTTCACATAGATCACCTCGCTCAGCAGCAGGCCCGCGTTCCCGGCGATCAGCCGCCCCGGCTCGATCTCGATCTCGCAGCCCAGATGGCCCAGCGTCTGCCGGATCATCGCGCCATATTCCGCCGGCAGCGGCGGCGCCTCGTTCGACCGCGTATAGGGGATGCCCAGGCCCCCACCGAGGTCGAGCCGCGTGATCGCGTGCCCATCCGCGCGCAACTGCGCGGTCAACTCCGCCACCTTGGCATAGGCCGCTGCAAAGGGTGCCAGCGTGGTGAGCTGCGAGCCGATATGCACGTCGATCCCCACCACCCGCAGGCCGGGCAGGGCGGCCGCCATCGCAAAGACGGCGCGCGCGCGGGAGATGGGGATGCCGAACTTGTTCTCCGACTTGCCAGTGGCGATCTTGGCATGGGTCTGCGCATCGACATCCGGGTTCACCCGGATCGTGATCGGCGCCGTGACACCCAGCGCCACCGCCACCTCCGACAGCGCCTCCATCTCGGGCTCGCTCTCCACGTTGAACTGCCGGATGCCGCCGGAGAGCGCGGTGTGCATCTCGGCCCGCGTCTTGCCCACGCCGGAAAACACGATGCGCGCACCCGGCACGCCCGCCGCCCGCGCGCGCAGGTATTCGCCGCCCGACACCACATCCATCCCCGCGCCGGCATCGCCCAACAGCTTGAGCACGGCGATGTTGCTCAGCGATTTCATCGCGAAACAGACGAGGTGGTCGATCCCCGCCAGCGCCTGGTCGAACAGGTCGAAATGGCGCAAGAGCGTCGCCGCCGAATAAACATAGGCGGGCGTGCCGACCGCGCGCGCGATCTCGGCGAGGGCCACGTCCTCGGCCCAGAGCTGCCCGTCCCGATAGAGGAAATGATCCATCCCTGTCCCCGCGCGCCGCGCTCAAAGCGGCGCGCGCGTCCCCCCTTCATCTTGCCAAAAATATCCTCGCCGAAGGCTCCGCACCCTCAACCCGCGTCCGCGCCGGGCCCATGGCGACCGCGCAGGAAAAGGTAAAGCGGCAGCCCACAGCTCACCCCGATGCAGAATGTCGCGGGCACGGCCAGCAGCCCCAGCCAGTCGCGCTTGCGCAGGCATTCCGCCAGCACCCAGACCGTCAGGGTGATCGCCGCGATGGTCAGATCCCAGGTCAGCCCGGTGGTCGAGGCATTGACATACCAGGCTGCGATCAGCCCGCCCAGGCCGGTGCCGGTCTCGCGCATGTAGCTGACGAACCAGTACATCGGATGCACCGCCCCCCAGACCGCAAGCGCGAGCCAGACCATCCGCAACGGCGCCATCACTGCGCCCCCTGCGTGGCGACCGGGCGCAGCGGCGCGCCATCCGCGCCGCAGGCAGCGAGCGCCACCAGAAACCCCAGTGCGATCAATGCTTTCATCCCAAAGCCTCCTGCCAGCGGGCCACCTGCGCGCGCACCTGCGCGGGCGCGGTGCCGCCGTAGGACATGCGGCTCGCGACCGAGTTTTCAACACCCAGCACATCGAACACCGCCGCCGTGATCCCCGCATGGACGCCCTGCATCTGCGCCAGCGTCAGGTCGGGCAGGTCACAGCCCTGCGCCTCGGCCAGCGCCACCAGCGCGCCCGTCACATGATGCGCCTCGCGGAACGGCAGGCCCAGCGCGCGCACCAGCCAGTCGGCCAGGTCGGTCGCGGTGGAAAACCCGGTCGCGGCGGCGGCGCGCAGCACCTCGCGGTTGGCGGTCATGTCGCCCACCATGCCCGTCATCGCGGCCAGCGCCAGCATGTAGTTGTCGGCCGCGTCGAACACCTGTTCCTTGTCCTCCTGCATGTCCTTGGAATAGGTCAGCGGCAGCCCCTTCATCACCGTCATCAGCGCGACGTTGGCACCGAAAATCCGTCCGATCTTGGCGCGGATCAGCTCTGCCGCGTCCGGATTGCGCTTTTGCGGCATGATCGACGACCCGGTGGACCAGCGGTCAGACATCCGCACGAAACGGAACTGCGCCGAAGACCAGATCACCAGCTCTTCGGCCAGCCGCGACAGATGCATCGCGCCGATGCTGGCGGCGGCCAGGAACTCGAGCGCAAAGTCGCGGTCGCTGACCGCATCGAGCGAATTGCCCATCGGCGCGTCAAAGCCCAGCGCACTGGCCGTCATGTGCCGGTCGATGGCAAAGGACGTGCCGGCGAGCGCGGCGGCCCCCAGTGGCGAGACATTCATCCGCCGCCGCGCATCGGCAAAGCGACCCCTGTCGCGCGCCAGCATCTCGACATAGGCGAGCATGTGGTGCCCCCATGTCACCGGCTGGGCGACTTGCAGGTGGGTAAAGCCCGGCATCACCCAGTCCGCGCCCGCATCGGCCTGCGCCACCAGCGCGCGCATCAGCCCGGCCAGCGCCGCATCGACCGCATCGCATTGCTCGCGCACCCAGAGCCGGAAATCGACCGCCACCTGGTCGTTGCGCGACCGCGCCGTGTGCAGCCGCCCGGCGGGCTCTCCGATGACCTCTTTCAGACGCGCCTCCACATTCATGTGAATATCCTCGAGCGCGGTGGAAAAGGCGAAATCGCCCGCCTCGATCTCTGACAAGACCGTGAGCAGGCCTTCCCGGATCGCCTGCGCGTCGCTACCCTCGATGATGCCTGTGGCGGCGAGCATCGCCGCATGGGCCTGCGACCCCGCGATGTCCTGCCGGGCGAGCCGCCGGTCGAACCCGATCGAGGCGTTGATCGCCTCCATGATCGCGTCCGGCCCCGCGGCAAAGCGTCCGCCCCACATTGCATTCGAAGCGGTTTTGTCAGACATGCAGCAAGTCCCGGCCAAGGTGAGATGACATGAAAAAGATCCTTCCTGCCTTGGCAGTCGCGGCTGTCGGCATTGCCCTAGGCCTATACTTTGCCTTTGGCGCGGTTTCCAGCCCGGACGCGGTCGCGGGCGGCCCGGCGATCGACACCGCCCCGCTGCAGGCCCTGCGCGAAGGCGACATGCGCAAACTGGCCCTGCACGAGGTGCCGCAGCGCGGGTCCGAGGTTGCCTTTACCGGCGCGGACGGCAGTGAGATGACGCTCGCCGCCTATCAGGGTCAGGTGGTGCTGGTTAATTTCTGGGCGACCTGGTGCGCGCCCTGCCGGGTCGAGATGCCGCATCTGTCAGCCCTGCAGGCGGCGATGGGCGGCGCCGATTTCCAGGTCGTCACCATCGCCACCGGCCGCAACGACCCCGCCGCAATCACGCGGTTTCTGGCCGAGATCGGCGTGGACAACCTGCCGCTGCACAGCGACCCGCAACAGCGCCTCGCCGCGGATATGGGCGTTCTGGGCCTGCCGGTGAGCCTGCTGCTCGACCGCGCCGGGCGCGAGGTCGGCCGCCTGCAGGGCGAGGCCGACTGGAACAGCGCCAGCGCGCAGGCAATCATCGCCGCGCTGGTGGCGGCAAACTGACCCCGGGTAAGGTTTTCCGTCCTATGGCGACCTGACGCTCCGTGTCAGTCTGGAGAGGCCCGATATTTCCGGGCGTTCCCCTGCAACCGGAGTATTTCAGATGACGATTCTCGACGTTCAAAAGGCACTTTCCGCCGCCGGCTTCGACCCCGGCCCGCTCGATGGTGTCATGGGTCCGCGCACCCGTGCCGCGATCATCGCCTACCAGCGCGCCAAGGGACTGGAGCCTGACGGTATCGTCGGCCCGATCACCCGTGCGGCGCTGCTGGGTGTTGCGAACGGCCCCGCGCAACCGGCCCAGTCCATTCCGCTCGACATGCCCTGGCTGATCGAGGCGGCACGCCTGCGCGGCCTGCGCGAAGAGCCCGGCTCGGCCAACAACCCCATCATCATGAACTGGGCACACGCGCTGGGCGCCCCCTTTTCAGGAGATGAGGTGCCGTGGTGCGGCCTCTTTGTCGCGCATTGCGTCGCCTCGACCCTGCCGGATGACCCGTTGCCGACCAATATCCTCGGCGCGCGGCAATGGCTCAAATTCGGCAGACAGGCCCGTCCGCAGCTTGGTGCCATTCTGGTGTTCTGGCGTGGCAGCCCGACCGACTGGAAAGGGCATGTGGGGCTCTACTGGGCGCAGGACGACACGCATTATCATGTGTTGGGTGGCAACCAGTCGAACGCGGTTTCGATCACGCGGATCGCCCGCAACCGCCTTCTCGACGCGCGCTGGCCCGCCACGCAGGCGGTGCAGAACATCGCGCGCGTCGCCTCGCCCGCAGGCGTGCTGGTCTCGGTCAACGAAGCCTGATCGCGGCTAGAACCTGACCTCGGCCATCACCGCACGGTGGTCCGAGGGCCAGGGATCTACGGCGAGGTCGGTGCGCGGCCCGGTCTCGCCCACGATCCAGGCGTCCTGCACCGCGAGCCCTGCGGCCCGGCCCAGCACAAAGTCGATGCGGTCGGGGTGGTCATCCTCGGCCGTCTCGTCATACATCGGCGTCCAGGTATAGGCCGGCCGCGCCACCGGGTCGGGATGCACGGCGCGGTAGGCATCGACAAAGCCCTCCGCCTCGAGCGTGGCTGTGGTGGGCCACATCACCGCGAGCCGCTTTTGCCCGGCGGCAACGGCAGCCTCGGTCCAGTCATGGCCCGAGGGTTCGTTGAAATCGCCGGTGACAAAGACCGCATCGGCGCCCTCTGCCGCCACCATCGCCTCGGCCAGCAGCGCGAGCGCGGGCCCGCGCGTTTCGCGCGCCCAGATCACCGCATCCTCGGCGTTGTCCACAAAGGGTGCCGGGCCGTATTCGATGCCCATGATCTGGTAGGGCTGGTAGGGTTCGTCATCCAGGTGGACGTTGAACAGCCAGACCCTGCGCCCCTCCACGTCGATCGCGACGCCCAGATCATGCGGTGCTGTGGCGGTGATGGGAAAGCGGCTCAGGATGCCATTGGCCCAGAGCGCGACATTCTCCGTCTCCTGTTCGTGGTAGTGATACCCCAGCGCCGCGGCCAGCGCGGGCCCGACCGATGGGCCGGCAGCGGGGCAATACTCGGCCGAGCAATCCGCGCTTTCGAGCCGCGTTTCCTGCAACCCGATGATGTCGGCATTGGCCGCGCGCAGCACCGCGAGCGTCTCGTCGATGGGCTTGTCCGCATTGCCGCCGCCGCCCCAGATGTTGAAGCTCATCACCCGCAACGTGGTATCCGCCAGCACCGGAAGCGGCGATGCAATCACACCAATCGCAATGATCATCACGCGCATCGCCGCCTCCTGTGTTTTCACCTCTGAGACGATAGCGCCCGCGTGCAACGGTCGCGTGACGCTCAGGCGCGCCCGGCTGTGGGCGACAGGCTCACCGGGTCGATGCCCAGCGATTTCAGCGCAGCCGCCCATTTATGCTCATGCGCGCGGCCAAAGAGGATGTCGTGGCGCGCATCGCAGGTGAGCCAGCCATTGCGCGCGATCTCGCTCTCGATCTGGCCTGGCCCCCAGCCCGCATAGCCCAGCGCCAGCATCGAGGACGCGGGCCCGCCGCCTGCCGCAATTTCCTCCAGCACGTCGAGCGTGGCGGTGAGCGAGATCCCGGCATCCACCTTCAGCGTCGCAGGCCCGCCCGCATAGTCGGCCGAATGCAGCACAAAGCCACGCCCACCCTCGACCGGGCCGCCGAAATGCACGCGGATGTCGCGCAGCCCCGGCCCCGGCGTGATGCCGAGCTGCTCCAGCAACTCGGCGAATCGCACCTCGGGCGTGGGCTTGTTCACGATCAGCCCCATCGCCCCCTCGGGGCTATGCGCGCACATGTAGATCACGCTGCGCGCAAAACGCGGATCGCCCATGCCGGGCATGGCGATGAGAAGCTTGCCGGTCAGATCGGCGGGTTGCGGTTCCATCCCCCGATGATGTGATGCAGGCCCGCCACGCGCAAGGGGGCGCTCACCGCGCTTTCGCGGCAACGTGACTTCCCATTTCAGCGGCACTGCGGGACACAGGCTGCCATGAAACCCCTGA
This sequence comes from Rhodobacterales bacterium, assembly GCA_009993005.1. Lineage (GTDB taxonomy): Bacteria > Pseudomonadota > Alphaproteobacteria > Rhodobacterales > Rhodobacteraceae > JAACUH01. The sequence goes on from JAACUH010000068.1 coordinate 8,338, forward strand.
TCCTGATCGCCGCCCTCGCTACCCTTGCCTCGACCCCGGCCCTTGCCGGGCCGCCCGAGGATATCGTGCAGCTCGACGTGCTGCCCGGCTGGACCACGGCGGATGGCACCCATATGGCCGCAATCCGCCTGACCCTTGCGCCGGGCTGGAAGACCTATTGGCGCGCGCCCGGCGATGCCGGCATCCCCCCCGCCTTTGGCTGGCAGGGCTCACAGAACATCGCCGCCGCACAGTTCCACTGGCCGGTGCCGCAGGTCTTTGACCAGAACGGAATGCGCTCGATCGGCTACGCGGGTCAGGTGGTGATCCCGGTCGAACTCACGCCCGTCCGGCCCGGTGGGCCGCTGCAAATGGCGGGTGAGGTCGATCTGGGCGTGTGCCACGACATCTGCGTGCCGGTGCGCCTTCAGTTCGACGCGGTCCTGCCCGCCGCAGGCGGTCGCGACGCGGCCATCGTCTCGGCCCTCGTCGATCAACCGCTGACCGAGGCCGAAGCCGGCGTCGGCACCGTCACCTGCACGCTGGCCACCAGTGAGGCAGGCCTGTGGCTGACCGCCACCCTGACCCTGCCGTCCACCGGTGGGGATGAGGTCGTGGTGATCGAAACCGCCGATCCGCAGGTCTGGGTGTCAGAGGCCGCGACCTCCCGCGCGGGCGGCACGCTGACCGCCACCGCAGAGCTTGTCCATGCGACAGGCGGCGCGATCACCCTCGACCGCAGTGCGCTGCGCATCACCGTGCTGGGCCGCGACCGCGCCGTCGATATCACCGGCTGCACCGCCGGCTGACGGTCATAGCCGCAGACTGCCCCCGGCTTCTTTGCGCCCCAAATACTCCCGCCGGAGGCGCCGCCGCCTCAACCCGCGCGGCGGCGCAGCAACAGGGCCGTGGCCGCCACCAGATAGACAACCCCCAGCGCCAGCGCGACTGCGCCGAGAAACAGCGCAAAGGCCGGTGCGAACCCGCCTGCAAGCCAGGGCAGCACCGCCACCACCCCGGGCCAGCCCGCCCCGGTGACGAGCACAGGCAGCACCGTCGCCGCAAAGAGCGCCACCGCCACCGCCAGGCCAATCCCCGCCGGCACCGTCACCGCGCCCACCCGCCCGCGCAGCGCCCGCTTCACCGCCAGCCGCTGCCGGGCAAGGTCCTGCCCCATCGCCATCAGCGCGGGCACCACGATCAGCACCAGCACCATGCCGAATCCCAGCCCATAGACCAGCGTCACCACCGTGGGTTTGAGGAACTCCGCCTGCGACGATCCTTCGTACAAGAGCGGCGCGAGGCCGAGCACCGTCGTCGCCGTGGTCAGGAATACCGGCCGCAGCCGGTCCGCCGCGCCGTCAATGATCGCGGGGATGGTGCCGCGGGTGGCGGCATATTCGTCGATCGTCGTCACCAGGACGATGGAATCGTTGATGATGATGCCCACCATCCCGATCATCCCCACCACGCTGAACATGCTCAGCGGCAGGCCCCAGACCGCATGGCCCCAGATCGTGCCAACCAGGCCAAAGGGGATAATCGCCATCACCACAACCGGCCGCGTCCAGCTTCCGAAGATCCAGGCCAGCACGATGAAGATCCCCGTCAGACAAAGGATCAGCCCGGTGAGCGCATCGCTCAGGAATGTCTGTTCCTGCTCGTTCAGCCCCGAGAGGTTGGTGCCCACGCCATGGTTGCTCTCGATCCGGGGCAGGATGTCGCTGGCGATCAGCCGCGTGATCTCGGCCGCGCGGTCGGGGTCATCCTCGGACAGATCCCCCGTGACCGAGATCAGCATGATCCCGTTCTCGCGCTGGACCGTGGAAAATCCGGTGCGCCGTTCGACCGTCACGATATCGGCCAGCGGCAGGTAATCCCCCGCCGCCGTCCGCATCAGCGTGCGTTCGAGAAAATCCGCCGTCTGCTCGCCCTCGGGCAGTTGCACCCTGATGCTGGCCGACCGCAGCCCGTCGGGATAGGTCGCGGCCTCGATCCCGTTGAGCCGGTCCCGCAATGCCCGCCCCAGGGTGTCGATGGCAAAGCCCAGCGCCTGCCCCTGCGGCGTCAGTTCGAGGATCAGCTCTTCCTTGTCATAGGACAGGCTGTCCTCGACCGCCGATACCTCCGCAAACTGCGTCAGCTCGATCTTGAGCGCCTCTGCCGCGCGTTTCAGCGTCGGCGCGTCGGCCCCGAAAAGCTGGATGTCGATGGCATCCGCCGCAGGCCCGGTGCCGAAACTGCGAAAGCTCACCGTTTCTGCCATCGGGTGCTGCACCACGCGGTCCTGCAACAGGCTCACGAATTCCGAACTGGAATAGGGCCGGCTGTCGGCGTCGATCAGCTCGATCGACAGCGCGCCCAACTGCCAGCTCTCCTTGGTCTCGCTTCCCGCAAGCCCGCGCCCGGCATTGCCGCCGATCTGCGCGATGGCATAGGCGATGGGGCTTGTCCCATGTTCGGCCGCAAGCTCGGCCGCGAGGTCATCCGCCGCGCGCTGCATCTCGCGCATCATGGCCTGCGAATCCTCGCGCGTGGCACCGGGCAGCATCGCGAAATTGCCGCTCACGATCCCCTGCTCGGGCGCGGAAAAGAACCGCCACTGGATGTCGCCGCGCACAAAGATGGCCGCCTGCGACGCCAGCAGCAGCACCGCGCCCGCCACCACCGGATAGCGCGCCGCGATCACGAGGCCCATGAACGGCCGGAACAGCCGGTCGCGCACCCAGCCAAAGCCGCGATTGACCTGCCGCGAGGGCCAATCATACCAGCGTTCCCTGGCGGCGTGCGCCATGGCGTGGCTCAGGTGGTTGGGCAGGATCAGAAAACATTCGACAAGCGACGCGACCAGAACCGCGATCACCGTATAGGGAATGTTCGAGATCAGATCGCCAAACCGCCCGCCGATGATCACCAGCCCGGAAAAGGCGATGATCGTCGTCACCGTCGCCGAAAACACCGGCCAGAACATCCGCTGCGCGGCATTCTCGGCGGCGCTCACCGGGTCTTCGCCCAACTGGCGCAGGCGGTAATCGGCATGTTCGCCCACCACGATGGCGTCATCGACCACGATCCCCAGCGTCAGGATCAGCGCAAAGAGCGAGATCATGTTGAGCGTGAGCCCCGCCATATACATGATCGCGATACCCGCCATCATCGCGACAGGGATGCCCGCCGCGACCCAGAAAGCCGTGCGCGCGTTGAGAAACAGAAACAGCAGCAGCACGACCAGCGCCAGCCCGGTCAGCCCGTTGTCGAGCAAGAGCGCCAGCCGGCCCGAGATCTGCCCGGCGGTCGAATTGACCAGATCGACCGTGACGCCGGCCGGAAGCGTCGCCTGCACCTCGCGGGCGACCTCCTCGACAATCGCCTGCATCCGGATCGCGTCACCCTGCGCCGAGCGTTCGACCCGGATCTGGATCGCGGGGTTGTCGCCCACGAAAAAGGCGCGGTCGCGGTCCACGCCCTCGCTGCGCACGACCGCCACATCGCCGATGGTCAGGTTCGACCCGTCCGGGTTCTGGCGCAGCACGATCCCCGCGATATCCTCGGCACTGCGCTTGGCCACGCCCGTGCGCACCCGTGCCGCGCCCGACACATCGCCCGCCGGGTCGGCTGTGACCTCGCGCGCGATGGCGGCGGCGATATCGGCCATGCCGATGTCATCGCGCACCAGTGCCAGCGAAGGCACCTCGACGATGGTCGAGGGTGCGGCCACCCCCAGCACGCTCGCCCGCGTCACGCCGCGCGCAAAGAGCCGCCCGGCCATCTCATCGGCGAAACGGGCCAACTGGTCGGTGCCAACAGGCCCGGTGATGACGACATCGGTCACCCGGTCCGACCAGCCGCCGCGCCGCAGACTGGGGTCATCGGCATCCTCGGGCAGGTTGCGCGCCGCGTCGAGCGCGAGCTGCACGTTCTCGGCCGCGCGGTCCATGTTCTGCCCGGTCTCGAACTCGAGCCTTATGGTCGCGCGCCCCTCGACCGAATGCGCGCTCGACCCGGTGACCCCCTCGACGGCCAGCAGCGCCGGCTCGAGCACCTGCACGATGGCCGCGTCCACATCCTCGGCCCCGGCGCCGGGCCAGCCGACCGAAACCGCAATCGAATCGACCACCACATCGGGAAAGAACTGCGCCCGCATCTTGGGAAAGGCCACCAGCCCGGCCACAACCATCAGCACCAGAACGAGGTTCGCCGCCGTCCGGTGCCGTGTGAAATAGGACAAGAGGCCGCCGGGCCCGGCGCGCTCACGCTGCATCTGATTGGCCGGGTTCTCCATCAGCTTCCCATCCGCCTTTCGAGCCGCGTGACGACCTCGGCCGACACGGTTTCCTGCTCGAGTTCGGACAAGAGCCGCGCCTTGGCGTCGGCCGGCATCTGGCTGCTGCCCTGGACAAAAGCGACGAGCCGCGCCCGGCGGTCCGGGTCGAGCGGGATCATCTCGGCCGCCTCGGGTGCGGCAGAGGCCACACCCGGCACGATGGGCCGCACGAGGATGCCCGCGCCCAACAGCGGCGAACGTTCGGCCACCACCTGCGCGCCGTCCAGATCGGGTGCGCGCGCGATCACGTTATCCCCCTGCCGTCGCAGCACCTCGACCGGCGCGAGCCACAGCCGGTCATCCTCGCTGACCACCAGCACGCCACCATCCGCGCCCACCGCGGTCGCGGGCAGCAGCGCGACACCGTCGATGGCGGGCTCGGCCACCGTGACGGTGACAAAATCGCCCGGCCGCAGCCCCGGCGCGCGGTCAAGCTGCGCAAAGATCAGCCGCCCGGTCTGCCCCGTGCCCACTGTCGCACCCTCGCGGCTGATGATGCCATCGGCGCTCAGGTTCAGGCCCGACACATCAAGCTCGGCACGCACCGACGCCTGCAGGAGCCGGCCTTCGCCGTCCAGCAAGGTCGCATATTGCGAGGTCGAGACGCGGAACGCGACCTCGAGCAGGCCGGGGTCAACAAGCTGCGCGATCCGCTCGTTCGACGTCACCCGCCCGCCGGGGATCACCGTCACTTCGGCCAGGGTCGCGTCGAATGCCGCGCGGATCACCGTCTCTGACAGAGCCCGCTCGGCCTCGGCCAGCGACAGCGCCGCGCGCGCGAGCCGCGTCTCGGTCTGGTCGAGCCGCGTTTCGGCCTGCGCCACCGCCTGCCGCCGCGCCAGCACCGCCTGATCGGCGCTCGACGCGGCAAGCTCCGCTGTCTCGAGCGCCGCCGCAGCGCCGACCCCGCGCGCAAGCAGGTCGCGCTGCCGCTCCATCGCCTGCTGCCGCAGCGCCGCCTGCGCCTGAGCGGCGGCCAGCTCGTCGCCCGCCAGCGCCAGCGCCCGCGTCGCATCGCGCTGCTCGGCCTCGGCATCCTGCAGATCGGTGCGCACCCGCGCCAGCGCCGCCTCGGCCTCGACCGGATCGATGCGCAACAGCACCTCGCCCGCGCGCACCGTGCCGCCCTCGACAAAGGCCGGCGCGACCTCGACCACCGTGCCACCCACGGCGGCGCGCAAATCAAGCGTCCGGCGCGAACGCACCTCCCCGAACACCGTCAGCTCTGGCGTCACGACACCGGGCGTCACCGTTACCACATTGACCGCGAGCACCCGCTCGCGCTGGGCAAAGGTCCGTGGCTCGGCGTTCATCCGTGTCTGCACCGCGCCCCAGATCACGCTGCCGGCATACCCTAGCAGCGCCAGCGTCGCCGCCATCAGGAACAACCCGACTAGGGATCGGCGCAAAAATCTCATCCGTCAGCCTCTTCCGGTGGTGCCAGATCAACAGATAGGCCGTCTGGCCCGATGTCCACCGGCAGGACGTTCAACGCTGCGCGATCACATTTCCGGCGCGCGTCCGGCCCTGTCGGCCTTTGAGTATTTGGGGCACAGAGAAGCCATGGGCGCGGCACCCGGCTTCTTTGTGCCACAAATACTCCCGCCGGAGGCATCCGCAGTCGCCGCCCCGGCACTACTTTCTCCGCTTGTGCTCTTCCAGCCGCGGCATGATCTCGACAAAGTTGCAGGGGCGGTGGCGGTAGTCGAGCTGCAGCGCCAGGATCTCGTCCCAGGCATCGCGGCAGGCGCCGGGGCTGCCGGGCAGCGCGAACAGGTAGGTGCCCTGCGCCACGCCGGCGGTGGCGCGGCTCTGCACCGCGCTGGTGCCGATCTTGTTCATGCTCACGATGGTAAAGACCGTGCCGAAGGCGTCGATCTCCTTTTCATAGACATCGCGATGCGCCTCGACCGTCACATCGCGCCCGGTCAGGCCGGTGCCGCCCGTGGTCAGCACGACGTCGATGGCGGGGTCGGCGCACCAGTCGCGCAGTTGCCGCGCAATGGCGGCACGTTCGTCGCGCAGGATCACCCGCGCGGCAAGGTGGTGCCCGGCGCCGGTCAGCCGCTCCACCAGCGTGTCGCCGGAACGGTCATCCGCCGCGCCGCGCGTATCGCTGACGGTCAGCACCGCGATGCGCAGGGGGATGAAATCAAGCGTCTCGTCAATCCGCGACATGGGTCAGCTCCTTTGCAGCCCCGCCAACCTGACGGCCAACGCCAACAGGATCAAGGCTGTTGTGCGGCCAATCCAGCGTGCGGCCACGGCGGACCGGGCGAGCCTCTGGCCGACCCCGCCGGCACAGATGCCGACGACCCCGTTCACCACAAACCCGCCAAGCCCGAGGACCGCGCCGAGGACAAGAAATTGCGGCAGTACGGGGCGCGCCGGGTCCACGAACTGGGGCAGCAATGCCAGCACGAACAGGATCACCTTGGGGTTGGTGAGGTTGACCACCAGCCCGTCGCGAAACGCCCGGCCCGCACGCGTCGCGCGCCCCGGCTTCCCTGCCGCGCTTCCCCGCAGCAGGCCGCGCGCAAGCCAAAGCAGATAGGCCACCCCGGCCCAGCGGATTGCTTCAAACGCCCAGGGCATCCCGGCGATCACCGCGCCGAGGCCCGCCCCGGCCACCGTCACATGCGCCATGCAGCCCGCAGCTATGCCCGCATCCGCCGCGAGCGCGGCGCGCGGCCCGCCGCGCAGCCCCTGTCCCAGACAGAACAGCATATCGGCGCCCGGCGTCAGGTTCAGCGCCAGCGCGACGGGCACAAAGGCGGCCAGGACCGGCCATTCGACGATCATCGCGCCGCCTCCAGCCGCGCCCTGAGCGACAGAAGGTCGGCCCAGGCCTCGCGCTTTGCCATCTGCTGGCGCAGCAGATAGGCGGGATGCACCATCGGCAGGGCCGGAAGGCCCAGCACCTGCGTCCATTCCCCCCTGATCCGGGTAATTCCGGCGCGCCCCAGCAGGGCCTGACAGGGCGTGTTCCCCATCATCACGATCACCTCTGGCGCGGCAAGCGTGATATGGCGGCGCAGAAACGGCAACATCATGGCGATCTCGGCCTGTTCCGGCGTGCGGTTTGACGGCGGCCGCCATGGCAGCACATTCGTGATATAGACCGCCGTCGCAGGGTTGCTACTGGTCCGCGACAGGCCGATCGCCGCAAACATCCGGTCGAGCAACTGCCCCGCAGGACCGACAAAGGGCCGCCCTTCGCGGTCCTCCTCGTTGCCAGGCGCCTCGCCCACGATCATCACCCGTGCCGCCGGGTTGCCATCGGCAAAGACGAACCGCCTTGCGCCGCGCCGTAGCTCGCAATGGGGATACGCCGCCATCGCGGTGGCAAGCGCAGGCAGATCGGCCGCCTGCGCTGCGGCGGCCGTGGCGGCAGCCACCGGATCGACCGCGTCGTCAGACGGCGCGGGTGCCGCATGCGGCACCGCCGCGACCGTTTGCCGCCCCGCCGCCGCGCCCAATGCATAGCGATCCACGGGCGCGTCGGCCATCGCCTCATCCACGCCCAGCTCGACCTGCCACTCCAGCAGGGCGCGCGCGCATTCAGGGGTCATGAGCGAATCCATGCAGACAACCTAGTCTCCTGACGCGGGGAAGTGCAGAGGGGTTTCGCGCGCCAGAAGAATCCCCCTGACAGCGGGCAAACCAGCAGGCCATCATCCGAAAATGACGAGGGCGGCTCCTGTTGGCGGATGATGCCGTCACCCGCCTCTCGACGCCCGCCCGCAAGCTTCTGTTGCCTGCGGCGGCCGCGATGCGTCCGCATGACGCTTTCCTGCGCCGGCACCGCACCCATCGCTTCAGGGGATAACGACACCAGGCTTCTCTGTGCCCCAAATACTCCCGCCGGAGGCGCCTGTCCGCTGTGCTGCCCTGCCGACAGGACAGCTTGCCGCCCTGCCCCCGCCTTCCTATAAGCCTCCAAACCGCACCGGAGGCCGCCATGTCATTCCGCGCCATGCATCTGCTGGGCATCGAGCCGCTGCACCCGACCGAGATCACCACGCTGCTCGACCTCGCCGACCACTATGCCGATCAGGCGCGGCGCGGGCATACGCACCATGATGTGCTGGCGGGCCTGACGCAGATCAACATGTTCTTCGAAAACTCCACCCGCACCCAGGCCAGCTTCGAGCTCGCCGGCAAGCGGCTGGGCGCGGATGTGATGAGCATGGCGATGCAGGCGACCAGCATCAAGAAGGGCGAGACGCTGATCGACACCGCGCTCACGCTCAACGCGATGCGGCCCGACCTGCTGGTGGTGCGCCATCCGCAATCGGGCGCGGTGGACCTGCTGTCGCAAAAGGTGAACTGCGCCGTGCTCAACGCCGGCGACGGGCGGCACGAGCACCCCACGCAGGCGCTGCTCGACGCGCTCACCATCCGGCGGGCCAAGGGGCGGCTGCACCGCCTCTCGATCGCCATCTGCGGCGACATCGCGCATAGCCGGGTCGCGCGGTCCAACATCATGCTGCTGGGCAAGATGGAAAACCGTATCCGCCTGATCGCGCCGCCCACGCTGATGCCCACGGGTATCGCCGATTTCGGATGCGAGGTGTTCGACGACATGCGCGCCGGGCTCGCGGGCGCGGATGTGGTGATGATGCTGCGCCTGCAAAAGGAGCGGATGGACGGCGGGTTCATCCCGTCCGAGCGGGAATATTACCACCGCTATGGCCTTGATGCGGAAAAGCTCGGCTATGCCAAACCCGACGCCATCGTGATGCACCCCGGCCCGATGAACCGGGGCGTGGAAATCGACGGAACCATCGCCGACGACATCAACCGGTCGGTGATCCAGACCCAGGTCGAAATGGGCGTCGCTGTGCGCATGGCGGCGATGGACCTGCTCGCGCGCAACCTGCGCGCGGCGCGCGGCGCGGCGGCGCTGGGGGTGATGGTGTGACAGAGCTGCCGCGCGATACGGTGATGGGTGTCACAACGCCGCTCGCCCCTGGAGAAGCGCTGCTTCAGACATGGCGCGGCGATGCGCGGGTCTATCTGGCGGCGACAGTGCGGCTCGCCGCGATCCTGGCTCTGGGCGTGGGCGTTGTGCTCTATGCGATCGGCAACGGCGACATCCTTGTGGGCGCGCTGGGCGCGGTGCTCGCCATCGGCGCGCGCGGCTGGTTTCTCGCCTCAGAGGCGTTGGCCTTCGAATGGCGCCTGACCGACCGCCGCCTGCTCGGCCCCGGCGGCAAGGAGGCCGCGCTGCCCGACATCACCCGCCTGCGCATGCTCTTTGGCGACGTGCAGGTCGTCACCCGGCAGGGTGACAAACACCTGATCCGCCACATGGCCCGCCCGCAGGCCGTGATCGCCGCCATTGAGTCCGCAAAGGCCCGCCGATGACCAAGACGCTGTTTCACAACGCCCGCCTGATCGACCCTGAGGGCGACAGCGTCACCCCCGGTGCGCTGATCGTGGACGATGGCCGCATCACGCAGGTGCTGGCCCACGCCCCCGCCAACATGGACCGCTTTCCGCCGACGCACCGGATCGACTGCGGCGGGCTCTGCCTTGCCCCCGGGATCGTCGATATCGGCGTCAAGGTCAGCGAACCGGGCGAGCGCCACAAGGAAAGTTTTCGCAGCGCGGGCCGGGCGGCGGCGGCAGGTGGGGTGACCACGATCGTCACCCGGCCCGACACGACCCCCGCGATCGACACGCCCGAAGTGCTCGAATTTGTCGCGCGGCGCGCGCAGGCCGACAGCATCGTGCGGGTGCTGCCGATGGCCGCGCTGACCAAGGGGCGCGCCGGGCGCGAGATGACCGAGATCGGGTTCCTGCGCGATGCGGGTGCGGTGGCATTTACCGATGGCGATCATGTCGTCTCCGACACCCGCGTGCTGTCGCGCGCGCTGACCTATGCGCGCAGCCTCGGCGCGCTGGTGATCGGCCATGTGCAGGACCCCGGCCTGAGCCATGGCGCCGCTGTCACGGCGGGCAAGTTCGCCTCGCTGCGCGGCCTGCCCGGTGTGTCGCCGATGGCGGAACGCATGGCGCTCGACCGTGACATCGCGCTGATCGAGATGACCGGCGTGCGCTATCACGCCGACCAGATCACCACGGCCCGCGCGCTGCCCGCGCTGGCCCGCGCCAAGGCCAACGGCCATGACATCACCGCGGGGGTGAGCATCCACCATCTCACGCTCAACGAGCTCGACGTGGCCGATTACCGCAGTTTCTTCAAGCTGACCCCGCCGCTGCGGTCCGAGGATGACCGCATCGCCGTGGTGCAGGCGGTGGCCGACGGGCTGATCGACATCATCTGTTCGATGCACACGCCGCAGGACGAGGAATCCAAACGCCTGCCGTTCGAGGCGGCGGCCGCCGGCGCCGTGGGGCTCGAAACGCTGCTGCCGGCGAGCCTGCGGCTCTACCATGCCGGGCAGATGACCCTGCCAGGGCTCTTTCGCGCGCTGTCGCTCAACCCCTCGCGGCGGCTGGGGCTGGCGAGCGGGCGGATGGCGGCGGGGGCGCCGGCCGATCTGGTGCTGTTCGACCCCGATGCGCCCTTTGTGCTCAACCGCGCCACGCTGCGGTCGAAATCGCGCAACACCCCCTTTGACGGCGCGCGGATGCAGGGCATCGTGCGCGGCACATGGGTCGCGGGTGTCCGCGTGGATGAGGTGGCGTGATGCCGGTGATCGAGAACAGTGCCGTTGTCCTGACGCTCTGGGCGACGCTGGGCTATCTGCTGGGTTCGGTGCCGTTCGGCGTGCTGCTGGCGCGGGTGTTCGGGCTGGGCGACCTGCGCAAGATCGGGTCGGGCAATATCGGCGCGACAAACGTGCTGCGCACCGGCAACAAACGCGCGGCGGCGCTGACGCTCCTGCTCGACGGGGGCAAGGGCGCGGTGGCGGTCCTGGCCGCGCGCTGGCTGGCCGGCGAGGACGCGGCCCAACTGGCGGCCCTCGCGGCCTTTATCGGCCATTGCTTTCCCATCTGGCTGGGGTTTCGCGGCGGCAAGGGGGTGGCGACGTTTCTCGGCATCATGCTTGCGCTGGCCTGGCCCGTGGGGCTGGCCGCCTGTGCGACCTGGGTGCTGGTCGCGGCCGTCATGCGCTATTCCTCGCTCGCAGCGCTGATGGCGGCGGGGATGTCGCCGGTCTGGGCGGCGTTTCTGGGCCGGGGCGAGGTCATGCTGCTCGCCGCGGCGCTGGCGATACTGATCTATGCCCGGCACTGGGGCAACATCGCGCGCCTGCGTGCCGGGACAGAGCCGAGGATCGGCGCGAAATAGCCCCTATTTGCTGGCCAGCCGTTCCATCGCGGCGGCGGTGCGCTTGGTGTTCTGGTAGATACCGAGGCCCAGATACATCAGCCCACCGATGAACACGAGGTAAAGCGCCCCGCCCACCAGCACCGCCAACCCGGCGAGCGGCCCGCCGCCCATCTGCTGGCCATTCATCATCATGCCCTGCCCGCCACCAAAGGCGACCACCCCGGCCGCGACGACGATGACGATGGCGAGGATCACGAGGATCACGCCGACCAGAATCTCGAACGAATTGATAAAAAAATCACGCATGATTGCGCTCCCTTTGCTGTCAATGACGCGGCATCGGGTGGTCCTCAGCCCATGCCGCACGCAAGATGTCGCGCCGCATGGGGCCGTTTGTCAATATGTGGTCTCGGGGTAGATCCGGTCCAGATCGCCTGCCCAGTCGCCGTGATAGCGGTCGAGCAACTCGTCCGCCCGCACACGCCCGCTTGCCGCGCTTTCGGCCAGCACGTCGAGGAACGGCGCCTCCCCCAGCCCGCGCGCCTCAAGGCCTGCCTGCGCGATGGCCACGACTTCGCGCGCGAGGTCCTGCATCCGCAGCCCGCCGACCGTGGCCTGCAACGCCTCCTGCGACGCCGCGACGCGCAGCGCCTCGCGCGTCTGCGCGTCCCAGCCCTTGGCCAGGTCCCAGGCGGCGTCGAGCGCGCCCTCGTCATACATCAGCCCGACCCAGAGCGCGGGCAGCGCGTTCAGCCGGTCCACCGGGCCGCAATCGGCGCCGCGCATCTCGATATATTGCTTGAGCCGCGCCTCGGGGAACACGGTTGTCAGATGGTCGGCCCAGTCCGACAGGGTCGGCACCTCGCCCGGCAAGGCGGGCAGTTCGCCGCGCAGGAAGTCGCGGAAGGACTGGCCCAGCGCGTCGATATACTGCCCGTCGCGATAGACGAAATACATCGGCACATCGAGCACCCAGTCGGCATAGCGCGCGAAGCCCATGCCATCCTCGAACACGAAAGGCAGCATCCCGGTGCGGCTGTCGTCGAGCCCGCGCCAGATGCGCGACCGCCAGCTCTTGTGCCCGTTGGGCTTGCCGTCAAAGAATGGCGAGCTGGCGAAAAGCGCGGTTGCCACCGGCTGCAACGCAATCGCCACGCGCAGCTTTTGCACCATGTCGGCCTCGGACGAGAAATCGAGGTTCACCTGCACGGTGCTGGTGCGATACATCATCTGGGTGCCATGCGTGCCCACGCGCCCCATATAGTCGGTCATCAGCCGATAGCGCCCCTTGGGCATCACCGGCATCTGCGCATGGCTCCAGACCGGCGCGGCGCCCAGCCCCATGAACCGCACGCCCATCGGGTCGGCAATCGCCGCGACCTCTGCCAGATGGTTCGCCGTCTCGGCCGCGGTGTCATGCACCGACATCAGCGGCGCGCCCGACAGCTCGAACTGCCCGCCGGGTTCGAGCGAGATATTGGCGCCATCGCGCGTGAGCCCGATGATATGCCCGCCCTCGCGCACTTCGGCCCAGCCAAAGCGGTCGCGCAACCCTTCGAGCAGCGCGCGGATGGACCGCGGCCCGTCATAGGGCAGCGGCGCCAGCGTGTCGGCCAGATAGCCGAATTTCTCGTGCTCCGTGCCCAGCCGCCAGTCGCTCTTGGGCTTGCAGCCAAGGGCGAGGAACTCGGCCAGTTGGTCAGGATGCTCGATCGGGCCGCCGCCGGACTGTGGGATGGACATCGGGGGAGGCTCCGTCGGGTTGCGAGTGTCAACGCATGTGACCTGCAACCAAGCGGCGGAGTTGTCAATCGGGCGCGATACAGCGGATCATTGTCAGAGAGCGGGCGCGGGCCTAGGCTGACACGCATTGGAGTTGTTCATTTGGAGCTTTGTCATGCGCCAGCTTGTTCTGACTGCGGCCCTGTCGGCGTTTTTCGTCCTGACCGGCTGCGACGCACCCGAGACGGGGACGGCGATCCCCACCCCGATCGACAGCGGTGCGCGCGGCGCGGCCGACATTGCCGGTGGCCCGGTGCGCGCCTTGCCCTCGCCCGTAATTGAGGCGCCCGTGGTCGAGGCGCCCGTATTCGAAGCGCCCGTGGTCGAAGCTTCGGCGGCATCGGCGCCTGCTGCGGGGCGCGGGCTGGTGCGGGCCGGAGTGCTCACAGCGGGCGATATCGACGACCGGCTGAACCTTGCGGCGTTTACCCGTTATCTCGCCCAGACCCGGGCCGCCACCCGCCTGCCGATGGGCAATTTCAGCGGCCCGGTGCTGGCGCAGGTGGTCGGCGCTGATGGCCGCGCGGCCGCCCGCCAGCGTGTGACCCTGCGCCATGTGGGTGCGGCAGAGCCGTTTTACGACGGCTGGTCGGGGGTGGACGGGATGGTGACGGTCTTTCCCGCGATCCTGGGCGCCGGGCGGGCAGGTGCTGTCGAGATGCGCGCCTTTGCCGAAGGCGCGCCCGCGCCCGTGACCGCGACCCTTCAGACCGGCGCGCCGCGTCAGGTGGTGCGGGTGCCCGGCGCCGTGACCCAGCCGCCCGCATTTCTTGACCTGGTCTTTGTGGTCGATACGACCGGCAGCATGGGGGACGAGCTGGACTGGCTGACGCGCGACCTGAGCCGCATCGTATCGGCCGCCGCGCGCGGCTATGGCGGAGTGGATATCCGCTACGGGCTCATCCTCTACCGCGACCAGGGGGATGACTATGTCGTGCGGACCTATCCCTTTACCGGGTCTGCCGCGACGATGCGGGCGCAGCTGCGCGCACAGAGCGCGGATGGCGGCGGCGACTACCCCGAGGCGGCGGCCGATGCGCTGGCGGCGGCTGCGGCGCTGCCCTGGCGGCGCGGGCGCGGGGCGCGGCTGCTGTTCCACATCGCCGATGCGCCGCCGCATGACGCCGATGCCGCGCGGTACCTGGCTGCGGCCGCGGCGGCTTTGCGGGCGAATGTCACCATCCATGCGCTGGGCGCCAGTGGCGTCGAGACCGAGGCGGAGTACCTGATGCGGCAGGCCGCCGCGCAGACCGGCGGGCGCTATCTGTTCCTGACCGACGACAGCGGCGTGGGCCTCGCCCATGCAGAGCCGCGGATCTCGTGCTATCAGGTGACGCTGCTCAGCGACCTTGTCACACGGGTGCTGCGGGCGGAGTTGTCGGGTGCGCGGGTGGAGCCTGCGGCGGCGGACGTGATCCGCAGCGTGGGCAGCTACCGGGGCGGGGTCTGCCTCGACTGACCTTTGCGCGGGGCGGCCGCGCCGGGTGAAAATTCTTCGTACGAAGAATTTTGGAAGAATTTTCGTACGAAAATTCTTGCCCCGTCGGCCTTGGCGCGCCTCAGTGCAGGCCGATGCGCGCGGTGGTGCGCCAGATCTCGACCCTTGCGGCGGGCGTGCGCGCGAGCGCGTCGAGCATCCGTTCCGTGCGCAGGCCGGGCAGGGCGGCAAACACGTCAAAGAGGCCATCGGCGCCCTCGGCGTTGACTGGGATGGCGAGGCTCTGGCCGCCCACACCGGTGAGCACCCAGTGCGGCGGACGCCCGGTCGGGTCGAGGTCGAGCCGCGTGATATCGTCGATGTCGATCACCCCGCCGGTGAGCGGGCCGAAATAGGCGAGCCTGCGTTCATCGATCTGCACCACGCCCGCGCCGCCGCCGCCCTGCCGGAACCGCAACCGTTGCAGCGCAACCGTGCCAAGGCCCGCCGCGAGGATCACCATGAGGACCCCGATCCAGCGCAGCAGCGCCGGTTCGGTCAGCGCCCACCACAGACCCCAGAGCAGGATCGCGCCCGCCATGATCGGTTCGCGCCAGCGCAAAAGCGCTTCGCGGGCGGGCTGGCGGATAAAGGCCATGGGGCATCCTTTCGCGCGGTGTGGCGACGTCCTGCATCAGATAGGCACGACAACAGGCAAAGGCAAAGCGACAGGCTTGACCCGGCAGGATGCACCGGGCCAGTCTGTCGCCATGGAGAGGGACTGCGACGCCATCGGGATCGTCTTGGCCTTGGCTGGCATGACCACGCCTTCGCAGGTTCTCGGTGTGCTTGCCCGGCGGGCCGGGGCCCTGGGTCTGCCCACCTATGCCATCGGCACGATGCCCGCGCCCGGTGCCGCCGGGCCCGGCGACCGCTTCTTCTACCACAACTGGCCCGAGAGCTGGCCCGAAACCTATGCCCAGCGTGGCTTTGCCGCGATAGACCCGACGCTGCGGGCGGCGGCCCGGTCGCTCGTGCCGCTGACCTGCAGCGCGATCAAGGCCGGACGCGCCGGTTTCGTGCCCGATGCTGCCCAATGCGCCATGTTCGCTGCGGCCGAGGCGCTGGGGATGTGCGATGGCGTCATCGTGCCGCTGTTCGGCCCGCATGGCTATCAGGCGATGGCCTGTTTTGTCGGCCCGGGCCCAGAGCCCACACCGCGCGTGATGGCGGAACTTCATCTGCTGGCCATCCATGGCCATGCCCGGCTGATGGCGCTGCAGCACGGCACCACCATGCGCAGCGATACCGTCATCGCCCTGTCAGAGCGGGAGTGCGCGGTCCTGCGGGCCGCGATCCACGGCAATGCCGACGCGCGAATCGGGCGGGATCTCGGGATCAGCCTGCGAACCGTGCGGTTTCACTTCGCGTCGATCCGGCACAAGCTTGACGCTAAATCGCGGATCGAAGCTATCGCAAAGGCTGTAAGTCTTCACCTGATTCAAGGTTGACCTGTCACAAGTGACAGTTGGGGGCCGCGCGGCAACGGGGAAACATGAGGAGGGTCTTGGTGCCCGTTCCGTGAGTGGAAAGCCAGAATGCATTTTCGAGGTGGGGTCGTGACCTTTGGGTCATGGCCCCTTTTTCGTTAGAGCGTTCGAGACAGCAACTGAGGCCGTATGCGTGGCCGTATGCGTGACCGTTGCGGGTGGTGTGAACAGTGTGAGGTTGAAGGTGCCCTGCCGCTCAAAGCCCAGCGCGACATAGGCCCGCACCGCCATGTCGCTGGCTGCAAAGAGAACGGCGCGCGCGACGCCCTCTGCCCGCGCCTCGGCCAGATGCAGCGCCAGCGCCAGCCGGGCCAGTCCCTGCCCGCGCAGCGCGGGGGGCGTATAGACACCCCCGATCTGCACCGTATCGGGCAGCCTTGCGTTGAAGCCGGTCATCGCGACCGGCACGCCGTCCCGCAGCAACACCCGGTGGCTGTCGGCCGCGACATATCCGTCGATGTCGCGCGTGGCCTGCGCGGCGGCGCCGGCCGCGTCCTGCCCCAGCACCTCGGTGCCATAGGCGGCACGCCAGCCGGTCACCAGATCGCGGGGCGCATCGCCCAGCGGTATCAGCCGCGCGCCGCTGGCATCGGGCATCCGCAGCGCATCAAGCGGCAAGGTAAAGAGCGGCTCGTCGCGCGACAGGCTGGCCGGGGCCTCTGCCAGCCCCAGAGCGGCGCGCAAGGGCGCGACCTGCGCGGCCGCCCCGAGGATGCCGATCAACCGCGTGCCGGCCAGAACCTGCGCCGCCGCTGCAATCGCCCCGCCGGAAAGCTGCGGCATCGCCATACCCTCTTCGGTCACGGCCATCACATCGGTGATCCGGCCGCCGTCGCGCCGCAGCCAGAGCCGCAGCGCGCGGGGGTGCCCGCCTGCCATGCCGTGGTTTTGCAGATTGGCCAGCGTGAACATCGAGGTTTCGATATATGCGGTCAGAAAAGCGGTGATCGCCGCGCGGTCGGCCTCGGTTGCCGGGATCATCGCCAGTCTCCGCGCGTGACCTGCCAGAGCGTGAGCGCCGCAATCGCCGCCGTTTCCGCCCGCAGGATGCGCGGGCCGAGACTGATGCCGGTGGCAAAGGGCTTGGTGGCGAGATGCGCGCGCTCGGCAGGGGAAAACCCGCCTTCGGGCCCGACCAGCACCGCGCCGGGGCCGGGCAGGGCCTGCGCGCCGGCGGGGCTGCCGCGCCGCGCCTCGTCGCAAAACCACAGGTCGCGCCCGGCGGGCCAGTCCGCCAGCACCAGCGCGAGCTTTTGCGGCGCAGCCACCTCGGGCAGATGGGTCGCGCCGCATTGCTCTGCCGCCTCGATCACATGCGCCTGCATCTTGTCCGCGCGCAGGCGTTCGGCATTGGTGTAATCGGTCAGCACCGGCACGATCCGCGCGACGCCCAACTCCACCGCCTTTTCCACGATGACATCGGTGCGCGCCTTTTTCACCGGCGCGAACAAGAGCCACAGGTCGGGCGGCGCGATCAGCGGCGCGGTCTGCCCTTGCACGCAGAGCAACCCCGCCCGCTTGCCCGCCTGCACCACCGCGCCGTCCCATTCGCCGTCGTGCCCGTTGAAGAGCGACAGCACGGCCCCCACACCAAGACGCATCACCCCAAAGAGGTAATGCGCCTGCGCGTCCGACAGGGGAACCATTTGCCCTTGGGCCAGCGGATGCTCTACATGAAGGCGGATTTTCGAGGCCATGGGGGCAGGATATGTCTGATGCGCAGGACGCGCCAGAGGCGGTGGACCGGGTTGCCGATGCGCCACCGGGCAACTGGGTTGACCTTTATGCGCCCGCTGCGGCGCGTCCCTTTCTGCGGCTGTCGCGGGCTGACCGGCCGATCGGCACCTGGCTTTTGTTGCTGCCCTGCTGGTGGGGGCTGGCGCTGGCGAGCCTGTCCACCGGGCGCTTTGGCCTCTACGACGCGTGGATCGCGCTGGGCTGCGCGCTCGGCGCCTTTCTGATGCGCGGCGCGGGCTGCACCTGGAACGACATCACCGACCGCCGGATCGACGCGCAGGTGGCGCGCACGCGCAGCCGGCCGCTGCCTTCGGGGCAGGTGACGGTGCGCGGCGCGGTGCTGTGGATGGGGGCGCAGGCGCTGCTTGCCCTGGGCATCCTGCTCACGTTCAACACCGCCGCGGTCGCGCTGGGCGTGCTCGCGCTGCTGCCGGTCGCGGTCTATCCCTTTGCCAAGCGGTTCACCTGGTGGCCGCAGGCCTTTCTCGGCATCGCGTTCAACTGGGGCGCGCTGCTGGCCTGGACGGCGCATACCGGCACGCTGGGTGTGCCGGCGCTGTTTCTCTACGCGGCGGGCATCGCCTGGACGCTGTTCTACGACACGATCTATGCGCATCAGGACAGCGAGGATGACGCGCTGATCGGCGTGAAATCGACCGCGCGGCTCTTTGGGCAGGACAGCCCGCGCTGGCTGCGCCGGTTCCTGCTGACGACGGTCGGGCTGATGGGGATGGCGGTGATCACCGCGGGGCTGGGCGCGTCGGTCCTGGCCATGGCCATCGCGCTGGGCGGGCCCTGGGCGATGGGCTGGCACCTTGCCTGGCAGTTGCGCCGCTTTGACCCGGATGACGGCGCGGGCCTCCTGCGGCTCTTCCGCTCGAACCGCGACGCGGGCCTGTTGGCCGCGCTGTTTTTCGCCACCGCCCTTCTGGTGTGATTGAACCCCGGGGTGCGAGCGCCTAGACAAGGCGCAGTTGCCACTACGCTATGGACCCTAATGCGCCTGTCCTCCTTCTTTGTCGTGCTGATCGCCTTTGTCGTGGCGGGCTTTGCCAGTGTGTTTGCCGCCCGTGCGACTGTCGCGGTGGTCGAGGGGCGGTCTGTCGTCGCGGTGCAGGAATCGCTTCTGGATCAACGGCATGACTGGGTGCGGGTGCAGGGTGACGGGCTTCAGGTCATTCTCGAGGGCGAGGCACCTTCCGAAGCTGTCCGCTTTCGTGCGATGTCGATCGCGGGCGGGATCGTGGATGCCAGCCGGGTGATCGACAACATGTCGGTCATGGATACGGCGGGAATCGCCCCGCCCGATTTCGCCATCGAGATCCTGCGCAATGACAGCGGCGTGTCGCTGATCGGCCTGATCCCCACCGCGACGGACCGCGACGAGATCCTGGCCGAAGTTGGCCGGATCGCGGGCAGCCTGCCGGTCACGGACCTGCTGCAGGAGGCCGACTATCCCGTCCCCGATGGCTGGCGCCGCGCGCTTACCTATGCGTTGCGGGCGCTGGCGCAATTGCCCCGTGCCAAGATTTCGGTCGCGGCGGACGCGGTGTCGATCGACGCCATATCGGATTCGGTCGAGCAGAAGCGCCGGCTCGAGACCGACCTCGCCCGGACCGCGCCGGCGGGTATGCGGCTGGCGCTGTCGATCAGCGCACCGCGTCCTGTGATCACCCCCTTTACCGTCCGCTTTGTGCGCGGCGCCGACGGCGCGCGGTTCGATGCCTGTGCGGCCGATACCGAAGAGGCGCAGCGCAAGATCATTGCCGCGGCCGTCGCCGCAGGCGTGTCCGGCCAGGTCGCCTGCCCGCTGGGCCTTGGCGTGCCCTCTCGCAGCTGGGGCGATGCGGTGGCGCGTGGCATCGCGGCGCTGGACGCGCTTGGCGGCGGGACGCTGACCTTTGCCGATACCGACGTCGTGCTGGTGGCGACCGAAGCGACCACCCAGGCCGATTTCGACCGGGTGGTGGGCGAACTCGCCAACGCCCTGCCCGATGTCTATGCGCTCGAATCCGAGTTGCCGCGCCCGGCAGAGGTGACGGCCGACGGACCGCCGCAGTTCACCGTGACACTCAGCCCAGAGGGTCAGGTGCAACTGCGTGGGTGGGTGCCTGACGAGCTGATCAACACCACGGCGCGCAACTTTGCCATGGCGCGATTTGGCCGCCACGAAGTGACCATGGGCACCCGGATCAGCGAGGGGCTGCCCCCCGGCTGGGCGGTGCGCGTTCTGGCCGGGATCGAAGCGCTGTCGATGCTCTCCAACGGGTCGGTCGTGGTGCAGCCCGATCTGATGACTGTGCGCGGCAATACCGGCGATCCCGAGGCCAATGCGCTCATCACCCGGCTCATGATCGACAAGCTGGGCCAGAACGCCGATCTGGCCATCGACGTGACCTATGTCGAGGCGCTCGACCCCGTCGCGGGTCTGCCCACGGCCGAGGAATGCGTCGCGGAGATCCTCGCCGTGACCGAGGCACGCAAGATCACCTTTGATCCCGGCTCCGCCACCATCACCGCGGTGGCGCAGCCGGTCATCGACGATATCGCCGATATCCTGCGGCGCTGCGCGGAGCTGCGGCTGCAGATCGCAGGCTATACCGACAGCCAGGGCCGGGACGAGATGAACCTCGCGCTGAGCCAGCAGCGGGCCGATGCGGTGCTGGATGCGTTACGGGCGCGCCGCGTGCCGGTGGCGAGTTTTTCCGCCATCGGCTATGGCGAAGCGGACCCGATTGCGGATAATGAAACCGAAGGGGGCCGCGAGGCGAACCGCCGCATAGCGTTTTCGCTGATCGTGCCCGAACCGGTCGCCGAAGAACCGACCACGCTGGAAGAGATCGAAGCCGCCGCCGAGGCGCAGGCCGCCGCTGTTGCGGATGGCGCGGGCGACCCCGACGCGGCGCAGACGGAAGCCGGGGCAGAGGGCGCGGCGACCGCGCAGGAATAGGGGCGCCATCGCGCCCCAAGGCAGGGACGGGACGTGAACAGAACAGAATTCATCATCGCCACCGCGATCATCCTTTTTGTCGCCTTTGCGCTGGGCTGGTTCGCAAGCTGGCTGGTCAACCGTTTTACCCGTGTGACCAAGGCCGACATGGGCGAGCTCGACCGCATGGCGCAGGCGCTGCACGAGGCCGAGGAGACCCGCGATCAGGCGATCACCTACCTGCAGCAACGCGAGGCCGAAATCTCGAACCAGCTGACCCAGACCGAGGCCGAATTGCGCGCTGCAATGGACGGCCTGCGCGATGCCCGGCGCGAAACCGAAGAGTTGCGCAGCTATATCGACCGGCAGAACGCCTGAGCGGGACGAAGAATTTTCGTACGAAAACTCTTTGCCTCCGGCGGGGATATTTTTGGCAAGATGAAGGGGCGGCGGCGGTCTGCTGATGGCTCAGTCGAACCGCAGCCAATCGGCCGCGCGGGTGATCCTGTCGCAGCCGGCAAAGCGGGCGAGACGGCCGAGTTCGGCATCGAGCCGGGCGTGGCGTGCCTTTGTCATCGTCACGGATGGTTCTGGCCAGAAGGCGCGCAGGGCGAGGGTGCCCGTCTCGCGCTGCGCCTTGACGTCGATCCGGCCGATCAGACGCGCCCCTTCGAGCACCGGAAAGACGTAGTAGCCGTAACGGCGCTGTGGCTCGGGGACGTAGATCTCGATCCGGTAGTGGAAGCCGAACAGCCTTTCGGCGCGTTTGCGGTCGCGCAACGCCGGGTCGAAGGGGGACAGCAGGCGCAGGCGCGCCGGCGGCTCTGGCGGCGGCTTGACGAGTGTTCCTGGCCGCGCAAAGGCGGCGCGCAGGGTGCCGTCGTTGGCCGCGACCTCGACCGCAATGATGCTGCCGGCCGCGCAGGCGGCGGCGCACCAGGCGCGGGCCTCGTCCCGCGTGACCAGCGCCCAGAAATCCGCAATCTCGGCCGCGTTGGCAAAGCCGAGCCGGTCGAGGGCGGCGTTGCAGGCCCAGTCGATCGTCTCGGCCTCTGTCGGTGTCGTCTCGCGCAGGACTTGCGGGATGACCCGTTCGGTCAGGTCATAGACCTTGCGGAATCCGTCGCGGCGCACCACCGACAGGGCGCCTGTCCGCCAGAGGTATTCCAGCGCGGTCTTGGACGGGTGCCAGTCCCACCAGCCGGTCTTGCCCCGCGCCTCGCCTGAGGCAAGCTCGCCCGACGTGCACTCTCCATGGTCCGCGATGCGGCGCAGCACGGCTTCGAACTGCGCCTCGAACCCCTCGCCCTGCCAGGCCCGCCAGCGCGGGGTGAGGCGGGCGGCGTCGCGGGCAAAGCGCAGCCGCCAATACGGGAAAAATCCGATCGGAAGGATGGCCGCGTCATGGGTCCAGTGTTCGAACACCGCGCGGTCGCGCGCCAGGGCGGTGTCGAGTGCCGCGGGCCGGTAGGCGGGCCGGCGCGACCACAGGATCATGTCATGCGCGCGTGCCACAGTGTTCACGCTGTCGATCTGCACAAAGCCGAGCGCGTCGATCTGGTCATGCAGGGCCGCACCGCTGGCCGGACCGGCGGGCGCGGTCGCGAGCCCGTGATGCGCGAGAAAGATCCGACGGGCGGTGGCGTTGTCGATCTGGGGCGGTGGCGGCATCGGGCGGGTCCGGGGTTGACTGGACGCCAACCTATGCCGGATTGCCCCGCTCTGGACAGGGGCCGCGTGAGCGCCTATCTCGAGCCGATCATGGCCAGCAAGTCCGACAGCAAGAATTACAAGGTCGTCGCCGAGAACCGGCGCGCGCGCTATGACTATGCCATCGAGGAAGATATCGAATGCGGCATCATCCTGATGGGGTCCGAAGTCAAATCGCTGCGCCTCGGCCAATCGAACATCGCCGAGAGCTATGCCAGCGTCGAAGGCGGGGAGCTGTGGCTCACGAACGCCTATATCGCCCGCTATGAGCCCGCCCGCCAATGGGGCCATGAAGAGCGCCGCCGTCGCAAGCTGCTCGTCTCGCGCAAGGAGCTGTCGCGCCTGTGGAACGCCACGCAGCGGCAGGGCATGACCATCGTGCCGCTGGTGATGTATTTCAACGACCGCGGTCTGGTGAAGCTCAAGATCGCGACCGCCAAGGGCAAGCAGAACCATGACAAGCGCGCGACCGAGGCAGAGCGCGACTGGAACCGCCAGAAACAGCGCCTGATGCGCGACCACGGCTGATGGGGCCGCGGCCTTGCCCGGCTCCAACGACCTTGTCACAGTCGTGTTGCGGCGCTAGTCACGGCACCGTGGCGCAAGGCCGATCCGGCGCGCCCGAACACCGGAGGGCGCGCGCGTGACGATGCCATTTCACGACGATCCGCAGGTGCTGGTCTCGACCGGCTGGCTTGACGCGCATCTGCGCGACCCCGATCTGCGCCTGCTTGATGCGTCCTGGTATCTGCCGGACATGGGGCGCGATGCGCGGGCCGAATATCTGGCCGGACACATCCCCGGCGCGCGTTTCTTTGACATCGACGAAATCTCGGACCTGCGCTCTGATCTGCCGCATATGGCGCCGCCGGTGGAAAAGTTCATGAGCCGGATGCGCGCGATGGGCGTGGGCGACGGGCATCAGGTGGTGGTATATGACGGCGCCGGGCTGATGTCGGCGGCGCGGGTCTGGTGGCTGTTCCGGCTGATGGGCAAGCGCGATATCGCGGTGCTCGACGGCGGTCTGCCGAAATGGCGTGCCGAGGGGCGGGTGCTGTCGGACATGCCGCCAGTCGTGCGCGACCGGCACATGACGACAAGCCGGCAGAACCAGTTGGTCAAGGACGTGACCGAGGTCGCCCGTGCGGCCAAGCTGGACGATCACGCGATCATCGACGCCCGCGCGCCCGCGCGGTTCCGTGGTGAGGCGGCAGAGCCGCGAGCGGGGCTGCGGCAAGGGCATATCCCGGGCGCGCGCAACGTGTTCTACCGCGACCTGCTGCACGAAGATTTCACCCTGAAACCCGCAGCCGACCTGCGCGCGGTGTTCGAGGCGGCGGGCGTTGACCTGCGCAAACCTGCGATCACCACCTGCGGCTCGGGTATCACGGCGGCGGTTCTGTCGCTCGCGCTCGAGCGGATGGGAAAGACCGACCACGCACTCTATGACGGGTCATGGGCCGAGTGGGGCATGTATGACGACCTGCCCATCGCAACGGGAGACGCCTGATGTTCGAGACGCTCAAGGACCAGCCTGCGGACAAGATCCTCATGCTCATCGCCGCCTTTCGCGACGATCCGCGCGCGGACAAGATCGACCTGGGCGTCGGCGTCTACAAGGATGCGACCGGCCTCACCCCGGTGATGCGCGCGGTCAAGGTGGCCGAGCGGCGCCTGGTCGAAACGCAAGAGACCAAGACCTATACCGGCCTTGCCGGTGATCCGGCCTTTGCCGATGCGATGATCGGTCTGGTGCTGGGCGATGCGGTGGCCCGCGACCGGGTGGCGGCGGTGGCCACGCCCGGCGGGACCGGCGCGATCCGCCAGGCGCTCGAGCTGATCCGGCTGGCGGCGCCGCAGGCGACCGTCTGGCTGTCGAACCCCACCTGGCCCAACCACCCGTCGATCATCCGCTATCTGGGGATGAAGATGGCCGAATACCGCTATTTCGACGAGGCCACGCGCGGTGTGGATTTCGCCGGCATGATGGCCGATCTGACGCAGGTGGCGCCGGGTGATGTGGTGCTGCTGCATGGCTGCTGCCACAACCCCACCGGCGCGAACCTCGGCGCCGCACAATGGGCCGAGGTCATCGCCACGCTGCGCGCGCGGGGTGCGGTGCCGCTGGTGGACCTCGCCTATCAGGGCTTTGGCGACGGGCTCGATGCCGATGCGGCAGCGACGCGGGCGGTGGCGGCGGGCTTTGACGAATGCCTGATCGCCACGAGCTGTTCCAAGAACTTTGGCATCTACCGCGAACGCACCGGCCTGCTGATGGCGGTGACGCGCGGCGCGGCCGAACATCGCACGACGCAGGGCACACTCGCCTTTCTCAACCGTCAGAATTACTCCTTTCCGCCCGACCATGGCGCGCGGGTGGTGACGATGATCCTGACAGACCCGGTCCTGCGTGCGGATTGGGAGGCGGAGCTGAACGCGGTGCGCGCCGGCATGCTGGGCCTGCGCGCGGCGCTGGCGGCCGAGCTGCAACGGCTCACGAACTCGGACCGCTTCGGTTTTCTCGCGCAGCATCGCGGCATGTTCTCGCGGCTGGGCACGACGCCCGAAGTGGTCGAGCGGCTGCGGACGGAGCATGGCATCTACATGGTCAGCGACAGCCGCATGAACATCGCCGGGCTGAACGCGCAGACGGTGCCGGTGCTGGCACGCGCCATCGTGGATTGCGGCGTCTGAGCGGGGAAAGAATTTTCGTACGAAAATTCTTGCAAGAGTTTTCGTACGAAAACTCTTTCCCGGCCGCCGCCCCTACGCAAAAGGCCCCGGACGCGTGGTCCGGGGCCTGATGACCAGGGGCATGTGAGGGAGGATCAGCCCTTGGTGAACTCCGGATAGGCCTCCATCCCCAACTCGGACAGGTCGAGGCCGTTGACCTCGGCCTCCTGGCTGACGCGCAGGCCCATGGTCGCCTTGAGGATCAGCCAGACCACGAGGCTCACGCCGAAGACAAAGGCGCCGATGATGGCAAAGCCGATGATCTGCGTCGCAAAGCTGGTGCCTTCGGTGTAGAACGGCACCGCCAGCGTGCCCCAGAAACCGGCGAGCAGGTGCACCGGGATCGCGCCCACCACGTCGTCGATCTTGAGCTTGTCGAGCATCGGGATCGCAAAGATCACGATCACGCCACCGACTGCCCCGATCCAGACCGCTCCGAACAGCGTCGGGTCGAGCGGCCCGGCGGTGATCGACACGAGGCCGGCCAGCGCGCCGTTCAGCAGCATGGTGAGGTCAACCTTCTTGTAGACCACTTGCGACAGGATCATCGCCGTGACCGCGCCGGAAGCCGCCGCCATGTTGGTGTTGGCAAAGATCACCGCCACCGCATTCGCGTCAGCCTCTGTCCCCAGCGCGAGTTGCGAGGCGCCGTTGAAGCCGAACCAGCCCAGCCACAGGATGAATGTGCCCAGCGTGGCCAGCGCCAGGTTCGAGCCCGGCATCGGGTTCACCCGGCCGTCCTTGTACTTGCCCAGCCGCGGCCCGAGGATCAGCGCACCGGCCAGTGCCGCAAAGCCACCCGCCGCGTGGACAAGGGTCGAGCCGGCGAAATCGGAGAAGCCCATCGCGGCGATGAAACCGCCGCCCCACTGCCAGGAGGCCTCGACCGGGTAGATGAAGCCGGTCAGGACCACGGTAAAGATCAGGAACGGCCACAGCTTGATCCGCTCGGCCAGCGTGCCCGACACGATCGACGCCGTGGTCGCGCAGAACATCAGCTGGAAGAAGAAATCGGACCCCGTCGCATAGCCCGAGGCGATCGCGGGTTCGCCACCGATATTGGCCAGCCGCAGGATCGGCCCGAGGATGCCATCCATCAGCCAGGCGCTGGTTTCGCCCTCGCCCAGGTCGGCGCCATAGGACCCCGGATACATCAGGTTGTAGCCCATCAGCCAATACATGATCGACGCGATGGCAAAGAGCGCGATGTTCTTGGTCAGCTGCGTCGTCACGTTCTTGGACCGGACCAGGCCGGCCTCGAGCATGGCAAAGCCCGCCGCCATCCAGAACACAAGAAAGCCGCCGATCAGGAACAGCAGCGTATTGAAGATAAAGGCGTTGTCCACCACCGCCGCGACCTCTTCGGCCACGACCTCGGCCACCTCTGCGACCTCGGCGGTTTCCTGGGCCAGGCCCAGGGTCGGCAGCGCGATCAGCGCGCCGACGGTCAGGATGTTTTGCAGTTTCATTGTCATCTTGCCCCTGTGGGTTTTTGCATCGCGTTGCGGATCAGAGTGCATCTTCGTTGACCTCGCCGGTGCGCACCCGCAGCGCGCTTTCGACGTCGAGCACGAAGATCTTGCCGTCGCCGATCTTTTCGGTCTTGGCAGTGCGCGCGATGGTGCTCACGACCTGGTCGGCGAGCCCGTCGGCGACCACGATCTCGAGTTTCACCTTAGGCACGAAGTTCACGGCATATTCCGCGCCACGATAGATTTCGGTGTGTCCGGATTGCAGGCCAAAGCCCTTGATCTCGGTCACCATCATCCCGCGCACGCCGACGGCGGTCAGCGCCTCGCGCACCTCCTCCAGCTTGAACGGCTTGATTGTTGCGATGATGAGTTTCACGTTCTTCCCCTTGCGAGTTGTTCCGCAGAGCCCCTCCGGCACGCTGCCCGTTTCCATCAAGGAGGGGCAGAGCGCGCGGGAACAAGGGATTGCTGCGGGTGCAAAAGGTAAAAATCCGGTAAAACTGCACAAATTTTGCACAAATGCACTGCGGCGCACAAAAATTAGACGATCAAAAAACAGGAGGGTGGACGACTCAACCTTCTCTACATTTCCACGGCGCCACGATATGCTGCGCAAAACAAGACCGATCGGCAGAGCAGAGCATGAGTTCAAAAGGTGGACGCAAACCGCCCCTGGTGGCGGACCGGCGCTATCAGGCGCGCCAACCGGTTGCGGCGAAAAAGCCGGCAACCCGGTCGCGATCGCGCAAACCACGCACCCCTGCGCCGCGCCCCAAACGGGGGCCCCTGGGTCTTGTCGTGGGGCTTGTGACCGGGATGTTCCGGCTGATCCTGCGCATCGTGTGGGGCGTGACCTGGCGCGCCGGGCTTGTCACCGGGCTCGCGATTGCGGGCGGGGTGGCCTATTACGCCTCGACCATGCCGCCGGTGTCGCAACTGGTGGATGGGCGCGCGCGCGGTTCTGTGACCCTGCTCGACCAGTACGGGTCCGAATTCGCCTGGCGCGGCGACCAGTTCGGCGGGATGATCACCGCAGCCTCTGTATCGGTCCATCTGCGCAATGCCGTGGTCGCGACCGAGGACCGGCGGTTCTACAGCCATCTGGGGGTTTCCCCGCGCGGCATCGCCAGCGCCGTGCGCATCAACATGGCGGCGGGGCGCAGTCCGCTGTCGGGCAACGGCGGGTCCACCATCACGCAGCAGACGGCGAAACTGCTGTGCCTCGGGCGGCCCTATGACCAGTCGGTCTGGCCGACCGAGACGGAATACGAGGCCGACTGCCGGCGCAGCACGATCTGGCGCAAGGTGCAGGAGGCCGTCTATGCGATGGCGATGGAGGCACGCTATTCCAAGGACGAGATCCTGACCATCTACCTCAACCGCGCCTATCTGGGTGCAGGCACGCGCGGCTTTCAGGCGGCGGCGAACCGCTATTTCGGCCATCCCGCCGCCGAGGTGACGCCTGCCGAGGCCGCGATGCTGGCCGGGCTGCTCAAGGCGCCTTCGACCTATGCGCCCACCTCGAACCTGCAGCGCGCCCAGGACCGTGCCGCGCTGGTCGTGGGGCTGATGGAGGAACAGGGCTATCTGTCCGCCGCCGCCGCCGCCGAGGCGCGCGCCAACCCTGCTCGCCTGTCGCCCGCCGCCGAGGCGCGCGCGGGAGGCTATTTTGCCGATTGGGTGATGGACCAGGGGCCCGAATTCTTTACCCGCGACACCACCGAGGATGTGGTGATACGCACCACGCTCGACCCCCGCATCCAGCAGGCCGCGGAACAGGCGCTGGTGCAAGTGTTCGAGAACGAGGTGCGTGCCGGGTCAGAGGCGCAGGCGGCGATCATCGTGATGTCGGCCGACGGCGCGGTGCGCGCCATGGTCGGCGGGCGCGACCTGCGGGCGTCGGGGGCGTTCAACCGGGCCACGCAGGCGTTGCGCCAGACCGGGTCGGCGTTCAAGCCCTTTGTCTATGCGGCCGCGCTCGACATGGGGATGAGCCCGGATGACCTGGTCGATGACAGCCCGTTGACGATCAACATCACCGGGTCAGGCCCATGGTCGCCGCAGAATTACGACCGCCAGTTCAAGGGCATGGTGACGCTGACCCAGGCCCTTGCCGAAAGCCGCAACATCCCCGCCGTGCGCATCGCGCAGCAGGTCGGGCTTCCCGCCGTGCGCAGCGTGGCCGAGATGTTCGGCATCGACAGCAACCTTGCCGCCGGGCCCGCGCTGGCGCTGGGCGCGTCCGAGAGCACGCTGATCGAGATGACCGGCGCCTTTGCAGGCATCCTCAATGGCGGGTCGTCCGTCACGCCCTACGGGCTGGTCGAACTTCGCCTTCAGGGCGAGACCGAGGCGCTGATGGGCTCGGGCGGGGGCATCGGCGAACGGGTGATCCGCGAGGATGCGGCGCGGCAACTGACCTGGATGATGCATCAGGTCGTGCTGCGCGGCACCGGGACGCGGGCGCGCATCGACGGCTGGGAGGTCGCGGGCAAGACCGGCACCACCAACGCCGGGCGCGATGCCTGGTTCATCGGCTATTCGGGCGACTATGTGACCGGCGTCTGGATGGGCTATGACGACAACCGCCCGCTGACCGGCGTCACCGGCGGCGGCCTGCCTGCGGTGATCTGGCGCGAGACGATGACGCGGGTGCTGTCGGGGCAGACGCCTACGCCCCTGCCGATGCTGGCGCCCTCGGGTCCGGGCACCTTTGCCGGGCAGATCACGGCGGGCGAGGCGCCGGCCGAAAATGCCTCGGACCCGGTGCTCGATCAGGTGCTGCGCGAAATATTCGGCGAACCGCAGGTCACGGCACCGGGCGCGCCTGCCCCCGAGGGCGACCCGGGGTTGCAGAACGTGCTGGATGCGATCCTGAACGGCGGCTGAGTGCTATCCGGCAGGCGCCGGGCAGCGGTCATAACGAAAGGCGTAGCCGTTCCAGACCATGATGATGCCGTTCCCCTCGGCCGCCTTCATCAGCATCGCGCGCTCGGTCCAGGTCTCGCTCTCGCCCGAGCATTGCATGGTGTAGAGCGTGGCATCCATGTCGAGCACATCGACCGGGCGCGACATCACGCATTGCATCTCCACGCCGTAGAATATCCCGCCCGCGATCCGGAGCGACCCGCCATCGACGCCCACCAGCGCACATTCGGCATTGGCGCGCTGTCGGTACACGCCATCATAGGGGCCGGCCTCTGCCGCCAGAGGGGCCGCGAACAAGAACGACGAAGCGACCGTCACGGCACGCCCCAGCCATGTCCCCGATCTGGCAATCCGTGCGACACAAGGCGCAGGCTGGATCCGGCGCCGGTCCATCAGCTTTGCGGCAATTCCGCGATCAGACGGTCGATGTCGCCGCGCCGCTGGTCGAGCAGGGCCAGCATCTCGGTCCGCTCCGAGAGGAGCATGTTGATGCCCTCGATGATGATGTTGAAGAACAGCACCTGGCCCGACCGGTCAGAGACCTGGAAATCGACCCGAAAGGGCGTCTGCCCCCGCAGGATCGCCATCGTCTCGACCTCGACCCCGTTGGGCACGTTGCGCGCGTCGCGCACCTCGATCTGCCCGCCGATGAACTCGCGGAACCGCCGCCCGTATTTGCGCGCGATATAGGTGCGGAATGCGGCCGTGAACTGCTGCATCTGCGCCGGCGTGGCACGGCGGGCCTCATTGCCCAGCGTATAGCGGGCGATGGTGGGCACATCGGCGTAGCGGCTGAAGATCGTCTCGAAATCGCGCAGCATCGCCGCCTCGGCCTTGCCCGAGGCGATGACGGCATTCACGTCGCGCACCAGCAGATCGACCAGACCACGCGCCTGATCGAGCGTCGCGGCCCGCGCCACCGGGGCCAGCATGAGCGCGGTCGTGGCACTGGCCCCCAGAAGCAGGGACCGGCGGTTCATCTGGACGGGAGAGGTCGGCATGTCAGAACGTCCTTACTGCGCATAAGGGTCGATATAGGCATCCACGGCCTCCTGACCCAGTTCGAACCGGCGATTTTGCAGGTAAATTAATCGTGCCTGCGCATAGCTGTCCGCGCTTTCATACAGGACCGAATCGATGGTGTCGCCGATGTTGCCCCGGTCGATCACCTGCTCGGCGATCCGCGCATAGGTGCCGTATTTCAACTGGTTGGGGGTGCCGACAAAGTCGAGCGGATTGAGCAGGATGTCAGCCACTTCGCCCAGGGCATCGCGCTGGGTCGAGGGGCCGAGGAGCGGCAACTCCAGATAGGCGCCTTCGGGCACGCCCCAGACATAAAGCGTCTCACCGAAATCCGTCGTCTTTTCGGTCACGCCGATCGCGCCCGCGGGGTCAAAGAACCCGCCCAGCCCGACCGTGGAATTGATGATGAAGCGCAGCGAATTGCGCACTACGCCCTCGACATCGGCCTGCAACACCCCGTTGAGCACCATGCCGGGCAGCGAGACATTGTCGGAAAAGTTGAGAACGGGCCCACTGATCGCCTCGGGCAGCGAGACCGACACCTGCCCGCCCGGCCGCACAAAGGCGCTGTCGAGCGACTTGTTGAAGGCATGGATCTGCCGGTTGGTCGCCTCATAGGGGTCATGGAAATCCGCCCCTTCGGGTGCGACCGAACAGCCGGCCAGCAAGGCCATCGCACAAATGATCCCGATCGGACCGCGACCTGTCACGTCTGTCTCTGGCACTGTTCAACCACCTTGCTCTATAGAGTTGCTTCGTCCGGTTCGCCAAAACGTCCATTGCCGGACCGTGAAACGCCAGATAGGCCTTTAGTCACGCATTTGGAAACAGACTTTTCAATATTATGATGGCACAGAGGCCGAGCCGAAAACAAACCCCCCTAGCGGAAAGACGCGCATGACCCGCACTCCCCAGACAGACGGCGCCGCCGAACTGCGCGCCGCGCGGCGTGAAAGCAGGCTGCTTTATTGGTTCGTTGCCCTCTTCAGCCTGTTCGTGAACCTGCTGATGCTGACCGGACCGATGTACATGCTCAACGTCTATGACCGGGTGCTGGGGTCAAGGTCGCTCGAGACACTGGTGGCGCTGACGGTTCTGGTGGCGTTCCTTTACGGCTGCATGGGCCTGCTCGACATGGTGCGCGGCCGGGTCATGGGGCGGATCGGCGCGCGGTTCCAGGCGCAACTGGATGAACGGGTGTTCTCGGCCTCGCTGCGCGGCAGCGCCAATCCGCGCGTGGCCCGGCAGGCGGCCAGCGGGCTGCGCGACCTCGAATCGGTGCAGCGGCTGATCATTTCGCCGGTGCTGATGGGGCTG
This sequence comes from Rhodobacterales bacterium, assembly GCA_009993005.1. Classification (GTDB taxonomy): domain Bacteria; phylum Pseudomonadota; class Alphaproteobacteria; order Rhodobacterales; family Rhodobacteraceae; genus JAACUH01. The sequence continues at coordinate 40,485 of JAACUH010000068.1, forward strand.
TTCGACCTGCCTTTTGCGCCGCTGTTCTTTCTGGGGATCTTTGTCTTTCACCCGCTGCTGGGCATTCTGGGCCTTTTCGGCGCGGCTGTCCTGATCGCCTTTGCGCTGGCCAACCAGATGACGACCCGCCGCCCGATCGAGCAATCGACGCTGGCCACCTACCAGTCCGAGGCGCTGGGCAGCCAGATCCGGCAGGAGGCCGAGATGGTGCAGGCGCTGGGGATGCGTGGCGCGGCCTTTGCCCGCTGGCAGCAGGCGCGGGCGCGGTCGCTTGATGCCAATATCGCCGCCGCAGACGCCGGCGGCCTCTTTGGCGCGCTGATCAAGGCGTTCCGCCTGTTTCTGCAATCTGCCATGCTGGGGCTCGGCGCCTATCTGGTGTTGCGGAACGAAATGTCGCCCGGCGCCATGATCGCCGGGTCGATCCTGCTGGGCCGCGCCCTTGCGCCGATCGAGATGATCGTGGGCCAATGGGCGGTGTTCCAGCGGGCGCGCGACAGTTGGCAGAACCTGACCACGCTTCTGGGCGAGGTGCCCGAGGAAAGCCGGCGCATGGCGCTGCCCAAGCCGCGCGCGCGGCTCGACTGCGAGCAACTGACGGTCGTGCCGCCCGGCGAACATCAGGCCGCGCTGCGGATGATCAGCTTCAGCGTCGGGCCGGGGCAGGCGGTGGGGGTGATCGGCACCTCGGGCGCGGGCAAATCGACGCTGGCGCGCGCGCTCACCGGCACATGGCGGCCTGCGGGCGGCAAGATCCGGCTCGACGGCGCGGCGCTCGACCAATACGACCCCGACGTGCTGGGCCAGCACATCGGCTATCTGCCACAGCGCGTGTCGCTGTTCGACGGCTCGATCAAGGACAATATCGCCCGCCTGTCCCCCAACCCCGACGAGGAGCAGGTGGTCATCGCCGCCAAGAAAGCCGCCGCGCATGAGATGATCCTCAAGCTGCCGGATGGCTACGACACCCGCGTCACCGCCGCAGGTGGCCGGCTGTCGGGCGGGCAGATCCAGCGGATCGGGCTGGCGCGCGCGATGTATGGCGACCCGGTGGTGCTGGTGCTGGACGAGCCGAACTCGAACCTCGACAATGACGGCAGCGAGGCGCTGAATGCCGCGATCCGCGCGATGAAGGCCGAGGGGAAATGCGTGCTGATCATGGCCCACCGCCCCGCCGCGATCAAGGAATGCGACCTCTTGCTGATGATCGAGAACGGCGCGCGCCGCGCCTTTGGCCCAAAGGATGAGGTCTTGCGCGAGATCGTGAAGAACCATCAGGAAATCACCGGCCCCGGTGGCCCGGGAGGTGTGGCATGATGACCGACCCCAAGGCGATCCGCACACGCTGGTCCACGCGCGGGCCGATGGTGCTGGGCATTCTGGCGCTGGTGCTGCTGGTGGGCGGTTTCGGCACATGGTCGGTGATGGCGCGGATCACCGGGGCGATCATCGCCGCGGGCCGCATCGAGGTGGACCAGAACCGGCAGGTCGTGCAGCACCCCGACGGCGGTGTGGTGGCCGAGATCCTGGTCAAGGAGGGCGCGACCGTGGCCGCCGGCGACCTGCTGATCAAGCTCGACGCCGAGGCGCTGCAATCGGAGCTTTCGGTGGTCGAGGGGCAGCTTTTCGAGGTGCTCGCCCGCCGCGCCCGCTTCGAGGCGGAACGTGACGCGGCCGAGGCGCTGGTCTTCAGCCCGCTGCTGCTGGAGGCCCTGAACGAGGTCGCGCCGGAACTGATGGAAGGCCAGTCGCGCCTGTTCGAGGCGCGGATGGAAAGCGAGGCGCAGGAGAAAGAGCAACTCGCCCGCCGTCGCAGCCAGATCGGCAGCCAGATCGAGGGGATCGAGGCGCAGCAGACAGCACTCGCCGCGCAACTCGCGCTCATCAACGAGGAACTGGCGAGCCAGCAGTCGCTGCTCGACCGTGGTCTGGCGCAGGCGGCGCGCGTGCTGGCCCTGCAACGCGAGGCGGCAAGCCTTGCCGGGCAGGCCGGCGAGCTGACCGCATCCAAGGCGCAGGCCGAAGGCCGCATGACCGAGATCGACATCGAGATCCTGCGCATCGACAGCGCCCGCCGCGAAGAGGCGATCAGCCGCCTGCGCGACCTGCAATACAACGAGATCGAGCTGTCCGAGAAACGCCGCGCGCTGACCACGCGGCTCGACCGGCTCGACATCCGCGCGCCGGTGTCGGGGATCGTCTATGGCATGCAGGTCTTTGCCCCACGCTCGGTCATCCGCCCGGCCGAGCCGGTGCTGTTCCTGGTGCCGCAGGACCGCCCGCTGGTGATCGCCACGCAGGTCGAGCCGATGCACATTGACCAGGTCTTTCTGGGGCAGGAGGTCGCGCTTCGCTTTTCCGCCTTTGACCAGCGCCGCACGCCCGAGATCTTCGGCCATGTGACGCAGATTTCGGCCGATGCGTTTCAGGACCAGACCTCGCAGATATCGTATTACAGGGCCGAGATCGTGCTGAATGATGGCGAGGCCGCGCGCCTGCCCGAGGACATGACGCTGATCCCCGGCATGCCGGTCGAGGCCTTCATCAGCACCGATGAGCGCAGCCCGCTCGACTATCTGGTCAAACCGATGGCCGACTATTTCGCCAAGGTGTTCCGCGAGGGCTGACGCCTGATTTTGCAGTTCCACCACAAGGCGGAATCGGTCTAGGGTCCGCGCGACAGACACCGGCAGGAGACGACGATGACCCATGAAAGCCGCCTTGCAGCGCTGGGCGTGACCCTGCCGGCTGCCCCGGCTCCGGCCGCCAATTATGTGCCGTTCGTGGTGCTGGGCGACCTTGTGCATGTCTCGGGCCAGATCTCGAACGGGCCGGACGGGTTCATCACCGGCCGGCTGGGCGCGGATATGGATGTGGAGGCCGGCGCTGCCGCCGCGCGCAGTTGCGCCATCAGCCTGCTCGCGCAGGTCAAGGCCGCCTGCGGGGGCGACCTCGAGCGGCTGGTGCGGGTGGTGAAACTGGTGGGTTTCGTCAACTCCACCCCCGAATTCACCGACCAGCCCAAGGTCATCAATGGCGCGTCCGATTTCATGGTCGCCGCATTGGGCGACGCCGGGCGGCATGCGCGCTCGGCGGTGGGCGTGGCCGCGCTGCCCTTGGGCGTTGCGGTCGAAATCGAAGGCCTCTTCCAGATCCGATGACCCTGCCTCCCGCTTTCCTCAGCCGCCCGATCGCGCATCGCGGCCTGCATGACCGGGCGCAGGGCCGCATCGAGAACAGCCGTGCCGCCGTGCGCGCGGCGGTCGCCGCCGGCTATGGCATCGAAATCGACCTGCAACTGTCGGCCGACGGTGTCCCGATGGTCTTTCACGACGAGGCGCTCGCGCGGCTCACCGGCCGGCCCGGCCTTGTCGCAGAGCATGACGCGGCCAGCCTTGGTGCGATGACGCTGCTGGGCGGCGACGACGGCATCCCGACGCTGGCCGAGGTGCTGGGCATCGTGGCGGGCAAGGTCGCGCTTCTGATCGAGGTCAAGGATCAGGACGGGCTTTTGGGCCCGGACGTCGGCGCGCTGGAACAGGCGACAGCCGGGACGCTGGCGGGCTACGCGGGCCCCGTCGCGGTGATGTCCTTCAACCCGCATTCCATGGCCGCGATGGCCCGTCTCGCCCCCGCCATCCCGCGCGGGCTCACGACATCGGCCTATCGCCCGTCCGACTGGTCCCCGGTGCCGGATGCAACCTGCGACCGCCTGCGCGAGATCCCCGACTACGCCGCCACAGGGTCCTGTTTCATCAGCCACGAGGCCCTTGACCTCGCGCGCCCGCGCGTGGCCGCGCTCAAGACCGCAGGCGCTGCGGTGTTGTGCTGGACGATCCGGTCAGCGGCGGCCGAGGCGCGCGCGCGCGCCGTCGCGGATAATGTGACCTTTGAGGGATACGCGGCTTGACCGCCCGCGCGGTTGCGCCACCTCTCGCCCCATGACCGACACGATCACCATCACCGCCCATGCTGCGCTGACCGAGATCGGCCAGCCCGCCTGGGATGCCTGCGCCTGCCCCGAGGCGGCGGATGGCGGGCGGCCCTTTGACCCGTTCACCACCTACCGCTTTCTCAAGGCGCTCGAGGACAGCCGGTCGGTCGGCCCCGGCAGCGGCTGGCAGCCACGCTACCTGTCGGCGCAAAAGGATGGCGCGGTGATCGCCGTCGCGCCGCTTTATGCCAAGGGGCACAGTCAGGGCGAATACATCTTTGACCACAACTGGGCGCAGGCCTACGAGCGGGCCGGCGGGCGCTATTACCCCAAGCTCCAGATCGCGGTGCCCTTTACCCCCGCGACAGGCCGGCGGTTCCTGACCCGCCCGGGGTTCGAGGCCGAGGGGATGGCCGCGCTGGTGCAGGGCGCCGTGCAGATCGCGGCCGACAACCGCCTGTCGTCGCTGCACATCACCTTCTGCACCGAGGCCGAGGCGCTGGCCGGCGCGCAGATGGGGTTGATGGGGCGCATCGGCCAGCAATTTCATTGGGAAAACGCGGGCTACGACAGCTTCGACGGCTTCCTCGCCTCGCTGTCCTCGCGCAAGCGCAAGATGCTGCGCAAGGAGCGGCAAGAGGCGCAGGGCTTTGGCGGAGAGATCGTCGTGTTGACCGGCGCGGCGATAGAACCCGCGCATTGGGATGCCTTCTGGGCCTTTTATCAGGACACCGGCAGCCGCAAATGGGGCTCACCCTACCTCACCCGCGCGTTTTTCGACCGCGCGCAGGAGGTGCTGCGCGACGACATGCTGCTGGTGCTGGCGCTGCGCGGCGGGCAACCGGTGGCGGGGGCGCTCAACTTCATCGGGCGTGACACGCTTTATGGCCGCTATTGGGGTTGCACCGAACATCACCCGTTCTTGCACTTTGAACTGTGCTACTATCAGGCCATCGACTTTGCCATCGCGCGGGGGCTGGCGCGGGTCGAGGCGGGGGCGCAGGGCGAACACAAGCTGGCGCGCGGCTATATGCCGGTGGCCGTCCATTCGCTGCACTGGATCGCGGATGCGGGCTTTGCCGAGGCGGTGGCGCGCTATCTGGAGGCCGAACGCGCGGCGGTCGATCAGGAGATCGAGGTGCTGACCAGCTATGGTCCGTTCAAATATGTGCAGGTGGAGGAACAGGAATGACCGAAGCATTGACAGGACCGGCGCGCGATGCGGCGCTTGCCCCGCTGCTCGCGGCGGGCTGGGAGATGGCTCAGGCCCGCGATGCCATCACACGGACCTATGTGTTCGCCAATTTCGTGGAGGCCTTCGGCTTCATGACCCGCGCGGCGCTCTGGGCGGAGAAGCTCAACCATCATCCCGAATGGTCCAATGTCTATAAGACAGTGACCGTCACACTCACCACGCATGACGTGGACGGGCTGAGCAATCTCGATGTGATGCTCGCCACCCGGATGGACCAGTTGGCGCGGTAGGGCGCGCCTTTGAGCGCGCCCCGTTCGCGGTGTTCAGAGCGACTCGAGGAACTTCTCGCCGGTCGAGATGTCGCAAACGCCGGGCTCGTCCACGCTCAACGCGGTGATCACGCCATCCTCGACCAGCGCGGCATAGCGGTTCGACCGGCCGATGAGACCGATGGCGGGCGCGGTGAAATCCATCCCCACCGCCTTGGTGAACGACCCGTCGGCGTCGCCCAGCAGGGTCACGCCTGCCGCGCCCGCGCCGGTTGCGTCGTCCCAGGCGCCCAGCACAAAGGGGTCATTGACCGACAGGCAGATCACCTCGTCCACGCCCTTGGCCTTGAACGCCTCGGCCGTGCGCATGAAGCTCGGCAGATGCGAGGTCGAGCAGGTGCCGGTAAAGGCGCCGGGCAGCGCAAAGAGAACCACCTTGCGCCCGGCGAGCCTGTCGGCCAGTTGCACGGTCGCGGGGCCATCGGCCGTCCAGTGGCCAAGGGTCGCGTCGGGGAGTTTCTGTCCGGTCGTGAGGGTCATCGCAGCATCCTTGTTTGCGTTTCCGTTGTCCCCGGATATAGGCTGCGCGGGGACCACGCGCCACCGAAAGGACCATTATTCTCATGTCGCATGTCGTTGTCATCGGGGCCGGGCAGGCCGGGTCGTCGCTGGTGTCGAGGCTGCGCGCGGACGGGTTCGACGGGCAGATCACGCTGGTGGGCAGCGAACCCGTGCCGCCCTATCAGCGCCCGCCCCTGTCCAAGGCCTATCTGCTGGGCGAGATGGAGGAAGAGCGGCTTTTTCTGCGCCCCGCCGCCTTTTATGCAGATCAGAACATCGCCCTGCGGCTCGATGTGACGGCGACCGCCATCGACCCCGCCGCGCGGACGGTCACGCTGTCGGATGGCGCGGTGCTTGCCTATGACGCGCTGGCGCTGACCACGGGTGCGACCCCGCGCCGCCTGCCGTCTGCCATCGGCGGCGCCTTGGCGGGCGTCCATACGATGCGCGACCTGCGCGACGCCGATGCGATGGCGCCCGAACTGGTTGCCGGGCGGCGCGTGCTCATCATCGGTGGCGGCTATATCGGGCTCGAGGCGGCGGCGGTCTGCGCGAAACGCGGGCTGGACGTGACGGTGCTTGAACTGGCGCCGCGCATCCTGCAGCGGGTCGCGTCGCCGCAGACTTCGGACTATTTCCGCGCGCTGCATGCCGCACATGGCGTCACGATCCGCGAGAGTGTCGGCCTTGACCGCCTGCTGGGCGAAGGGCGCGTGACCGGTGCGCGCCTGTCGGATGGCAGCGAGATCGCGGTGGATTTTGCCATCGTCGGTGTCGGCATCACCCCCAACACCGCGCTGGCAGAGAGCGCGGGCCTGACGCTCGACAACGGGATCTGGACGGATGCGCAGGCGCGCACCTCGGACCCGCATATCTGGGCGGCGGGCGATTGCGCCTCCTGTGACTTCCACGGTGCGCGGGTCAGGATCGAAAGCGTCGGCAATGCCATCGACATGGCCGAGGTCGCGGCGCAGAACATCATGGGGCAGGGGGTGGACTATGCCCCCGCGCCCTGGTTCTGGTCGGACCAATATGATTGCAAGCTGCAGATCGCGGGGCTCAACCTCGGCTATGACGCGGTGCATCTGCGGCCGGGCGAGGGGGGCGCGCAGTCGCATTGGTATTACGCGGGCGAAAGGCTGATCGCGGTCGATGCGATGAACGACCCGCGCGCCTACATGATCGGCAAGCGGCTGATCGAGATGGGTAAATCGCCCTCACCCGCCGTGGTGGCCGACCCGTCGAGCGACCTCAAGGCGCTGTTGCGCGCGTGAGGATCATCGCTGGCGCGCAGCGCGGCCTGCAACTGGCGGAAGTGGGACAGGGCGATGCGGCGGCTCATCTGCGCCCGACGTCCGACCGCGTGCGCGAGGCGATCTTCAATGTGCTGACGGGCGGCCGCTTTGGCGACCCGGTGGGTGGCGCGCAGGTGCTCGACCTCTTTGCCGGGACCGGCGCGCTGGGGCTCGAAGCGCTGTCGCGCGGGGCGGTGCAGGCCACCTTTGTCGATGACGGGCGGGTGGCGCAGGGGCTGATCCGCGCCAACATCGCCCGCGCGCGCCGGCAGGGCGAGGCGGTGCTGCTGACCGTGAACGCCACCCGCCTGCCCGCCAACACCGGCCCCGCCGCCGGTCTGCTGTTTCTCGATCCGCCCTATGGCAAGGGGCTTGGCCTGCCCGCGCTCTTGTCGGCGCAGGCCGGCGGCTGGGTCGCGCCCGGCGCGGTGGTGGTCTGGGAAGAGGCGGCGCCGATGCCCGCGCCGCCGGGTTTCACCGCGGCCGACAGCCGCCGCTATGGCGACACGCATGTCACGCTGTTGCGCGCCGCCTAGGGCGCGACACGCTCGCCGAATATCGCAGAGCCGACACGCACATGGGTGGCACCATGCGCGATGGCGGTCTCGAAATCGCCGCTCATCCCCATCGACAGGCCGCCAAGGCCATTGCGCGCGGCCATGGCGGCCAGCATCGCGAAATGCGGCGCGGGGTCATCCTCGGCCGGGGGAATGCACATCAGCCCCACGACCGGCAGATCCATCGCGCGCGCGGCCGCGACCAGCGCGTCGGTGTCATCGGGCAGCACGCCCGCCTTTTGCGGCTCTGCCCCGGTGTTGACCTGCACAAAGAGGTCGGGCGAGGTGCCACGCTCCTGCGCGAGCCGCGCGAGCACCTCGGCCAGCCGCAGCCGGTCGAGCGTGTGGATCGCGGCAAACATCCCCACCGCCTGACGCGCCTTGTTGGTCTGCAAGGGGCCGATCAGGTGCAGGATGATGTCGGCGTGGTCAGCCTGAAAGGCAGGCCAGCGCCCCGCCGCCTCCTGCACCCGGTTTTCCCCGAAAACGCGCTGCCCCTGCCCGAGAATCGCCGCAACCCGCTCTGCGGGCTGAACCTTGGACACGGCGATGAGCGTGATGTCCGCCGCCCCGCGTCCGGCCGCAATGGCCGCCTGCACGACCCGGTTCCTGATATCGGTCAATGGCATGGCAAACCCCGCAAGCCCAAAGGGGACAAGCCCCCGAGCGTCCACATAGGCCGCGACAGGCGCCCTGTCATGGCAGAAATGCGCAAGTGAGGTGTGTGGCGCTGTTGCATCATTTTTACGGCAGACACCCGAAGCCGGGCCAATTCGCTTGAGTGGAAACGGTGTTGGGCGCAAAGACATCATTAATGCTAGTTGGACTGGCATTCTTGGGAATGCAAAACACGAGGGAATATCATGAAAAGCATCCTTCTTGCCTCGGCTTCGGTCATCGCCTTCGCTGGCGCCGCCGCTGCTGAAGTTTCGTTCGGTGGTTCGGCCACCCTGGGCTACAACGACGACATCAACAACGGCATCTACTGGGAAGGCGACCTCAGCGTTTCGCTGTCGCAAGAGCTCGACAACGGTCTGACCGCCGCTGCTTCGTTCGGCCTGAACATCACCGCCGACGATCTGACCGGTGACACCGTCACCTCCGAAGATTTCGCCATCTCGCTGACCTCAGAGTCGGCCGGCCTGCACTTCGGTGTGGTTGACACCGCGACCCAGCGTCTGTGGTCCGCTCCGGACGGCATGGCTGCTGACGTGTTCGCCGAAGAAGGCGACTGGGGCGATGCGCAACTGCGCGGCGACATCACCTACGGTGGCGTCGATGCGTCGATCAGCTACGGCGTTGCCGCTGGCGAGCTCGTCGGCCTGCAAGTTGCGGCGACCGCGACCTTCGGCAACTTCAACCTCGGCGCTGCCTACCAGGACGCCGACTCGAACGCCGCCGCTGGCGCAGTGTCCGGTACGGATTCCTTCGGTGTGTCGCTGGGCACCTCGTTCAGCGGTGCTGACGTGACCCTCGCCTACGTTGACAACGGCGACGACACCTCGATCGGTATCGGCGCGTCCTACCCGGTCGGCCCGGTGACCGTTGGCGCCTACTACGCCGTCAACGATCCGTCGGACGACGCATGGGGCCTGACGGCTGACTATGCTTCGGGCCCGCTCACCGTGTCCGCCTTCTACGACGTGGTCGGTACGGATGGTGTCTTCGGTGTCGAAGGTTCGTACGATGTCGGCAACAACATCACCGCTCTGTTCGGTGTGATCGACAACGGCGACGCCTACTACGTCGCGGCGAACGTTGACATGGGTGGCGGTGCCTCGCTGCTGGTCTCCTACGCCCAGGACGACAACGATCCGGCCAACGACGCGATCGGCGACCCGGAATACCTGCACGGCATCACCGCCGAAGTCGGTCTGTCGTTCTAATAGACGCTCCTTCGGGAACAGGTCAGAGCGGTCCTTCGGGGCCGCTCTTTCCTTTTGTGCGGGCCTTTTGTGCGGGCCTTTTGTGCGGGCCGGGTCATGGGACTTGTGACACTCCCGCCGCTTCGCTACACATTTGCGCAATGGATTGATCCCTTGGGGGAAAGACTTTGACCGCACTCGCCCGCCTTACCCGCTTCGGCCTGATCGCCGCGCTGACACTCGCCCTGACGGGGTGCAGCGGCGGCCTCTTTGGCGGCGGGCGCGCGGCTGATGACGCGACCCGGCAGGCGTCGCGCGCGCGCGGGGCCGAGAATGTCGCGGTCAACCGCTACCTGTGGTTCGCCACCTTCGATGTGCTGAACTTTCTTCCCGTGCAATCGGCCGACCCCTTTACAGGCGTCATCGTCTTTGGCCCCGGCACGCCGCCGGGCGGCAGCCGTGCCTACCGCGCCACCGTCTATATCTCTGACCCCGCGCTTGATGCGCGCGCGCTCAATGTGTCGATCCTGACCGGCGGCGGCCCCGCCGCCGCCGAGACGACGCGCGCCATCGAGGACGCGATCCTGTCGCGCGCGCGGCAGTTGCGCATCGCGGACGGCGCGCTCTAGCCTCTGCCGCGCGGCCGCAGTATCACCTGCGCCGGGCTATCCGCACCCGCGCCCCTCATCTGTGAAAGTTCGATAATGTCCCGCTATTCCGCGTCCGAGATCGAAGCCCGCTGGCAAGCCGCCTGGGATCAGGCCGGCACCTTCCGCGCCACGCGCGACGGCGGCAAGCCCAAGTATTACGTGCTCGAGATGTTCCCCTACCCGTCCGGTCGCATCCACATCGGCCATGTGCGCAACTATACGATGGGCGACGTGGTCGCGCGCTACAAGATCGCGACCGGGCACAATGTCCTGCACCCGATGGGCTGGGACGCCTTCGGGATGCCGGCCGAAAATGCTGCCATGGCATCGGGCGGCCACCCCAAGGACTGGACCTACAGCAACATCGCCGACATGCGCGCGCAGATGAAGCCGCTGGGCCTGTCGATCGACTGGTCGCGCGAGTTTGCCACCTGCGACCCGGAGTATTACGGCCAGCAGCAAGCGCTGTTCATCGACATGCTGAACGCGGGGCTGGTCTATCGCAAGAATGCCGTCGTGAACTGGGACCCGGTCGATATGACCGTGCTCGCCAATGAGCAGGTGATCGACGGCAAGGGCTGGCGGTCGGGCGCCGACGTGGAACGGCGCGAGCTCACGCAATGGTTCTTCAGGATCAGCGAGTATAGCGGCGAATTGCTCGATGCCATCGACGGGCTCGACGACTGGCCGGCCAAGGTCAAGCTGATGCAGTCGAACTGGATCGGCCGGTCGCGCGGGCTGCAATTCTCGTTTTCGCTGATCGACGGGCCGGAGGGGCATGACCGGGTCGAGGTCTATACGACCCGGCCCGATACGCTGATGGGCGCGTCGTTCGTCGGCATCTCGCCCGATCACCCGCTGGCCAAAGAGCTCGAGGCGGAACGCCCCGATGTGGCCGCATTCTGCGCGCTGGCGCGCAAGGGCGGCACCACCGAAGAGGCGATCGAAAAGGCCGAGAAGCTGGGCTTTGACACCGGCCTGCGGGTCCGTCACCCCTTTGATACCGCGTGGGAATTGCCGGTCTATATCGCCAATTTCATCCTGATGGATTACGGCACCGGCGCGATTTTCGGCGTGCCCGCGCATGACCAGCGCGACCATGACTTTGCCCGCAAATACGCGCTGCCGATCATCGACACATTTCTGCCGCTGACGGGTGAGCATGACATCGCCGCCGCGCCCTTTGTGCCGGCCAAGACCGACGCCGTCCGCTGGACCCGCGCCTTTGGCTGGGACGAGACCGCCAATGCCAACACCGCCATCGACGCGGCCATCGCCTTTTGCGAGGGCAACGGCGTGGGGCAGGGCGTCACCAAATACCGCCTGCGCGACTGGGGGCTGAGCCGCCAGCGCTATTGGGGCTGCCCGATCCCGGTGATCCATTGCGAAACCTGCGGCGTGGTCCCCGAGGCCAAGGAAAACCTGCCCGTGCGGCTGCCCGACGATGTGACCTTTGACGTGCCGGGCAATCCGCTCGACCGGCATCCGACCTGGCGGGATTGTACCTGCCCGACGTGCGGCGCAAAGGCCCGGCGCGAGACCGACACGATGGACACATTCGTCGATTCGTCCTGGTATTACGCCCGCTTTACCGCGCCCCATGCCGCCACGCCCACCGACATGGCCGAGGCCGAATACTGGATGAACGTCGATCAGTATATCGGCGGGGTCGAGCACGCGATCCTGCATCTGCTCTATTCCCGGTTCTTTGCCCGCGCGATGCAGATCACCGGCCACCTGCCCGCCAAGGCGATCGAGCCGTTCAACGCGCTCTTTACCCAAGGCATGGTCACGCATGAGATCTACCAGACCCGCGACGCCGAGGGCCGCCCGGTCTATCACCTGCCCGAAGAGGTCGAGGGCGGTGTGCTGCGGGCCACCGGCGAAAAGGTCGAGATCATCCCTTCGGCCAAGATGTCGAAGTCAAAGAAGAACGTCGTCGATCCGGTGACGATCATCGCCACCTATGGCGCCGATACCGCGCGTTGGTTCGTCCTGTCCGACAGCCCGCCCGAGCGGGATGTGGAATGGACGGCGGCGGGCGCCGAGGCGGCGCACAAGTTCCTCGCGCGCGTCTGGCGGATCGGCCACGAGATCGCGGCGTTGGCTGACGTGGCGGGGCAGGGCGACGCGGACCTGCTGCGCGCGATGCACAAGACGATCCATGACGTGACGCAAGGGGTCGAGAGTTTTGGTTTCAACGCGGCCATCGCGCGGCTCTATGCCTTTGCCAACACGCTCGCGCGGTCGGATGCGGGCGGTGCGGCGAAACGGCAGGCGATGCGCGCCCTGGCGCAGCTCATGGCGCCGATGACCCCGCATCTGGCCGAAGAGGTCTGGGCGATGCTGGGTGGCGACGGCCTGATCGCCAATGCGCCCTGGCCCGTGGCCGACCCCGCGATGCTGGTCGAGGACAGCGTGACGCTGCCGATCCAGGTCAACGGCAAACGGCGGGGCGAGGTGACGGTGCCGCGCGACATGCCCGTGGCCGAGATCGAGGCGCTGGTGCTGGCCGACGAGGCGGTGGCGCGCGCGCTCGACGGGGCCGCGCCGAAAAAGCTGATCGTGGTGCCGGGCCGGATCGTCAATGTCGTCATCTGACCGCCCTCGCCCGCCCTCGCGCCGCGCGGCCCTGCTCGGGTTCGCGGCGCTGGCGGGCTGCGGTTTTGCCCCGGTCTATGGGCCGGACAGTGCCGCGCTCGCGCTGCGCGACAGCGTCGCTGTGGACGCGCCGCAGACCGTGGACGGCTACCGCTTGCGCCGGGCGCTCGAGGACCGGCTTGGCCGTGCAGCCCCCCCTGCGTTCAGGCTGTCGCTGTCCTATGACGTGACCGAGAGCGCGACGGCGATCACGCCCGGCGGCACGGCCTCGCGCAGCACGCTCGCCGGGGTCGTGCGCTATGCCCTGCGTGCCGAAGGGGGCGAGGCGGTGCTCGTGCAGGGGCAGGTGGACAGCTTTGCCAGCTATGCGACCACAGGCACCACCGTCGCCACACGCGCCGCCGCCGAGGATGCCCGCGCGCGGCTGGCCATGGGGCTGGCCGACCTGCTGGTGACGCGCCTCACCCTCAGCGCGCCGGGGCGCTGAGCCCATGAAGCTCGCCCCCCGCGACGCGCTCGCCTATTTCCGCAAGCCCGACGCCAAGGCCACCGGCCTCCTGATCTATGGCGAGGATGCGATGCGCGTGGCGCAGCGGCGACAAGAGGTGATCACCGCGCTGATCGGCCCGGATGGTGAGGCCGAGATGCGGCTGACGCGCATCCCCGCCTCGGACCTGCGCAAGGATGCGGCGCTGCTCGACGACGCGATCCGCGCGCAGAGCTTTTTTCCCGGCGCGCGCGTGGCCTTTGTCGAAGGGGCGACGGACGGGATGGCCGATGCCATCGCCGCCGCGCTGGCCGACTGGCGTGATGGCGACGCGCAGGTGATCGTCACGGCCGCCCAACTCACGGCCAGATCGGCACTGCGCAAGCTGTTCGAGGGGCACCCCCGCGCCTTTGCCATCGGGCTATACGATGATCCGCCCACGCCTGCAGAGGTCGAGGCGATGCTGGCGGCGGCCGGCCTGACCCGGGTCAGCCGCGACGCCTCTGCGATGCTGTCCGCGCTGAGCCGGAGCATTGATCCCGGCGACTTTCGCCAGACGATCGAAAAGCTGGGCCTCTACAAGCAAGGCGATTCGACCGAAGTCACGCCACAGGATTTCGACGCGGTTGCGCCACAATCCGCCGAAGCAGACATCGACGACCTGATAGCGGTCGTGGCAGAGCGCCAGGACACCCGCATCGCGCCGGTGCTGCGCCGGCTCGCGGCGCAAGGGGTCAATGCGACGGGTGTCTGCATCGGTGCGATGCGCCATTTCCGCATGTTGCACGCGGCCGCCTCTGACCCGGGGGGTGCGGCGGCGGGTGTCGGCAAACTGCGCCCGCCCCTGTTTGGCCCGCGCCGGGATGCCGCCCTGCGGCAGGCCGAGGGGTGGGGGCGCGACCGGCTGGAGGAAGCGCTCGCCGCCTTGCTGGACACCGACCTGCAACTGCGGTCGTCCAGTCCGGTGCCGCAATTTGCCCTGCTTGAACGCGCGTTGATCCGGCTGGCGCGGTCGGGGCGACGTCAGGGCCACGGCGCGCAGTGAAAACAAGCTGTTGAAAACATGGCCGTGAAAACATGGCCGTGAAAACATGGCCGTGAAAACATGGCCTTGAAAACAAGAAAGGCTGGCTCCTTGCGGAACCAGCCTCTTGGGTCATGAACCGATGGAACGCTACCCGAGGGTAGCGCGCGCCATCTTAGTTCGAGCCGGCCAGCGCGATCAGCAGCGCAACAGCGGCGATCGGCAGGATGATGCCCCAGGACGAACGCTGCGCGATCGGCTCAACGATCACAACGGGCTGCTCGATCACAGCGGGGGCGAAACCACCGGCAATGGCGGTGCCACCAACGGTGGCTGCAACGGCGGCGGCGGCGATGGTTTTGGTCAGGCGCATGTCTGTACTCCAGTTGATAAACAAAGCGTTGGGTTGGCTATAGCTTCTTTGATGTCGTAACTCAAGCGCGATGTCCCGGTGTTTCCTTGCCGAAGCCACAATCAAAGTCGATTACTGCGCAAATATGCAACAGTTGGCGAGACGAGCTGGCGCGACTGCACGATCTCTCCGGCACTGTCGAGCCAGTAGAGATTGGTGAAAATCGCCTTGGCGCTCGCGCAGTTCTCTTCAAAGGTGCGGGTCGCGACCTGCCGCAGGCCGAGGTCGATCGTCTCGGTCCCGGTCGCCACGATCTCGCACTCGAATTGCAGCGTGGTGATCCGGTCCTGATCGTCCATGACGTCCATGGCGCGCTGCGCGGTGCCGCCGCCCGCCGCGAGCGCCCGCCGCACCGCCCCGGTATTGGCGGCCATGAGGTCGGACCCCAGCCCACGGGTCGCCACCAGCATCCCGTCCACGAATGCGGCGGTAAAGCCAACCTGCGCGAGCCAGGTCTCGGCCGTGCCATTGTCCATGATCCGCCGCACCGGGATCGGCGGGCCCAGCGTCGGCACGCCGATGATCATATAGCTCTCGAGGTCCGCCGCCATCTCCTGCGGGGTAAAGCCCGGCTGCAAGGTCGGCTGCACGCCGTTGCCGCCCCCGGTCAGCGAGGGCACCGCCCGGCTCGCCAGT
>JAACUH010000069.1 GCA_009993005.1 Rhodobacterales bacterium
CCTTTCCGGATGTGCCGCTGGTGACCGAGGAACAGGCGGCGACCCACGCGGTGCGGGGCGACACGTTTCTGATCGTCGATCCGCTGGACGGCACCAAGGAATTCGTCAACCGTCGCGGCGATTTCACCGTCAACATCGCCTATGTCGAAGGCGGCGTGCCGCTGCGGGGCGTGGTCTATGCGCCCTCGCGCGAACGGCTGTTCTATACCGATGCCGCCGGCCGGTCGGTCGAAGAGCTGGGCATTCCCCACCCTGACCGGGTCGGTGAGACGCGGCCGCTGGCGGTCGCGCAGCCCGACAATGCGGCGCTGATGGTGGTGGCGTCGAAATCGCACCGCGACGCGGCGACCGATGCCTATATCGCGCAATATGCCGTGCGCGACATGACCAGCGCGGGGTCCTCGCTCAAGTTCTGTCTGGTCGCGACAGGCGAGGCCGACCTCTATCCGCGCCTTGGCCGCACGATGGAATGGGACACCGCGGCGGGTCATGCGGTCCTGGCCGGCGCGGGGGGGCTTGTGGTGCGGTTCGACAATCACAAGCCGCTGACCTATGGCAAGGCAGGGTTCGAGAACCCGTTCTTCATCGCCCTTGCGCCGGGCGTGCGGCTCAAGGGGGCGTGATGTCGGTCCTGCTCGTGATCCCCGCGCGCCATGCCTCGACCCGCTATCCGGGCAAGCCGCTGGTCGCGCTGCGCGGCGCGGACGGGCAGGCGCGCACGCTGATCCGGCGCAGCTGGGATGCGGCGATGGCGGTCCAGGGCGTCGCGCGCGTGGTGGTTGCCACAGACGACGACCGCATCCGCGATCATGCGGCAGGCTTTGGTGCCGAGGTGGTGATGACCTCGCCCGACTGCCAGAACGGGTCCGAGCGCTGTGCCGAGGCGCTTGACCGGCTGGGCGGCGGATATGACATCGTGGTGAACCTGCAGGGCGACGCGCCCCTGACCCCCGCCTGGTTCGTGGAGGATCTGGTGGCGGGGTTGCGCGCGCATCCCGGCGCGCAGGTCGCCACGCCGGTGCTGCGCACCGATGGCGCCGCGCTCAACGGCTTTCTCGAGGACCGGCGCGCGGGGCGCGTGGGCGGCACCACGGCGGTGTTCGGCGCAGACCACAACGCGCTCTATTTCTCCAAAGAGGTCATCCCCTATACCGGCCGCAACTTTGCCGATGACGACACCACGCCCGTGTTCCACCACGTGGGGGTCTATGCCTACCGCCCTGCCGCGCTCGCGGCCTATGCCGGCTGGGCGGCGGGGCCGCTCGAGACGCTCGAGGGGCTCGAACAGTTGCGGTTTCTCGAACGTGGCGTGCCGATGCTCTGTGTTGAGGTCGAAGCCCGCGGGCGGGAGTTCTGGGAGCTCAACAACCCCCAGGACGTGCCCCGGATCGAGGCGATGCTGGCGCGGATGGGGTCCGCCTGATCGCGCAGGCCCACCGGGCCGCGCCCGGTTTGAGGTTGCGCGATGGCGGCGCGACATGCGATAGCAGGACAGGGGCTCTGGTCATTTACCCCACCGTTTGCGCAGTCTTGCCGTTTTGATGGCGCATTAACCGGCAATGGATATTACAGGGTAGCGGGTTTACCGAAACGGCACTGACAAGGGGTGATACGATGAAAAGACGCGTGACAAAGGCGGTCTTTCCCGTCGCAGGGCTCGGGACACGGTTTCTTCCCGCGACCAAATCGGTGCCCAAGGAGATCATGACCCTCGTTGACCGGCCGCTGATCCAGTATGCCATCGACGAGGCGCGCGCCGCCGGGATCAAGGAATTCATCTTTGTGACCGCGCGCGGCAAATCCGCGCTCGAGGATTATTTCGACCACGCGCCCGAGCTTGAGGCGACGCTGCGCAAGGCCGGCAAGGACGACCTGCTCGAGGCGCTCAAGACCACCAACATGGAATCTGGCGCCATCGCCTATATCCGCCAGCACAAGGCGATGGGGCTTGGCCATGCCGTCTGGTGCGCCCGGCGGCTGATCGGCAACGAAGCCTTTGCCGTGATCCTGCCCGATGACGTGATCGCGGCAGAAAAGCCCTGTCTGCAGCAGATGGTCGAAGCCTATGAGGACACCGGCGGCTGCATGGTCGCCGCGATGGAGGTGCCGGTCGAAAAGGCGTCATCCTATGGGGTGCTCGATATCGGCGAGGACATGGGCCATATGGTGCGCGCGCGCGGCATGGTCGAAAAGCCGCCCGTCGGCACCGCGCCGTCGAACCTCGCCGTGATCGGGCGCTATATCCTGACCCCGCGGGTGCTCCAGAACCTCAACCAGATCAAGCCGAGCGCCGGAGGAGAGCTGCAACTCACCGACGCCATCGCCGAAGAGATCACCAAGGGCGGCGATGTCTTTGGCTACCGGTTCCGGGGTGAGCGGTTCGATTGCGGGTCCAAGGCGGGGTTCCTGCAGGCGACCGTGTCGTTCGGGCTTGCCCGCGAAGACCTGCGTGACGAATTCCGCCTTTTCCTCCAAGAGATGCTGTCGGTGCAGCAAGCAGCGCAGTAGCGGCATTGATCGCGGGGCTGGCCGCACGGATCGGGCTGGACCGGGTCAGGCGCCGGGGTGCGGCCGGGGCCGCTGCGGCGGGGCGGGTTTGGGCCGCGGCGCGACTTGCCTATTGGCTGCGCTGGAAACGGCGGCGGCTCTTGCTGCGGGCGATACGCAAGCGGCGGCAGTTGCGCGCCGTGACCGACCGCACGGCCGGTATCGCCCCGGAGGCCATCCTCGCCTTTGCCACGCTGCGCAACGAGGTGGCGCGGCTGCCATTCTTTCTGGCCCATTACCGCGCGCTGGGCGTGGCGCATTTCCTGATCGTGGACAATGGCAGCGACGACGGCACGCTCGCGCTGCTCTGCGACCAGCCCGATGTGTCGGTCTGGAGCACGCAGGCCAGCTACAAGCTGTCGCGCTTTGGCATGGACTGGCTCACATGGCTGCACTGGCGCCACGGGCACGGCCATTGGTGCCTGACCGTCGATGCGGACGAAATCCTGGTCTATCCGCATTGGGAAACCCGCCCGCTGAGCGCGCTGACAGGCTGGCTCGACGGCGAGGGGCTGCAGTCCTTTGGCGCGCTGATGCTCGACATGTATCCGCAGGGGCCGCTCGATGCGGCGCCCTACCAGCCGGGCAGCGACCCGGTGGCAAGCCTGCCCTGGTTCGACGCCGGCAATTACATGATCCAGCGCCACCCGGTCTATGACAACCTGTGGATCCAGGGCGGCGTGCGCGCGCGGCTGTTCTTTGCGGACAATCCGCGCCGCGCGCCCACGCTCAACAAGGTGCCGCTGGTGCGCTGGAACCGGCGGTTTGCCTATGTCAGCTCGACCCACCAGATCCTGCCGCGCCGGCTCAACCGGGTCTATGACACGCTGGGGGGCGAACGGATGTCGGGCGTGCTGCTGCACAGCAAGTTCCTGCACATGATCGCCAACAAGTCGCGCGAAGAGCTGGCCCGCCGCCAGCATTTCGAGAACAGCGACCTTTACACTCCCTATCACGAGGCCCTGATGCAGTCGCCCGATCTGTGGTGCCCGCATTCCACGAAATACGAGGGCTGGCAACAACTGGAAGATATCGGATTGATGTCAAAAGGAAACTGGGTCTGACAGGTTGGCCTTTGGGGGTTGTCAGGACATGCGGCTTGATGGTTGATTGGGAAAACCTGTGCTGGATGTGATGGCAGACAGACATTATTAACCATGCGTTGGTAGGCATGGACAGCGCAGGTCAAGGGGTGGTGCGTCTGACGTGGGTGTGTGGCAATCATATCGGCTGAGGCTGCAACGCCAGCGCTGGAAACTGCGTGCCCATCGCAAGAGCCGCGAGTTGACCGTGGTTGCCGACCGCACCGGTCAGATCGGGCGCAACGATATCCTGCTGTTCTGCACCCTGCGCAACGAGGATGTGCGCCTGCCCTATTTCCTGCAATATTACAGGCAGTTGGGCGTCAACCATTTTCTGGTCGTCGATAATGACAGCACCGATGGCGGCCGCGAATATCTGGCGCAGCAGCCTGATGTGTCGGTCTGGACCACGGCGCACAGCTATCAGAAATCGCGTTTCGGCGTCGATTGGCTCAACTGGTTGCAGTCGCGCTATGGCCATGACCATTGGACGCTGGTCGTCGATCCGGACGAATTCTTTGTCTATCCCTTCTGCGACACAAGGCCGATCCGCGCGCTGACGGACTGGCTCGATGCGTCTTCGATCCGGTCTTTTGGCGCGATGCTGCTCGACATGTATCCCAAGGGCCGGATCGAAGAGACACGCTATGCCCGCGCGCAAGACCCGCTCGAGATCGCGTCATGGTTCGATGCGGGCAATTACGCCATCACCCGCAACGCCCGGTTCCTGAACCTGTGGATCCAGGGCGGCCCGCGCGCCCGCGCCTTCTTTGCCGACAAGCCAAAGCAGGCGCCGGCGCTCAACAAGATCCCGCTGGTGCGCTGGGACCGCAAATATGCCTATGTCAGCTCGACCCATATGTTGCTGCCGCGCGGGCTGAACCTCGTCTATGACGAATGGGGGGGCGAAAAGGCGTCGGGCGTGCTCTTGCACACCAAGTTTCTCAACACGCTCACGCTCAAGGCGCAGGAGGAGCTGGAGCGGCGGCAGCACTATGCCGACAGCAAGGAATACAAGGCCTATGCCGCAGGGCTGGCCGGGAACACCAATCTGTGGTGCAAGTGGAGCGAGAAATACATCAACTGGCGTCAGCTCGAGATTCTGGGGCTGATGTCCAAGGGGAACTGGGCGTGAGCGTCGGGATCATCATGCTGGTGCATACGGCGCTCGACCGCGCCGAACAGGTCGCCCGGCATTGGGTCGCCGGTGGCTGCCCCGTGGTGATCCATGTGGACAGGAAGGTGCCGCGCGCCATCCATGATGCCTTTGCCGCGCGCTTTGCCGACCTGCCCGATGTGTGCTTTTCACCGCGCCATGCCTGCGAATGGGGCACATGGGGCATCGTCGCCGCCTCGCAGGCCGCCGCCGAGATGATGCTCGCGCGGTTTCCAACGGTGCGGCATGTCTATCTGTCCTCGGGGTCCTGCATGCCGCTGCGGCCCGTGGCCGAACTGCGCCGCTACCTCGACGCAAGGCCCACGACCGATTTCATCGAAAGCGCGACGACCGCCGATGTCCCCTGGACGGTCGGCGGCCTGTCCGAGGAACGCTTCACCCTGCGCTTTCCGTTCTCATGGAAACGGCACCGCAAGCTGTTTGACCGCTATGTGGACTTGCAGCGCAAGGTCGGGTTCCGTCGCCGCATCCCGCCCGGGATCGTGCCGCATATGGGGTCGCAATGGTGGTGCCTGACGCGGCGCACGCTGTCGGCGATCCTGCAAGACCCCGACCGCAAGGTCTATGACCGCTATTTCCGCAAGGTCTGGATCCCGGACGAGAGTTACTTCCAGACCCTGTCGCGGCTCTATGCGCAGAGCATCGAAAGCCGCTCTCTGACCCTGTCAAAGTTCGATTTCCAGGGCAAGCCGCACATCTTTTACGACGACCACCTGCAACTTCTGCGCCGGTCGGACTGTTTTGTCGCGCGCAAGATCTGGCCGCAGGCGGACCTGCTCTACAAGACCTTTCTCGGCGATGATGCCGCCGCCATGAAGGGCACAGAGCCCAACCCCGGCAAGATCGACCGCATCTTTGCCAAGGCGGTCGAGCGGCGCACGCGCGGGCGGCCGGGGCTCTACATGCAAAGCCGGTTTCCGCGGGACAACTGGGAAAACGGCGTGACCTCCTCGCCCTATTCTGTGTTCGAAGGGTTTACCGAGCTTTTCGAGGATTTCGAGCCCTGGCTCGCCAGGATCACCGGCGCGCGGGTGCACGGGCATCTCTTTGCGCCGCACCAGGTCGAATTCGAGGGGCGCCAGAGCACCTTCAACGGTGCCTTGTCCGACAACGCGCTGCTGCGCGACTACAACGGCCGGGCGTTTCTCACCAATCTGATCTGGAACACGCGGGGCGAACGGCAGTGTTTCCAGTTCGGCCCCGGCGACAGCCAGTTCATCAGTTGGGACATCGCGCGCGACGCCAATGCGCAGATCAGCGTGATCTCGGGCGCCTGGGCCATTCCTCTGTTCCAGAGCAACCGCAATTTCGCCGACCTGCGCACCGAAGCCGCGATGCTGCAAAAGATCGAGAGCGAGCATCTGAGCGCATTGCGTTCACCCTGGGCCAAGGGGCGCATCCGGATCTGGACGCTCGCCGAGTTTGTCGAAAGCCCGATGGAGGCGCTGCAACAGGTGCTCGACGAGGTCGGCATCCAGGAGCAGCGCCGCCTGTCCGAAGTGCCGCGCATGGTCGATCTCACAGGCTTTGGCCAGTTCCTGCAGAACCTCAAGAACCAGGGGATGCATCCCTATCTGATGGGCGATTTCCCGGTCGATCCGGCGCCGGACAACGCGCAGAAACCCGCGCGCAAGCCCTATCTGGTGCGCTGATCCATGCCGCAGTTCGACAGTTTCGTGGTTTTTGCAGAGATGCGCACGGGGTCGAATTTCCTTGAGGCAAACCTCAATGCCCTCGACGGCGTGCGCTGCCACGGCGAGGCGTTCAACCCGCATTTCATAGGCCATCCCGACACGGAGGCGATCCTCGACGT
Source organism: Rhodobacterales bacterium (assembly GCA_009993005.1). Lineage (GTDB taxonomy): Bacteria > Pseudomonadota > Alphaproteobacteria > Rhodobacterales > Rhodobacteraceae > JAACUH01. The sequence goes on from JAACUH010000069.1 coordinate 6,620, forward strand.
GACATTGGCGCAGCGCCACGCCGAACCCCTGCGCCTGCTCGCCGCGATCAGGGACGAGCCCGGTGTGATGGGGGGGTTTCGCTTTTTCAACGACCACGACCCGCGCGTGCTCGACGCCGTGCTGGCCGATCCGCGCTGTGCCAAGATCATCCTGACCCGCAACCCGGTCGAAAGCTATGTCAGCCGCAAGATCGCGGCCGCAACCGGGCAGTGGAAGCTCACCAATGCCCGCCACGCCAAATCCGACATCGTCACCTTTGACGCGGCCGGGTTCGAACAGCATCTGGCGGCGCTACAGGCGTTTCAGGTGTTTCTGCTGAATGCGCTGCAAAAATCCGGGCAGACCGCGTTCTATGTGGATTACGAGGATCTGCAGGATATCGAGGTGATGAATGGGCTTGCCCTCTGGCTCGGTGTGCCCGGGCGTCTCGCCGCGCTCGACCGCAAGCTGAAAAAGCAGAACCCGGAGCCGCTCGAGGAGAAGGTCGCCAATTTCGCGGCGATGGAACAGGCGCTGGCGCGGCTCGACCGGTTCAACCTCGGCCGCACCCCGAATTTCGAGCCGCGGCGCGGCGCGGCGGTGCCGTCCTTTGTCGCGGCGCCCGACAGCCCGCTGCTCTACATGCCGCTGCGGTCGGGGCCGGAGGCGGCGCTGCGCGACTGGCTTTGTGCCCTCGACGGCGGCGGCGCACTGATCCAGGACTTTACCCACAAGACCCTGCGCCAGTGGAAGGCGGGCCACCCCGGCCACCGCAGTTTCACCGTGCTGCGTCACCCGGTCGCGCGGGCACATGCGGCGTTTTGCGAGCGGATCGTGGCGACCGGCCCCGGCACCTTTGGCGAGATCCGCGAGAGGCTGCGCCAGAACTTTGGCCTGCCGCTGCCGCAGGGGCCGGTCGGCCCCGACTATGACGCGGCGGCGCACCGGACGGCGTTTGGCGTGTTCCTGACCTTTCTCAAGGCGAACCTCGGCGGGCAGACGGCCTTGCGGGTCGATCCGGCCTGGGCCAGCCAGGCGGCGCAGGTCCAGGGGATGGCCCAGGTCGCGGTCCCCGACATGGTGCTGCGCGAGGACCGGCTGGCCGAGGATCTGGCGATGCTGTGCTGGCAGATCGGCCGCGAGGACCCGCCCGACCTTGTCGCGCCGACCGATCCCCATGCCGGCCTGCTGGCGCAGATCCATGATCGCGCGATCGAGAGTCTGGTGCGCGAGGCCTATGGGCGCGACTACGTCGCTTTCGGCTTTGGCGACTGGGCGCCGGCCGCCTGACCTCAAGCAGCCTGACTGGCGGCCGATTCGGTCAGGATGGTGTGCAGCGTCGCGGGGTCCGCATTGGCCCGCAGCTTGGCGCAGATCGCGGCGTCGCGCAGTGTGCGCGACACCAGCGCCAGCGCCTTGAGGTGTTCAACCCCCGCATTGGCCGGGGCGAGCAGCGCAAAGACGATGTCAACCGGCTGCCGGTCCACCGAGTCGAAATCGAGCGGTTTTTCCAGCCGCAGGAACAGGCCGCGCACGCGGTCAACGCCCGACAGCCGCGCATGGGGCAGGGCGACGCCATGCCCCACGCCGGTCGGACCCAGGCCCTCGCGCTCCATCAGCGCCTCGACGACACGGGTCTGGGGCAGGCCGTAGCACCCCTCTGCCATGTCACCGATCTCGTGAAAGAGCCGCTTCTTGCTGCTGGTCGCACCGATGACCTTTACGGCATCGGCGCCAAGAATATCCGCAAGTTGCATCGTCAGGCTGATCCATTCTGGTCCGACAGGCCGTCAGCCTGTGTGGCGGGGGTCGATCCAGCCGATGTTTCCATCCTCACGGCGATAGACGACATTGATACCACTGTGTTTCTCATTGCGAAAGACCAGCACGGGGGCGTGGGCGAGTTCCATCTGCATCACCGCCTCACCTACCGAAAGCGACGGGATCCCGGTCTCCATCTCGGCAACGATCACGGGGTTGTCGTGGTTCAGCGCGCTCTCGTCGGTCTCCTCTGTTGGCGCGAGGATATAGGAGCCTGCCGCGGAAAGTTCAACCGGTTCCACGCGGTCGCGCTGGTGGTCCTTGAGCCGTCGCTTGTAGCGGCGCAACTGCTTGTCCATCTTTTCGCAACAGCTATCAAAAGCGGCATAGATTTCAGAGGCATGGCCCTTTGCCTGTGCGGTCAGGCCGGTGGACAGGTGGATCGTGGTTTCGCAGACATGTTCATGGCCGCTCCGGGAAAACACGACGACGGCCTCGGTCGGGCGCCCGGCATATTTGGCGACACTCGCGCCAAGCTCGGTCTTGACATGGGTCTGGAGCGCTTCGCCGATGTCGATCTGTTTGCCGCTGATCTGGTACCGCATCATTCCTCCTTGGTCAGGTCACGCCATCACCCCGCGCCCTGCGCGGTTGTCCGTCGGTGGATGGCTGGGGGGGATGGCAGGCCCGTCATCCGTGGCGGTCAGGCCAGATACAGGCGCTGTGGCCTGCACGATCCGGCAAGGGCGAACGGGGTCTGTCATCCCCTTCATTTCGCATCAACTGGCAGGGCTTTGTCAATGATCCTGTCGGGCGGGCGCACAACCCTCAGTTGACCCGAAAGCTCTGCCCCAGATAGACGCGGCGCACGTTCTCGTCGCGCACGACCTCATCGGTGGTGCCCGACATCAGCACGCGACCGTCGTGCAGGATATAGGCGCGGTCCACGATCTCGAGCGTTTCGCGCACGTTGTGGTCGGTGATGAGCACGCCGATCCCGCGCGTCTTGAGCGTGGCGACCAGATGGCGGATCTCGCCCACGGCGATCGGGTCCACCCCGGCAAAGGGTTCGTCGAGCAGGACATATTTCGGCCCGGCAGCGAGGCAGCGCGCAATCTCGACGCGGCGCCGTTCGCCGCCCGACAGCGCGAGCGCGGGCGCGCGGCGCAGGTGTTCGATGGAAAACTCCGACAGCAGCTCTTCGAGCTTTTCGCGCCGGGTGCTGCGGTCGGGCTCTGCGATCTCGAGGATCGACAGGATGTTGTTCTCGACCGTGAGGCCGCGAAAGATCGACATTTCCTGCGGCAGATAGCCGATGCCCAGCCGCGCGCGGCGATACATCGGCAGCGTGGTCACGTCGCGCCCGTCGATGATCACCTGCCCGCCCTCGGGCATCACGAGGCCCGCGATGGCGTAAAAGCAGGTCGTCTTGCCCGACCCGTTCGGCCCCAGCAGCGCCACGACTTCGCCCCGGCCGAGCGTCAGGCTCACGTCGCGGATCACCAGCCGCTTGCGGTAGCTCTTGCGCAGGTTGACCACCCGCAGCCCGGCGCTGCCATCGGTAACGGTGAGCGTCGCCATCAGTTGCCGCCCTGGGCAAAGACGGTGCGCACGCGGCCCTCCATGCGGGCGGAGCCATCGGCGAGGTTCACGGTCATGCGGTCGGCCGACAGCGCGCTCGCCCCCTGCGTGAGCAGCACGTCGCCGGTGAGGGTGAGTTGCCCGGTGACGAGGTTGTAATCGGCATTCTGCGCCTCGGCCGCCTCGGTCGCGGTCACGAATGTCACCCCGCCCGAGGCCACAAGCTGCGCGATGTCGCCGGTCGCCTCGGAATAGACCACGCGCACCTCGCCCGCCGCGATCCGCAGGCTGCCCTGCCCGATCACGACATTGCCGGAAAACACCGCGCTGCCGCTGGCCTGATCGACGGTCAGGCTGTCGGCGGTCACTTCGACAGGGGCGGTGGGGTCGGCCGAGATGCCGCCGAGCGCGATATTGGTCTGCGCGCTGGCGGCGGCCGGCAGGGCAAGGCACAGGCTGAAAAGGACGATACGGAGCAGGGTCACGGACTGGGCCTTTCTGACGATTGTGGCTGGTATAGCAGCCGGACGCCGCCCTTGAAAACCATCTGCTGACCATCGCCATCGGACCCGCCGGAATAGACCATCCCGGCAGCGGTCAGGCTGCCGAAGGGCGCGCGGATCTCGAGCGGGCCGATCGAGGTGAGCGTGCCGCTGGCGAGGTCGGCCAGCAGGCCGCCGGTCTCCATCACATAGCCGCTCGATGTCGAAAGCCGCGCGAGACCGCCCAGCCGGGCCCGTTGCGCGCGGCCGTCGATCTCGCCTTCGCCGGCGGTCGCCTCGATATGGGTGCCGTCGGGCGCGTCGATCCGCAGCGCGATGGCGGAGACGAAAAAGGCATCCGGCCGCGCCGCATCGGGGCGCATCACCTCGGCCGAGATCGTCACCGCCGACCCGTCCGCCGCGACCCCGGCAAAGCGCGGATCGGAGATGCGGCTGTCGCGGGCGATATCCTCGAGCGTGGCAAAGGGGATGGCCGGGTCGCCGCCCTTGCCGCGCGCAAAGAGGAACAGGGTGGACAAAAGCGCAAGTGCGGCAAGCGGCAGCAGGATCTTGGACAGGCTGACGAACTGGGAATAGGGGTTGTCGCGCATCGCCGGCGCGCCCTGTCAGGCCACGCCTGCGCGCAGGCAGTCGTGGATATGCAGGATGCCGGTCGCATGGCGCGACCCGGCGGGGTCAACGACGAAAAGGCAGGTGATCTTGCGCTCGTTCATCACCGCGACCGCCTCCTCGGCCAGCGCGTCGGGGCCGATGGTGCGCGGCGCGGGCGTCATGACTTCGCCGGCGGTGAGGTCCAGCAGCCCCGCCATGTGCCGCCGCAGGTCGCCGTCGGTGATGATCCCCTCGAGCGTGCCGTCCGGCCCGGTGACACCGGCCACGCCAAAGCCGCGCTGGCTGATGGTGAGCAGCGCGTCGCTCATCGGCGTGGCATGGCCCACCAGCGGCAGCGCGTCGCCGCCGTGCATCAGGTCGCGCACCTTGGCCAGCCGCGCGCCCAGTTTGCCGCCGGGGTGGAAGTCGCGGAAATTGGCGGGGGTGAACTGGCGCTGTTCCATCAGCGCGATCGCCATCGCGTCGCCCAGCGCCAGCGTCATGGTGGTCGAGATCGTGGGCACGATCCCGGTGCCGCAGGCCTCGCCCAGTTGCGGCAGCACGATGGCCACGTCGGACTGTTGCAGCAGCGTGCTTTCGGCCCGGCTCGCCACGCCGATCTGCGGGATGCGAAAGCGGCGGGTATAGGCCACGAGGTCGGCCAGTTCGGGCGTTTCGCCCGAATTGGACAGCACCAGCACCACATCGCCCTTGGTCATCATGCCCAGGTCGCCGTGGCTCGCCTCGGCGGGGTGGACGAAATGCGCGGGCGTGCCGGTGCTGGCGAATGTCGCCGCCATCTTGCGCGCGATATGGCCCGATTTGCCCATGCCCGAGACGATCACCCGCCCCTTGGCCGCGAGCAGCAGCGTCACCGCATCGGCAAAGCTGTCACCGATGCTGTCGGCGAGCACACGCAGCGCCTCGGCCTCGGCGGTAATGACGCGGCGGGCGGCGGCGATAAATGCGGTGCGATTGGCCATGTCAATGCGCAAAGATGTCGATTTCGGGCCAGCCGGCAAGGTCGAGCCGCGCGCGGGTGGGCAGGAAATCGAAACAGGCCTGCGCGATCTCCGTGCGCCCTTCGCGTGCGAGCATCCGGTCGAGCGCGTCGCGCAGCCGGTGCAGGTAGAGCACGTCAGAGGCGGCATAGTCGAGCTGCGCCGGCGTGAGGTCGGCCGCGCCCCAGTCGCTTTGCTGCTGCATCTTGGATATATCGACGCCCACCAGATCCTGAAGCAGGTATTTCAGCCCGTGCCGGTCGGTGAAGGTGCGCACCAGTTTCGACGCGATCTTGGTGCAATAGACGGGTGCGGCGAGCGCGCCAAAGGCGTGATACATCGCCGCGATGTCGAACCGGCCAAAGTGGAAAAGCTTGAGCACCGCGGGGTCTTCGAGCAGCGCAGCCAGGTTCGGTGCGGCCTTCTGCCCCGGCGCGACCTGCACAAGGTGACACTGCCCGTCGCCGCCAGAGAGCTGGATCAGGCAGAGCCGGTCGCGCATCGGGTTCAGCCCCATCGTCTCGCAGTCGATGGCCACCACCGGACCAAGCGACAGGCCGTCGGGCAGGTCGCCCTGATAGAGATGATTGGCCATGGCAGGCGGTCCTTTTGCGGTTGTGCAGCCCAGATAGGCCATGCCACCGAAAGGCGCAACAGCCGCGCGATTTACCGGACTGTCGCCTGTCAAAGAGGCTTCGGCCTCATCAGCATATTTTGCGGGAAACATGGTGCCCAGGAGAGGACTCGAACCTCCACGTCCTTTCGGACACTGGCACCTGAAGCCAGCGCGTCTACCAATTCCACCACCTGGGCAGGCCGTGTGAGAGGTGCGTTTAAGCAGGGCCGCGCCGACTGTCAACGCCGATTCTGCGTGCGATGAGGCGACCGGCTTGTGCAGGTCGGGGCGGCCGGCGTCTGCCGGTGCCCAAAGGCCCGATTGCGCCTTGTCTGGCGGGGGGCAGGGCGGTAAACCGCAGGGAGTTGCGCAGAGGGATACTGGCCCATGACCAAGCTTGTCACCATCTTTGGCGGATCGGGGTTCGTCGGCCGGTACATCGCGCGGCGTCTCGCAAAAGAAGGCTGGCGCGTCCGCGTCGCGGTCCGTGATCCGAACCTCGCGATGTTCGTGCGCCCCTATGGCGCGGTGGGCCAGGTCGAACCGGTGTTCTGCAATATCCGCGACGATGCCTCCGTGCGCGCGGCGCTGACCGGGGCCGAGGCGGTGGTCAATTGCGTGGGCGTGCTGGCCGAGAGCGGCAAGAATACCTTTGATGCGGTGCAGGCGCAGGGTGCCGGGCGTATCGCGCGCATCGCCGCCGAGGCGGGCGTGGCGCGCATGGTGCACCTGTCGGCGATCGGTGCGTCGGCGACGTCGCGCAGTGCCTATGCCCGGACCAAGGCCGCGGGCGAGGCGGCCGTGCTGGCCGCGATGCCGGGTGCGATGATCCTGCGGCCGTCGATCATCTTTGGCACCGAGGACGGCTTTTTCAACCGTTTCGCCGGCATGACCCGCTTTGGCCCGGTGCTGCCGGTGGTGGGTGCCGCTACGCTGTTCCAGCCGGTCTGGGTCGATGACGTGGCGCAGGCGGCGGTGATGGGTGTCACCGGCGCGGCAGCAGGCGGCATCTACGAGTTGGGCGGGCCGGAGGTGCGGTCGTTCCGCGACCTGATGCAGATGATGCTGGGCATCATCCGGCGGCGGCGGCTGATCGTGAACATCCCCTTTGGCGTGGCCAGCCTGATGGGCCGGGCCTTTGACCTCGGCGCGAGGCTCACGCTGGGCATTCTGCGCGGGCCGCTGACGCTCGATCAGGTGCGCAACCTCGCCGTTGACAATGTGGTCGCAGCGGATGCGCAGGGTTTTGCCGCGCTGGGGATCACGCCGGTGGCGATGGAATCGGTGCTGCCCGACTACCTCTGGCGGTTCCGCCCCTCGGGGCAATACGCGGCGATCAAGGATTCGGCGCGGAACCTCAAGGCATGAGGGCCGCGGCGCTGTCGCGCGGGGCCGCGTGCGATACGGCCAAGCGCCTGCCCATGAAAGATTGACATGTCGGAGCCGACAACGATTGCCGCCCTGTTTCTGGGCATCCTCGAAGGGCTGACCGAGTTCATCCCGGTGTCCTCGACCGGGCATCTGCTGCTCGCCGGGCATTTCATCGGGTTCGAGAGCAAGGGCAAGACCTTTGAGATCGTGATCCAGCTTGGCGCGGTGCTGGCGCTGCTGACGCTCTATTTCGCGCGGCTCTGGCAGGTGGTGCGGGATGCGCCGCGCGACCCGGCGGCGTTCCGTTTCATCATGGCGGTGCTGATCGCCTTTCTGCCGGCGGTGGTGATCGGTGTGCTGGCGCATGATTTCATCAAGACGGTGCTGTTCGAGACGCCGATGCTGATCGCGGTGATGCTGATCCTGGGCGGGGTGATCCTGATCGTCGTTGACCGCATGACGCTGTCGCCGCGCCATGACGACCCGATGGCACTGCCCCTGGGCGTCGCGTTCAAGATCGGGCTGTTCCAATGTCTCGCCATGGTGCCCGGCGTGTCGCGTTCGGGGTCAACGATCGTCGGCGCGCTGCTCTTGGGGGTCAGCAAGCGGGCGGCGGCCGAGTTCTCGTTCTTTCTGTCGATGCCGACGATGGCCGGGGCTGTCGCCTATGACCTCTACAAGAACCGCGATGTGCTCGACTGGGGCGCCTGGACCGAAATCGCCATCGGCTTTGCCGCGGCCTTTGTGGCGGCCGTGCTCGTGGTGCGCTGGCTGCTGGGCTATGTCAGCCGCAATGGCTACGCGCTGTTCGGCTGGTGGCGAATCATCGTGGGCAGCGTGGCCTTGGTCGCGCTTTTGGCGGGGTTCTGAGGGAATAGGTCAGCCATACTGACCCTAATCCCGCAAGATAGGACAGCTTTTCTGTCCTACCGCGCGGAAATCAGAGTAATAGGTCAGCGCTGCTGACTTTTCATGCCCCACACATCGCTTTAGAACGCTTTTCATCGTTGATCTGCGAAAGAGAGATGCCATGGCCAAGGAAATGATGCTGAAGTTTGTCACCGTCGGCCGTGACATGCCTGAAAAGCGTGCGCCGAACCTGCGCCGGCAGGATTTCGACGAGATCTACAGCGACTATGCCGCGACCAAGGCCGCCGAACAGGCGGGTCGGTGCAGCCAGTGTGGGGTGCCCTATTGCCAGAGCCATTGCCCGCTGCACAACAACATCCCCGACTGGCTGCGCATGACCGCCGAAGGGCGCCTGCAAGAGGCCTATGACCTGTCGCAGGCCACCAACACATTCCCCGAAATCTGCGGCCGCATCTGCCCGCAGGACCGCCTATGCGAGGGGAATTGTGTGATCGAACAGGCGGGCCATGGCACCGTCACCATCGGGTCGATCGAGAAATACCTCACCGACACCGCCTTTGAGATGGGCTGGGTCAAGCCGATCCGCCCTCTTGCGGAACGGCCCGAGAGCGTGGGCATCATCGGCGCGGGGCCCGGTGGCCTGGCTGCCGCCGACATGCTGCGGCGTGCCGGTGTGCAGGTGACGGTCTATGACCGCTATGACCGCGCGGGTGGCTTGCTGACCTATGGCATCCCCGGCTTCAAGCTGGAAAAGGATGTGGTGATGGCCCGCATCGCGCAGCTAGAAGACGGCGGCGTGACCTTTGTGCTGAACTGCACGGTGGGCGAGGATATCTCCTTTGACGCGGTCCGGGGCAGCCATGACGCGGTGCTGATCGCCACGGGCGTCTACAAGACGCGCGAGCTCGAGGCGCCTGGGTCGGAGGCCGCCGGCATCGTGCGCGCCATCGACTTTCTCACCGCGAGCAACCGCAAGAGCTTTGGCGACGAGGTGGCAGAGTTCGACAGCGGTGCGCTCGACGCGGCTGGCAAGCGGGTGGTGGTGATCGGCGGCGGCGACACCGCGATGGACTGCGTGCGCACCGCCGTGCGGCAGGGGGCGCAGAGCGTCAAATGCCTCTACCGCCGCGACAAGGCCAACATGCCCGGGTCGCAGCGCGAGGTCGCCAATGCCGAAGAGGAAGGCGTGGAGTTCGTCTGGCTCGCGGCGCCCAAGGGGTTCGAGGGCGATGCGGTGTCGGGGGTGGCGGTGCAGAAGATGCGCCTTGGCCAACCCGACGCGACCGGCCGCCGGATGCCAGAGCTGATCGAGGGCGCCGATTATGTCGAGGGCGCCGATCTGGTGATCAAGGCGCTTGGCTTCGAGCCCGAGGACCTGCCGCAGCTCTGGGGGGTGCCGGGGCTGGATGTGACGCGCTGGGGCACGATCCGGGCCGACTATGGCACCGGGCAGACCAGTATCGAGGGCGTGTTTGCCGCCGGCGACATCGTGCGCGGCGCGTCGCTTGTCGTCTGGGCGATCCGCGACGGGCGTGATGCGGCGCAAGCCATCCTGGGCTATCTTGGGCAGGCCGCAAGCGTCGCGGCGGAATAGCCGCGCAACAGCAGGCGCGCAGTGAGGCAATGATGAGATCATACCGGATAGCTGGCGCACTTGCGTCCTGCCTCGGCCTCGCGGTGCCCGCGCTGGCGCAGCAGACCTTTACTCCGCCGCAGGGCTGCACCGGCACGCTCACCGTGCAGGGGCGCGCCTGCCTTGTCACCCATGTCTGGACCTGCGAAGGCGATGCGCCGGGCGAGCAATGGCTTGCCCTGTCGGGCGAGGCGGGGCCGTTCATGGTGCGCCGCATCGACACCGAATTCCAATGGCTCGAAACCTATTACGCCGACCCGCCCCGGGTCGAGACGATGACCCAGCCCGCCCCCAACCCCGGCAGCATCACCACGCTGCTGGCCGAGGGCTATGACAGCTTTGACTTCACTGTGACCTTTGACGACGGCAGCCCGGCCGAGCGGATCGTGGGGCATGACAAGCTCACCGGCGAAGAGGTGGTGATCGACGGCGAGCGGCTGTTGCGCACCGAGTTTGCCTATGACGTGATCGGCCCGGATGGCACCGTTTTGCAACAGCGCGAGGGGCGGCAGTATATCAGCCCGACGCAGCGCCTGTTTCACTTTGGCACCGACTGGGACAAGGCGACGCCGGCCGACATTTCGGACGCGAGCCCGGTGCAGTTCATCTATCCGGGCGAGCCGGGGTTCTTTGCCGCCAGCCCGAAATACGACTGCGGCGTGGTGATGTCCAAGCAGGGGGTGGCGCCATGATCCGGCTGGCCATGATCCGGCTGGCCTGTGTCGTGACCCTGCTCGCGGGGCCTGTCGCCGCGCTCGACGCCTTCAGCCTGCCGGCGGGGTGCGAGGGGATCGTGACGATGCAGAAACGGTCCTGCCTCGTCACCCATCTGTTCACCTGCGCGGGGGACCCCGCCGGCCATCTGCGCCGGGTGGATATGGTCGAAGAGGGGCTCGCCTTTGCCGGGCTCACCGATAGCGAGACACAATGGGTCGAGAGCAACCACACGCGGGCGGGTTACAGCGAGCGCCTGCTGCCGGGTGCCACCGATCCGGCCTCGCTGACCGAACTGCTCGCCACCGGCCGCGACACCTGGGATTTCGAGACGCAGGCCGATGGCTACGGCATCACGCGACATGTCGGCGAGGATGTGCTGACCGGGCGCAGCATCGTGATCGACGGCGTGACGCTGGAGGAGACGCGGTTCACCGCCGTGGCCTATGACAGCACCGGCACCGAATACTGGCGTGGCGAGGGGCTGGAATACATCAACCGCGACTGGCGCACCTTCATCTCGGGCACGCGGACCGTGACCACCCCGACCGAAAGCTATGACACCGATTTCAGCCCGGTCGCGTTCTTCTTTCCGGGGCAGGCGGGGTTTCTGTCCTCGGTGCCGCGCCATGACTGCGGCGTGGTGATGTCAGGCGACCTGCGGTCGCTGGTGCCGGCCGGTTGGGTGGCGCCATGAGGGGTGCGCTGATCCTTGGTCTCGCGCTCGCCCCGCTCGGCGCGGCTGCGCAGCAGTTCACCCCGCCTGCGGGCTGCACCGCCTATCTGACCGTGCAGATGGCAAGCTGCACGCTGTCGCATCATTTCACCTGTGCCGGCGACCCCGAAGGCCACCAGCGCCGCGTGGACATGGACGAAGAGGGCATGACCTATTTCGGCCAGATCGACGCGGAAACGCAGTGGATCGAAAGCTTTCACCTGCGCTCGGACCATAGCGAGCGGCTTGCGCCCAACCCGGCCGACCCGGCGTCCTTTTCCGCGCTGATCGCCACGGGCCGCGACAGCTATGACTTCCGCACGCTGTCCGACCGCATCGGCGAGACGCGCTATGTGGGTGAGGACCGGCTGACGGGCGAGAGCGTCACCATCGACGGCGTGACGCTGGACGAGACCGCCTATACCATCCGCGCGCTCGGCCCCGACGGGTCCGAGCTCTGGCGGTCGGAGGGGACGGAATACATCAGCCGCGACTGGCGGATGTTCCTGTCCGGGCGCGGCACGGTGAGCGTGCCCGACAACAGTTTCGAGACCGACGACACGCCGGTCGAGTTCCTCTTTCCCGGTGATGCGGGGTTCCTGTCGGTCAATCCGAAGCATGGCTGCGGCGTGATGATGTCGGCGCTGCCACTGGTGCTGGCAAAGGTGAGGGCACGCTGATGCAGGCCAAGCCCAGCTTTCACGGCACCGATCCGGGGCTGGTGATGACCGAGGTCGTCACCGGGCCCGACCTTGCGGTTCTGCGCGGTGTGCCTGCTGCGGGCGCTGTGGCCGGGCCGCTCGCCGTGGTGTTCTGTAGTGCCGGGCGGCAGGTCCGCGCGGCGGCCGCGCCGGAGTTTGCGGGATCCCTGCGCGCTGCGGGACGGCGGGCGCTGTTCGTCTTTGACCCTGCGATGACATGGTATGCCGACCCCGCCGTTGTCGCCCGCATCGTCGCGACCATCCGCGATGAAATGCAGGCAGTGGGCGCCATGCAGGTCGATACCATCGGGTTTTCGATGGGCGCCTATGGCGCGATGGCCTTTGGGGCGCATCTGCCGGTGCGCTTTGCCCTGGCCATCGCGCCGCGCTTTACCCCCGACCCCGCGATCCTGCGCGATGCCCGCGCGGTGCCGCATCTGGCCGGATTGTCCGGGCGGTTCGCGATGCCGACGCTGGCCGAGGGGATGGCCCGGGTGCAGGCCGGCGCCATCATCCATGGCACGCTGGGGCCGGACCGGCCGCACCTGCCGCTGTTTCCGCGTCTTGCGGCGGTGGACCACTGGCTGATGCCGGGCGTGGGCCACGAGGTGCCGCATCAGCTCAAGCGGCTGGACCTGCTGCGCCCCGTGCTCCATGCCGCTCTGGGCGCGGACCGGGCGGCGCTGGCGCGGCTGCTGCGGCCCCATGCGACGCGGCCCCGCTCTGCGCTGGGCCTGCGGCTGTTGCTGACGCGCGAGGCGATCGCGCTGCGGCTGCGCGAAAGACGCGAGGCACGCGCCCCGCATCCCCCATTCAAGGCACCTGAGGAAGGACACGCACATGACCAAATATGATGAAACCTGGGTTGCCGCCGAGGAAGCCAAGCGCGCCTGGATGACGGAGCACAGCCTTTACCGCGACGCCGACGAACATGCGTCCTGCGGCGTGGGTCTGGTCGTTGCCATCGACGGTCAGCCGTCGCGCGCGGTGGTCGAGAAAGGCATCGCCGCGTTGCGGGCGGTCTGGCACCGGGGCGCTGTCGATGCCGATGGCAAGACCGGCGACGGCGCCGGCATCCATGTGCAGATCCCGGTCCCGTTCTTCTATGACCAGGTCCGCCGCACCGGGCACGAGCCCGACATGGGCAAGCTGATCGCGGTCGGCCAGGTATTTCTGCCGCGCACCGACTTTGGCGCGCAGGAGCGTTGCCGCACCATCGTCGAAACCGAAGTGCTGCGGATGGGCCATTATATCTACGGCTGGCGCCATGTCCCGGTGAACATCACCGTGCTGGGCGACAAGGCCAATGCGACGCGCCCCGAGATCGAACAGATCCTGATCCGCTGCGACAAGGACATCGACGAAGAGGCGTTCGAGCGCGAGCTTTACGTGATCCGCCGCCGGATCGAAAAGGCGGCGCTCGCGGCGCAGATCCCGGGCCTTTACCTCGCCAGCCTGTCCTGCCGGTCGATCATCTACAAGGGGATGATGCTCGCTGAACAGGTGGCGGTGTTCTATCCCGACCTGATGGATGCCCGGTTCGAGAGCGCATTCGCGATCTACCACCAGCGCTATTCGACCAACACATTCCCGCAATGGGCGCTGGCGCAGCCGTTCCGCATGCTGGCGCATAACGGCGAGATCAACACGCTCAAGGGCAACATCAACTGGATGAAGAGCCACGAGATCCGCATGGCGTCGAATACGTTCGGCGACTCGGCCGAAGATATCAAACCGATCATCCCGGCCGGCACGTCGGACAGCGGCGCGCTCGACAGCGTGTTCGAGGTGCTGGTGCGCGCCGGGCGCAATGCGCCGATGGCCAAGACGATGATGGTGCCCGAAGCCTGGAGCAAGGTCGCGGTCGAGATGCCGCAGGCCTGGCAGGACATGTATTCCTACTGCAACGCGGTGATGGAGCCCTGGGACGGGCCTGCCGCGCTCGCCATGACCGATGGCCGCTGGGTCTGCGGCGGGCTCGACCGCAACGGGCTGCGGCCGATGCGCTATGTCGTGACCGGCGACGGCCTTCTGATCGCGGGGTCCGAGGCGGGGATGGTGCCGGTGGATGAGCGCAGCGTGCGCGAAAAGGGCGCGCTGGGGCCGGGGCAGATGATCGCCGTCGATATGAAGGACGGGCGGCTTTACCACGATGTGGAACTCAAGGACAAACTCGCCGCCGCGCAGCCGTTTGGCGACTGGATCGAAAAGGTCGTCGATCTGAATGCCATCTTGCGCGATGTGCCTGAAAAGCCGCTGTTTGAAGGTGCTGAATTGCGCCGCCGCCAGATTGCGGCGGGCTATAGCATCGAAGAGCTTGAACAAGTGCTCGCGCCGATGGCCGAGGACGGCAAGGAGATGATCGCCTCGATGGGCGATGACACCCCGGCGGCCGTGCTGTCCAAGCAATATCGCCCGCTGAGCCATTTCTTCCGCCAGAACTTCAGCCAGGTGACGAACCCGCCGATCGACAGCCTGCGCGAAGCGCGGGTGATGAGCCTCAAGACGCGGTTCGGCAACCTCAAGAACGTGCTGGACGAGAACTCGAGCCAGACCGAGATCCTGGTGCTGGAAAGCCCGTTCATCGCCAATGCCGAATTCGACGTGATGGTCGAACAGTTCGGCGGGCAGGTCGCAATGATCGACTGCACGTTCCAGGCGGGTCACGACGCGCTGCGGCTGGGTCTCGAACGCATCCGCGCCGAGGCCGAGGATGCCGTGCGTTCGGGCGCCGGGCATCTCGTGCTCACCGACCAGCACCAGAGCGATACCCGCGTGCCGATGCCGATGATCCTCGCCACCAGCGCGGTGCATAGCTGGCTGACCGGCAAGGGGCTGCGGACCTTTACCTCGATCAACGTGCGCTCGGCCGAATGCATCGACCCGCATTACTTTGCGGTGCTGATCTCCTCGGGTGCGACCACGGTCAACGCCTATCTCGCGCAGGACAGCATCGCCGACCGCATCAGCCGCGGGCTGATCGAGGGCACGCTGACCGATGCGATGCGCCGCTACCGCGCGGCCATCGACGCGGGCCTCTTGAAGATCATGTCCAAGATGGGGATCTCGGTGATCTCGTCCTATCGCGGCGGCCTGAACTTCGAGGCGGTGGGGCTGAGCCGCGCGATGTGTGCGGAATATTTCCCCGGCATGCACAGCCGCATTTCCGGCATCGGCGTGAGCGGGATCCAGCACAAGCTGGAAGAGGTGCACGCCCGTGGCTGGCAGGGGGGCAGCGACGTGCTGCCGATCGGCGGTTTCTACAAGGCGCGGCGTTCGGGCGAAAAGCACGCGTGGGAAGCGACCACGATGCACATGCTCCAGGCCGCCTGCGACCGCGCCTCGTTCGAGATGTGGCGGCAATACAGCCAGACCATGCAGGCCAATCCGCCGATCCACCTGCGCGACCTGCTGGCGATCAAGCCGCTGGGTGCGCCGGTGCCGATCGAAGAGGTCGAGAGCATCACCGCGATCCGCAAGCGCTTTGTCACGCCGGGCATGAGCCTTGGCGCGCTGAGCCCCGAGGCGCACAAGACGCTCAATGTCGCGATGAACCGGATCGGGGCCAAGTCCGACTCGGGCGAGGGTGGCGAGGATCCGGCGCATTTCGTGCCCGAACCCAATGGCGACAACCCCAGCGCCAAGATCAAGCAGGTGGCGTCGGGCCGCTTTGGCGTGACGGCGGAGTATCTCAACGCCTGCGAAGAGCTGGAAATCAAGGTCGCGCAGGGCGCCAAGCCCGGCGAGGGCGGGCAGCTTCCCGGGATGAAGGTCACGGCGCTGATCGCGCGGCTGCGCCATTCGACGCCGGGGGTGACGCTGATCTCGCCGCCGCCGCACCACGACATCTATTCCATCGAGGATCTGGCGCAGCTCATCTACGACCTCAAGCAGATCAACCCCCGCGCCAAGGTGACGGTGAAACTGGTGTCGTCGAGCGGTGTGGGCACGATCGCGGCGGGCGTGGCCAAGGCCAAGGCCGACGTGATCCTGATCTCGGGCCATAACGGCGGCACCGGGGCCTCGCCCGCGACCTCGATCAAATATGCGGGCCTGCCGTGGGAGATGGGGCTGACCGAGGCGCATCAGGTGCTCAGCATGAACAACCTGCGCGAGCGGGTGACACTGCGCACCGATGGCGGCCTGCGCACCGGGCGCGACATCGTCATGGCGGCGATGATGGGGGCCGAGGAATACGGCATCGGCACCGCCGCGCTGATCGCGATGGGCTGCATCATGGTGCGCCAGTGCCAGAGCAACACCTGCCCGGTCGGGGTCTGCACCCAGAACGACGAGCTGCGGAAAAAGTTCACCGGATCGGCGGAAAAGGTGGTCAACCTCATCACCTTCTACGCCAGCGAAGTGCGCGAGATCCTCGCGAGCATCGGGGCGCGGTCGATGGATGACATCATCGGGCGGGCGGATCTGCTCACGCAGGTCAGCCGGGGGTCGGCGCATCTCGACGACCTCGACCTCAACCCGCTGCTGATCACCGTCGATGGCGCGCATACCATCCGCTATGACCGCAACAAGCCGCGCAATGTGGTGCCCGACACGCTGGATGCCGAAATCGTCAAGGACGCCGCGCGCTTTCTCGACGATGGCGAAAAGATGCAGCTTGAATATGCGGTGCAGAACACGCTGCGCACCATCGGCACGCGGACCAGCAGCCATATCGTGAAACGCTTCGGCATGCGCCATACGCTCCAGCCCGATCACCTGACGGTGAAACTGCGCGGCTCGGCCGGGCAGTCGCTGGGCGCCTTTGCCGCGCCGGGGCTCAAGCTGGTGGTGGCGGGCGATGCCAACGACTATGTCGGCAAGGGGCTGTCCGGCGGCACCATCGTCGTGCGCCCGCCGATGGCGAGCCCTCTGGTCGCCTCCGAGAACACCATCATCGGCAACACGGTGCTTTATGGGGCGACCGACGGCTACCTCTTTGCCGCCGGCCGCGCGGGCGAACGCTTTGCCGTGCGCAACTCGGGCGCCAAGGTGGTGGTCGAGGGCTGCGGGTCGAACGGCTGTGAATACATGACCGGCGGCGTGGCCGTGATCCTGGGGTCGATCGGCGCGAACTTTGGCGCGGGCATGACCGGCGGCATGGCCTATGTCTATGATCCGGCCAACCGGGCCGAGGCTCTGATGAACATGGAAAGCCTCGTGACCTGCGCCGTGACCGTGCCGCATTGGGAGGCGCAATTGCGCGGCCTGATCGAGCGTCATGCGGCCGAGACGGGAAGCCGCAAGGCGCAAGAGATCCTGACCCACTGGGACCGGGAGAAAGCCCATTTCGTGCAGGTCTGCCCGAAAGAGATGCTGGTGCATCTGCCGCAGCCGCTCAGCATCGCGCCGCAGGCGATGCCGGCCGAATGACCCTGACAAACCCCCGCTCCGGCGGGGGTTTTTGCTGGCGTCGCGCCGCGATGCCGATCAGGAATGCGGATACCTCGGGGCCGGTCCCGTGATCGACCCGCCCCGATGCGATGCCCTGGCCGAGAATGCGGGCGCCGGTGGGGCCACCCCCTGGCGGAACTGGCCATGCGCTGGCGGGCCAGATCACCTCTGTCATCACGAAGGACAACAATGGTGACAAGACGCGCTGAAAGAAAACCTTTCGCCGGGGACCGCATTCCTGCGGCGGATGCCGGCCTGCGTCGCGCGCTGGTCGCGCTGTTTGCCGACCTCGCCGGGGCGCGGGTGCTGGCCCATGTTGCGACGGCTGCGAGGTGCGGGGCGTGCTCTTGACCCTCCCGGCCGGGGCGTGGCTTATGGCGCCATGGCAGAGCCCCGCAAACAGCGATCCCGGCGGACGAGGAGCAAGCCGTCGCAGCCGCGGGTCGCCGCGGCCTTGCGGCGCCTGTTGCGCTGGGCCTTGCGGGGGGTGGTCGTGATGCTGGCGGTGGTGGTGTTTGCCGCCTTCTTCTATGCGGGGGTCAATCCGCCGACCACGCCCTACATGTTTGCAGAGGGCCGCAGGCTGGGCGGGGTCGAACAGACCTGGGTGGCGATGGACGGGATTGCCCCCGTGATGGGTCGGTCTGTCGTGGCGGCAGAGGATGCGAATTTCTGCCTGCACTGGGGGCTCGACGTCACCGCGATCCGCGCGGCGATGGATGCAGGGGGGGCGCGCGGCGCCTCGACGATCAGCCAGCAGGTGGTCAAGAACGTCTATCTCTGGCACGGGCGCACGCTGTGGCGCAAGGCGCTGGAGGCCGCGATCACCCCGGTGGTCGAGGCCGTCTGGAGCAAGCGGCGCATTCTCGAGGTCTATCTGAACATCGCGGAGTTCGACACCGGCGTCTTTGGCGTGCAGGCGGCGGCGCGGCACTATTTTGGCGTCGATGCCGCCGACCTGACCCCGGTGCAGGCGGCGCGGCTGGCCGCGATCCTGCCCGACCCCAAGGGGCGGTCGGCGTCGAACCCCAGCCAGCAGGTGCGCGCGCGGGCGGGCCGCATCCTCGACGGGGCCGAGACGATCAGGGTCGATGGCCGTGCGGCATGTTTCGAACGGTAGCCGCCAATCCGCCTCTTGGCGTGGCGAGGGCATTGAACCGTCGCCCGGCATCGGGCATTGAGAGGGGGCACAACCGGACCGGGATGCCATGAACCGCCTCTATCATTTCCCGCTCTCGCCCTTTTGCCGCAAGGTGCGCCTGAGCCTCGCCGAAAAGCGCATCGAGGTGGAACTGGTCGAAGAGCGCTATTGGGAACAGGACCCTGATTTCCTGCGCCGCAACCCGGCCGGCAAGGTGCCGATCCTGCGGCTGGGCAACCGGACGCTAGCCGAGAGCGGGGCGATCTGCGAATACCTCGAGGAAGCCTATCCGACCCCGCCGCTGATGCCGCGCGACAGCGAGGGCCGCTATGAGGTGCGCCGGCTGGTGGCCTGGTTCGACGACAAGTTCAACGCCGAGGTGACGCGCAAGCTGATGGGCGAGCGGGTGTTCAAGAAGGTGATGGGCGGTGGCTATCCCGACAGCGCCAACGTCAAGGCGGGGTCGAAGGCGATCAAGTATCACCTCGACTATATGGCCTGGCTCCTGGAGAGCCGCCGCTGGCTTGCGGGCAACGAGATGACGCTGGCGGATTTTGCAGCCGCAGCACAGCTTTCCTGCCTCGACTATATCTCGGACGTGGACTGGAACCGGTCGGAGGTGGTCAAGGACTGGTATGCCAAGATCAAGTCGCGCCCGGCCTTTCGGTCGCTGCTGGCCGATCAGGTGCCGGGGTTCCTGCCGCCGCCGCATTATGCCGATCTGGATTTCTGAGATCCTGTCCGGTCAGGGGGGCTGTCTGCCCCCCCGCGCGTGCCGCGCGTCCCCCCGAGGATATTTCCGGCCAAAAGATGGAATGGCCGGGTGCTGAAGGCGCGGCTGGCGGATTTTGCCCGGGCGGCGGGGTTTTCCGCGATCGGCGTGTGCCGGCCCGATGCGGTGCCGCAGGCGGCGGGGCGGCTGGCGGAGTTTGTCGCGGCCGGGCGGCACGGGCAGATGGGCTGGATGGCCGAGCGGATGGAATGGCGCGGCAGCCCCGCGGCGCTCTGGCCCGCCGCGCGGTCGGTTGTCATGCTGGCCGAGGCCTATACGCCCGGTCATGACCCGTTGGCGGTGCTGGAGATGCGGGACCGGGGCGCGGTGAGTGTCTATGCACAGGGGCGCGACTATCATGACATCGTCAAGAAGCGGCTCAAAGCGGTCGGGCGCTGGCTGATCGCGCAGGAGGCGGGGGCGCAGATCAAGGTTTTCGTCGATACGGCGCCGGTGATGGAAAAGCCGCTCGCGCAAGCGGCGGGGCTGGGCTGGCAGGGCAAGCACACGAACCTTCTGGGCCGTGATCTGGGCAACTGGGTGTTTCTGGGGGCGATCTTTACCACGATCGTGCTGGATCCGGATGCGGCGGAGGTCAGCCATTGTGGCAGTTGCACCGCCTGTCTGGACATCTGTCCGACGCGGGCCTTTGTGGCGCCATATCAGCTCGACGCGCGGCGCTGCATTTCCTACCTCACCATTGAGCACAAGGGGCCGGTGGAGGAGGGGTTGCGCGCGGCGATGGGCAACCGGATCTATGGGTGCGACGATTGTCTGGCGGTCTGCCCCTGGAACAAGTTCGCGGTGGTGGCGACCGAGATGCGCTATCGTGGGGAGGGGGGTGAGGCCCCACGGTTACGTGATCTGGCGGCATTGGACGATGCGGGGTTCCGTGCGCGATATTCGGGCAGTCCGGTCAAGCGGATCGGGCGCGACAGGTTCCTGCGCAATGTGCTTTATGCCATCGGCAATTCTGGCGAACCGGCGCTTGCCGAGGTGGCGCGCGGGCATTGCGATGATCCGGATGCGGCGGTGGCGGATGCGGCGCGCTGGGCGGTGGGGCGACTGACGGCAAAGGGGTGAGGTGATGCGCTATCTGGTGATCTGTCTGCTGTGGCCGCTATCCGCGCTGGCGCAGGCGCCGGTGAACCAGGAGCCGGTGAACCAGGGGCCGCCGAACGCGTCCTTTTCCCCTGCCTTTTCGGACCAGACCCGCGCGCCGGCGCTGCCGGCGACGGCGGTCGGGGTCGAGGTCTTTGCCCGCGGGCTGGAGCATCCCTGGGGGATTGCGGCGCTGCCGGACGGGCGCTTTCTTGTGACCGAGCGACCGGGGCGGTTGCGGCTGGTGGGGGCGGATGGCGCGGTGTCGCCGCCTGTGGCCGGGGTGCCGCAGGTGGATGCGCGCCGGCAGGGCGGGCTGCTGGATGTCGCTGTCGGGCCCGATTTTGCCCGCGACCGAATGGTCTGGCTGACCTATGCCAAACGGGTGCGCGGCGGCACCGTGACCGCCGCCGCGCAGGGGGTTCTGGCGGCGGATGGCTCGCGGCTCGATGATCTGCGCGAGGTGTTCGTGCAGATGCCGCCCTCGCCCACGCCGCTGCACTACGGCGCGCGCATCGTGTTCGACGGGCGCGGTCATGTGTTCATCACCACGGGCGAACACGCCAGCGATGCGGAGCGGCGGCTCGCGCAGGACAATGCCACGACCTATGGCAAGGTGATCCGGCTGGCCGCCGCCGGGGGCATCCCGGCCGACAACCCCTTTGTCGGGCGGGACGGGGATGATGCGATATGGTCCTATGGCCACCGCAACGTGCAGGGCGCGGCGGTGGACCCGCGCAGCGGGCTGTTGTGGACGGTCGAGCATGGCCCGCGCGGTGGGGACGAGTTGAACCAGCCGGTTCCGGGGGGCAACCATGGCTGGCCGCTGGTGAGCTATGGCATCGACTATGACGGCAGCCCCATCGGGACCGGCCAGCCCCGGTTGGAGGGGGTGGAGGAGCCGGTCTATTACTGGGACCCGGTGATCGCGCCCGGTGGCATGACATTCTATCGTGGCGATGCCTTTGGCGGCTGGCGGGGCGACCTGCTGATCGGCTCGCTCAACCCCGGCGCGCTGGTGAGGCTGCGGCTGGACGCCGGGCGCGTGACCGGCGAAGAGCGGCTGGTCACCGACCGGGGCCGGGTGCGCGATGTGGAGGAGACCGCCGGGGGCGCGCTCTTGCTGCTGATCGACGCGCCTGATGGCGAGATCCTGCGGATCACGCCGCGCCCGTAGATTTTCGCGTCAAAGTTGTCTATGATGTGAGTCCCTGAGGGAGGACCGCCCATGCAACGCCATATCATCGACCGGCCCAAACTGCGCGACGATTCGATCCGGCTGCGCGCCTTTCTGACGCTGGCGCGCGCCGAGGGGCGCCATCCTGCGGCCGTTGCCCTGCATCGCAGGGCCGAAGGGCGTGAGGGTGCGCAAAAGCTGCGCCACTATCTGCGGATCGCGCGCGGTCGTCTCGCCTGAACCGCCAGTTCGGGGTTTTCCCCGGTCCTTCCGGGGGTTAGGGTTGCCTCGCACCCAAGGCGGAATGGCCCATGCAACCCCTGCGCGGCATCACTCTCAAGATCCTGTCGGTCTGCGTTTTCATGGCGATGGCCGCGCTGATCAAGGCGTCGGCGGCGACCGTGCCGCCGGGCGAGGCGGTGTTTTTCCGCTCGCTCTTTGCCGGGCCGGTGATCGTGGTCTGGCTTGTGATGCGGGGCGAATTGCGCCACGGGCTCGAGACGCGGCAGCCGATGGGCCATGTCTGGCGCGGCATCGTGGGGACCAGCGCGATGGGGCTGGGCTTTGCCGGGCTGGGGCTCTTGCCGCTGCCCGAGGTCACGGCGATCGGCTATGCCGCGCCGCTCCTGGTGGTGATCTTTGCCGCGATGTTTCTGGGCGAACAGGTGCGCGCCTTTCGCCTCACCGCCGTGGCGCTGGGGCTGGTGGGTGTGCTCATCGTGCTCAGCCCGCGCCTGTCGGTCGGGGCCACGCCCATCGGCACGCAAGAGACGCTGGGCGCCGTCGTGGTGCTGATGGGCGCGGTCTTTGCCGCGCTCGCGCAGGTCTTCGTGCGCAAGCTCGTCGCGACCGAAAGCACGGCGGCCATCGTGTTCTGGTTCTCGATCACGGCGACGGTGCTGTCGCTGGTCACGCTGCCCTGGGGCTGGGTGATGCCGCCGCCCGGCATCTTTTTGATGCTGGTGGGCGCGGGCCTTCTGGGTGGGGTCGGGCAGATCCTGTTGACGTCGAGCTACCGCTTCGCCGATGCCTCGGTCGTGGCGCCGTTTGAATATGCCTCGATGCTGCTGGCGCTGGGCATCGGCTATGCCGTGTTCGACGAGGTCCCGACGCTGGTCACGCTGGTGGGGGCCGCGATCATCATCGCTGCGGGCGTGCTGATCATCTGGCGCGAACGCCAGCTCGGGATCGAGCGCGCCAGGCAACGCAAGGCG
This sequence comes from Rhodobacterales bacterium, assembly GCA_009993005.1. GTDB lineage: Bacteria > Pseudomonadota > Alphaproteobacteria > Rhodobacterales > Rhodobacteraceae > JAACUH01. Next base: position 29,456 of record JAACUH010000069.1, read on the forward strand.
ATGACGCCGGGCGGCTGACCGTCACACCACGCGTCGCCTGCGGTAAAGGCCAAAGGCGGCGGCGCCGGTATAGGCCACGGCAAGCGATCCGAAAAGCATCTCGCCGCTGTCCTCGAGCGTGCCGAGCAGGATGTTGGTGACCCAGGCGGCGGGCCCGGAAAAGAGCTGCGGCAGCGCGACATGGATCATGTCGACCGCGATCCCGAAAAAGGCGAGTGCGGCGATCACGGCGAGAAGATGATAGCCGATCGGGCGTTCGTCGCGCGGCGCTGTCAGGAAGGCCCAGGTCAGGGGCCCGAACACGATGGCGCCCAGCGCGCCCCAGGAGGCAAGCTCGCCGATGTCCTGCGCGCGAAGCAGGAACACGGGTTTCAGATCGAGCGCCACGACAAGCGCCTCACCGGCCGTTTCATGCAACCGGAACGCATCGTCCAGAAAGGCCACCAGAAAGCCCAGCGCGAGGGCCGCAAGGATGCGTTGCCGCGAGAACGTCGCAGCAAGCGTCAGCAGCAGCGCGGCAACCAGCCATTTCGCCTTGTTGAACTGTTCGGCAAGCCCGTCATCGAGCCCGATATCGAGCATTGCGATCATGCTCGTCTCCTTCAGGATCGCAAAGGCCACATTGGCCAGATGCGCGGCGATCAGGGCCAGATCACAGGCGACAAGACCCAGGAACGCCTTGCGGGCGATATCCGCGCGGAGGGGGAAGGGAGGGATCATGTCATACTCCTGTTGCAGACAGGTGTAGGACGGATCGCCCGGGCTTCTATTCCAGCGGGCTGCGTGCTGTCACAAAAAAGATACAAAGACAATGAAGCCGGGCAGTTTGCGCTCCGCCCGGCTTCATCTTGCTCAAAATATCCTCGCCGAAGGCATCCGGACCCGCCACCTGCGCAAGCGGTGGGTTGCGGGCGCCAGTCCTCAAGCGCCAGTCCTCAAGCGCCAGTCCTCAGGCGCCAGTCCTCAGGCGCCAGTCCTCAGGCGCGCACGCGTTTTTCGTAGCTCGCCGCGATGTCGAGCGTCAGCGCGCCGACCTCGAAGTGGTAGTCGCCGATCTGCCCCACAGGCGTGACTTCGGCCGCGGTGCCGGTGAGCCAGCACTGTTCGAAGCTTTCGAGTTCTTCGGGCATGATGTGCCGTTCATGCACCTTGATCTGCTTGTCGCGCATCATGGCGATGACGGTCTGCCGGGTGATGCCGTTGAGGAAACAGTCGGGCTTGGGCGTGTGGACCTCGCCATCCTTCACGAAGAAGATGTTGGCGCCGGTCGCCTCGGCCACATAGCCGCGATAGTCGAACATCATCGCGTCCGAGCAACCCTTGGCCTCGGCCGCGTGTTTGGACATGGTGCAGATCATGTAGAGGCCCGCCGCCTTGGCCTGATGCGGGATCGTCTCGGGCGAGGGGCGTTTCCACTTGGCAATGTCGAGTTTTGCGCCCTTGGTCTTGGCGTCGCCGTAATAGTTGCCCCATTCCCAGGCGGCCACAGCCATGCGCACCGGGTTGCGCCGGGCGGCGACACCCATGTCCTCGCCCGCGCCGCGCCAGGCGATGGCGCGCACATAGGCGTTGGTCAGGCCGTTGGCCGCCAGAACCGCCTGCTTTGCCGCGTCGATCTCCTCGACCGTATAGGGGATCTCGAAATCCAGGCATGAGGCGGAAAAGCGCAGCCGTTCAGAGTGTTCCCGGCTCTTGAAGATGGTGCCGTCATAGCAGCGCTCGCCCTCGAACACCGAGGAGGCATAGTGCATCGCATGGGTCAGGATATGCACCTTGGCATCGCGCCATTCGACGAGCGCCCCGTCCATCCAGATCTTGCCGTCACGATCGTCATAGGCACCCGCCATCGCTGCATCCTCCGTCCAGCTTTGCATTTGTTACGCGATTAGGTCCACATCGGACATAATATTGCGTGAAATCCAGGATTCGCTACCAGTTGATGCTTGGAATGTCAACAAGGCTGACGTATTATTGCGGCGCGGAAAGAGGGAGCGCGGTGATGGCAGAGGCGGTGTCGCCCCAGGGCGGGCAGGATCTCCTGTTTCTGACGGACGAGCAGTTGCGCAAGGGGATCGAGGCGATGTTCTTTGCCTATCGCGGCTTTACCGCAGACCCCGACCGGATCCTCGCGCAAAAGGACTATGGCCGCGCGCATCACCGGGCGGTGCATTTCATCCACCGCAGCCCCGGCACCACGGTAAACAACCTGCTGGCCATTCTCGGTGTTACAAAACAATCCCTCAATCGTGTGTTGCGCACGCTGATATCCGATGGCTTGGTCGAGGTGCGCGTGGGCCGGGAGGACAAGCGCGAGCGGCACCTCTTCCTGACGCAGGCGGGCGCCGCGCTCGAGAGGGAGCTGTCGGATGCGCAGCGCGACCGGATGCGGACGGCCTATCGGGCTGCCGGACCCGTTGCGGTGGCGGGGTTCCGGCAGGTGCTGGAGGCAATGATGGACGAGGACATGCGCCGCCATTTTCAGGCGCTGCGGGATCGGGGACCGCAATGAACGACAGTATTCACCTGCTGATCGTGGATGATGACGAACGCATCCGCGGCCTGTTGCGGACCTATCTGATGCGTGCGGGGTTCCTCGTGACGGTGGCGCGCGACGCGGCCCATGCGCGGCGGGTGCTGAGCGGGCTGGAGTTCGACCTCATCGTGCTCGACGTGATGATGCCGGGCGAGGACGGGGTGAGCCTGTGCCGCGACCTGCGCCGCCGGATCGGCACGCCGATCCTGATGCTGACCGCGCGGTCCGAGACCGACGCGCGGATCGCGGGGCTCGAGGCGGGGGCGGATGACTATCTGGCCAAGCCGTTCGAGCCCAAGGAGCTGTTGCTGCGGATCAACGCGATCCTGCGGCGGGTGCCATCCTCCGAGCCGGCGCAGGTCGTGGTCAAGGTGCTGCATCTGGGCCCGGTGCGCTATGACATCGCACGGGGCGAGATGTGGGCGGGCGAGGACCTTGTGCGGCTCACCGCGACGGAGAGCCAGTTGATGCGGATCTTTTCGGCGCGGCCGGGTGAGCCGGTGACACGGACCTATCTGGTCGAGGAACTGGGCCGGGGCGGCGGGCAGGCGCAGGAGCGCGCGGTCGATGTCCAGATCACCCGCCTGCGCCGCAAGATCGAGGCAGACCCCCGCCAGCCGCGCTATCTGCAGACGGTGCGCGGCTCGGGCTACATGCTCGCCCCTGACCCGGCCTGATCCAGCGGAGCGCGCGTGCCGCGCGCGCGGTCATGCGCCCCTGCGGGGCGGCGGGCGCCCGTTGAGGGGGCGGTATCATCCCATATGGCGCGCGGATTGCGCGATCAGCGCCGTGAGTATTTGAGGCGCAAAGAAGCTGTCAGCCTTGGCAAGCGGGCGGCAGGCGGAAGGCTGCTTCCTTCCAGTCGGTCACGGCGGGGGCGCCGCGCGGGACGGTCACGGGCTGCGCGGCGGCGTCGCCGATCCTGGCCGTGCCGCGGCCGGTGAGCAGGTTGATGTCGCAGACGCCATAGGCGGCGAGGTCGAGCGTGTCATACCAGGTGTAGGTATAGCCCGCCACGCGGTAGGCGTTGTCGCGCCAGGCGATGGTGAGGGTCAGGAACCAGCGGTTGCGGCCGACGGAGTCGTTTTTCGACGTGAGGGTGACGGAGCCGTTGGGGGCGAGGCCAAGCTCTGGCTCTTGCCCGGGGCCGCCGATCCAGGCGATGTCCTGCGCGAGGATGCCGCGCCCGCCGGTGTCGGTGATCGACAGGTCGGCGGACCCGTCGCCGTTGTGTTGCAGGGTAAAGACCTCGGCCCGCCTGTCGCCATTGAGGTCGGTGGCGAGCGGTTGGCCCACCATGTCGGCGAGCGCGGGGGTCGTGGCGAGCATCAGGGCGGGAAGGGCAAAGCGGCGCATGATGAACCTCACTTGTTATTTCCCGAGTATTTCTGTTCCCTGCGGGCATGACAACGGCGCTGATCTATCATGACGACTGTTTCGGCCATGTGACGCCGATGGGGCACCCCGAGCAGGTGGCGCGGCTTGATGCCGTGATGGGGGCGCTGTCGGGGATGGATCTGCGGCGGGTCACGGCGCCGATGGCGGCGCGCGACGATGTGCTGCGGGTGCATCCGGCGCGCCATCTGGCGGCGCTGGAGCGGGCGGTGCCGGCGCAGGGGTGGCGCGCGCTCGACCCCGATACGCATCTGTCGGCGGGGTCGCTTGCCGCGATCTGGCGGGCGGCGGGGGCGGCGGTGCGCGCGGTGGACCTGGTGATGGCGGGCGCGGTCTCCAATGCCTTTGCCGCCGTGCGCCCGCCGGGGCATCATGCCGAGGCCGAGGTGGCGATGGGGTTCTGTTTTCTGGGCAATGTGGCCATTGCGGCGCGTCATGCGCTGGACCATCACGGGCTGGCCCGGGTCGCCATCGTGGATTTCGACGTGCATCACGGCAACGGGACGCAGGCGCTGGTCGAGGATGACCCGCGCATCCTTTATTGCTCGACGCATCAGATGCCGCTTTATCCCGGCACGGGGAGCCCGCGCGACACGGGGCCGCATGATACGGTGGTCAATGTGGGGCTGCCGGCGGGGGCGGGGTCGAAGGTGTTTCGCGAGGCTGTCACGCGGCTGATCCTGCCGCGGCTCGCGGCGTTTTCTCCGCAATTCCTGCTGATCTCGGCCGGGTTCGATGCACATCGGGATGATCCATTGGCGGGGTTGATGCTGGTCGAGGCGGATTTCGCCTGGATCACCGGGCGGCTGTGCGACATTGCGGACGCGCATTGCGCGGGGCGCGTGGTGTCGGTGCTCGAAGGCGGTTATGATCTGGAGGCCTTGGGCGCGTCGGTCGCGGCCCATGTCGGGATATTGGAGGAGCGGGGCGCATGAGTGCTGTGGACGGGATGAGTTTCGAGGAGGCGATCCGCGAGCTCGAGGCGGTGGTGGGCAAGCTGGAGCGTGGCGATGTCGCGCTCGACGAGTCCATCGCGCTTTATGAACGCGGCGCGGCGCTCAGGGCGCGCTGCGAGAAGAAGCTTGCGGAGGCGGAGGAAAAGGTCGCGAGGATCACGCTCTCGGCCGATGGGCAACCGACGGGGACGACACCGCTCGATGCTGGCTGAGAAACTGGAGGCAGCACGCGGTCTGGCCGAGGCGCTGATCGCGCAGGCACTGGCGGGGGTCGCCCTGCCGGTGGCAGAGGCGATGGGCTATGCGGTGCGGGGCGGCAAGGGGTTGCGCGGGTTTCTCGCAGTCGAATCAGCGCGGCTTTGCGGGTTTGACGCGGTGCAGGCGGGGCCGGCGGCGGCGGCGATCGAATGCATCCACGCCTATAGCCTTGTCCATGACGACCTGCCCTGCATGGATGACGACGACCTGCGGCGCGGCCAGCCGACCGTGCATCGCCGGTGGGACGAGGCGACGGCGGTTCTGGCTGGCGATGCGTTGCAGGCGCTGGCATTTGAACTGCTGGCCGGTGCGGGGTGCCCCGACCGGGCGCGCGTCGTGCTGATGGGGAGCCTCGCGCAGCGGGCCGGGGTGCGCGGCATGGTGGGCGGGCAGGCGATGGACATTGCCGCCGAAAGCGCCGCCGCACCGCTGGACCTGGGGCAGATCACCGCGTTGCAGGCGGGCAAGACCGGGGCGCTCCTCACCTGGGCCGCGACCGTGGGCCCGGTGATGGCCGGGGCTGACGCGGGCCCGCTGCGGCGCTATGGCGATGCGCTGGGCCTCGCCTTCCAGATTGCCGACGACGTGCTCGATGTCGAGGGCGATGCCGCCAGCATGGGCAAGGCCGTGGGCAAGGATGCGGGCGCGGGCAAGGCGACCTTTGTGTCGCTCCTGGGCCTTGCTGAGGCGAAACGTCGCGCGGGCGCCTTGGTGGAGGAGGCCTGCGATGCGCTAGCTGTCTATGGCGATGATGCGGATGCGTTGCGCGCCGCCGCCCGCTTTGTTATCGCGCGCCGGAACTGAGGACAGGACATTCCCATGCCAGACCGCCCCCACACGCCGCTCCTTGACCGGGTGCATGTGCCTGCCGACATGAAGGGGCTGAGCGACGTCGAGTTGCGCCGGCTGGCGGATGAGGTCCGGGCCGAGACGATTTCGGCGGTGAGCGTGACGGGCGGACATCTGGGCGCGGGGCTGGGCGTGGTCGAGCTGACCGTTGCGCTGCATGCGGTGTTCGACGCGCCGCGCGACCGCATCATCTGGGACGTGAGCCACCAGTGCTATCCGCACAAGATCCTCACCGGGCGGCGCGACCGGATCCGCACCCTGCGGGCCGAGGGCGGGCTGTCGGGATTTACCAAACGGTCCGAGAGCGCCTATGACCCGTTCGGCGCCGCGCATTCCAGCACGTCGATCAGCGCCGCGCTGGGCTTTGCCGTGGCGCGCGATCTGGGCGGCGCGCCCGCGCATGGCATCGGTGACTGCATCGCGGTGATCGGCGACGGGGCAATGAGCGCGGGCATGGCCTATGAGGCGATGAACAACGCGGGCCACCTGGAAAAGCGGCTGATCGTGATCCTCAACGACAACGAGATGAGCATCGCCGCCCCGGTCGGCGCGATGTCGTCCTACCTGTCGCGGCTCTATGCCGGCGACCCGTTTCAGGAGTTCAAGGCGGCGGCCAAGGGGGCGATGAGCCTCCTGCCCGAGCCGTTGCGCGAAGGGGCCAAGCGGGCAAAGGATGTGCTCAAGCACATGACCGTGGGCGGCACGCTGTTCGAGGAACTGGGGTTTTCCTATGTCGGGCCGATCGACGGGCATGACCTCGACCAGCTTTTGCCGCTCTTGCGCACGGTCAAGGCGCGCGCGACCGGGCCGATCCTGATCCATGCGATCACGAAAAAGGGCAAGGGCTATGCGCCGGCCGAGGCCGCACGCGACAAGGGGCATGCGACGGCCGGGTTCAATGTGCTCACCGGCGAGCAGAAAAAGGCGCCATCGAATGCGCCGAGCTATACGAATGTCTTTGCCGGGGCGCTGCTGGCCCATGCCGCCCGCGATCCGCGCATCTGTGCGGTGACGGCGGCGATGCCTGATGGCACGGGGCTCGCGAAATTCATGGAGCGCTATGCGAGCCGCTGTTTCGATGTGGGCATTGCCGAACAGCACGCGGTGACGTTTTCCGCCGGGCTGGCGGCTGGCGGGATGCGGCCGTTCTGCGCGATCTATTCGACGTTTCTGCAGCGCGGCTACGATCAGGTGGTGCATGACGTGGCGATCCAGCGGCTGCCGGTGCGCTTTGCCATCGACCGGGCGGGGCTGGTCGGGGCCGATGGCGCGACCCATGCGGGCGCGTTCGACATCGCGTTCCTTGCCAATCTGCCGGGCTTTGTGGTGATGGCGGCGGCGGACGAGGGCGAGCTGGTGCGCATGGTGGCGACGGCAGCGGCCTATGACGACGGCCCCATCGCCTTTCGCTTTCCGCGCGGCGAGGGGGTGGGGGTCGAGATGCCCGCCGACCCCGCGCCGCTCGAGATCGGCCAGGGGCGGATGGTGCAGGAGGGCGCGGGCGTCGCGCTCGTCTCGCTCGGCACGCGCCTGTCCGAAGTGATGCGCGCCGCCGAGGCGCTGGGCGCGCGCGGGCTGCGGCCGACCGTGTTTGACGCACGCTTTGCAAAGCCGCTGGATGCCGGGGCGATCCTGCGGCTGGCGCGCAGCCATGACGCGCTGATCACCATCGAGGAGGGCGCGGTGGGCGGTTTCGGCAGCCATGTCGCGCAACTGCTGGCCGAGGCGGGGGTGTTCGACACCGGGCTCAGGTTCCGGTCCATGTGCCTGCCCGACACTTTCATCGACCACGCCAGCCCCGAGGCGATGTACCGCACGGCGCGCCTGAGTGCGGCGGATATCGAGGCGAAGGTTCTCGAGGTGCTGGGCGTCGCGGTGGTGGGCAAGAGGGCGTAGGACAGGACGCAGAGCGCGGGCCAGAGCGCGGGCCAGAGCGCGGGCCAGAGTGCGGGCCAGAGTGCGGGCCAGAGTGCGGGCCAGAGTGCGGGCCAGAGCGCCAGGTTGGCGCCGCCGGGCCGCGGGTCATCTCAGCGAGATGCGGGGCCCGTCGCCGAGGATGGTGGGCGCGGGAGCCTCCGGCGGGGATATTTGGGGCAAGATGAAGCCGGGGTGGCGCGCCCGGTCTGGCGGGTGCGGTCTTGACTAGCGCCCCGGGATCGCGCCGCGCTTTTCTCCGGCGCCTTGCCAGTTGCGGATGGCGCGTATCGCCTCGTCGGCGGTCTCGACGAACTGGAACAGGGCGAGGTCCTGCGCCGAGATCGTTCCGGCCTCGGCCAGCGCGTCCCAATTGATGATCTTTTCCCAAAAGGCGCGGCCGAAGAGCAGAACGGGCACCTGCGCCATCCGCCCGGTCTGGATCAGCGTCAGCGATTCAAAGAGCTCGTCCAGCGTGCCGAAGCCGCCGGGAAAGATGCAGATCGCGCGGGCGCGCATCAGGAAATGCATCTTGCGGATCGCGAAATAGTGGAAGTTGAAGCAGAGCTCGGGCGTCACATAGGTATTGGGTGCCTGTTCATGCGGCAGCACGATGTTGAGCCCGATCGACCGCCCGCCGGCCTCGGTCGCGCCACGGTTGCCGGCCTCCATCACGCCGGGGCCGCCGCCGGTGACGATGACATTCTCAAAGCCCCCGGCGAGCATCGAAATCTCGGTCATCTTGCGGGCAAAGCTGCGGGCCTCTTCGTAATAGCGCGACAGGTCGGCCAGTGTCTGGCTGCGCGCGGTATGTTTCTGCGCCGCCTCCGGGATGCGCGCGCCGCCGAAAAGCACGATGGTCGAGCGGATGCCCGCCTCGTTCATCGCAAGCTCGGGCTTGAGCAGTTCGAGTTGCAGGCGCACCGGGCGCAGCTCTTCGCGCGTCATGAAATCGGTATCGGCAAAGGCGAGCCGGTAGGTGGGCGCCAGCGACTGCGGCGTCGCGGGCACCTGTGACGCGGCCTCGCGGTCCTGCTGGCTGTCGCGGAAGGGGTGGCGGCGGTCGTCCATCATGGGGTCTGTCCTCTGGTCGTGCTTTGCCCCTTGCTACAAGGGATTGGCAGTCAGTGCCAGAGAAGGCGGGCCTTTGGGTCAGGCGATATCGATACTGCCCCGCAGCGCGGCGAGGTCGTCGAGGTTGTTGAACACGAGGATATCGAGGGCGGAAAAGGCCAAAGCCTGATGTCCATCGTGGGCCGTGGCAAGACGGTCGATCACCTGATCGACGGTCAGGCAGGTCCGCACCCTTGCCGCCATCCAGCCTGTCGCGCCCCGCGCCGCCGGACAGGCTGTGTTGACCGAGAGCCGGATCGCATTGCGACCCGAGGCGACAGAGACCTCGCGCCACGGCACGATGACCGGCCGGTATTCGGAGGAACCGTCCGCGAGAAACACCTGCGACTATCCCGTCAGGACAAAGGCGCCTGTCGTCGTCTCGGGCAGGATATCCCACAGTTGCGTGCGTTGCTCTGACAGGTCGTCCGGGGCGCCGCCTGCATGGCTCTAGGTGGGGATATCCCATCGCGCGAGCGCGCCGGCGATCTGGCCCAGTCGCGCGAGCGCGCCGGCGATCTGGCCCGGACCGCAAAGCGCGGCACGCGCCACACCGCCGGGTCTCAGTGACGTGTCTGCGTCCGCGATCGCGCAGCGCCACTGCCGCGCGACGTCTGTGCCGCTGCGGTCGATGCCGCGCCCCGCCACCGCGTGCAAAGGACAGATGGCCCATCTATTGCGCGGTCCCGCGCGTGTCGTTCGGGGCAAGGTCCATGCCGGCCGCCGATCAAGCGGTTGCTGCGGTATGGTCTGCGCCACGCCTTGCCCGTCGCGCTTGACTCTGCAGGGCGATGGACACGAATGTCAGCTCCGGAGGAGGAGAGCTGCTGGCACCGTGCCGGCGGTTTTGTCCTGACCGACAACAGGAGCTGCCGCACATGTCCACCCGCCATCTCGTCGATCCCGCTCTCATCGCCCTGCTCGATGTCTTTCCGCAGATCGACGTCTCACCCGAAGGCCTCGCCGGCGCGCGCGAGGTCGTCAAGATGCTCGAGCCCGAGGCGCTGGGCACGGGCGACGGGCTCGCCGTGCGCGCGGAGGAGCGGATGATCGACGGCCCGCAGGGCCCGGCCAGCCTGCGCGTCTGGATCGTGCAGCCCGAAGCGGCAGCCACGGGCCCGCGCGGTGCGATCGTGCATTTCCATGGCGGTGGTTATGTCATCGGCCGGCCCGAGGGGAGCCTGCCTTTCCTGCGCGCGACGGCCGTTGCACAGGACTGCGTGATCGTGTCGGTGGATTACCGCCTCGCGCCCGAAACCACCTGGCAGGGCGCCACCGAGGACGGGATGGCGGCGCTGACCTGGACCGTGTCCCATGCGGCCGCGCTGGGTATCGACCCTGCGCGCGTGGGTGTGATGGGCGAAAGCGCGGGCGGCGGGCTGGCGGCCTGCGTCGCGCTGATCGCGCGCGACCGGGGTGCGCCGAAACTCGCCTTCCAGAACCTGCTTTACCCGATGCTGGACGACCGGACCGTGACGCGCGCCGACCAGAACCCGGTGACAGGCGAATTCATCTGGACGCGCGAGAGCAACCGCCACGGCTGGACAGCCTGGCTCGGCCATGCGCCGGGCGCCGAGGGGGTCAGCCCCCATGCAGCCCCCGCCCGTGCGACCGACCTTGCCGGCCTGCCACGCACCTGGATCGCGGTCGGCGGGCTCGACCTCTTTCTCGAAGAGGACACCGACTATGCGCTGCGGCTAAACCGCGCGCAGGTGCCGGTGGACTTTGCCATTTACCCCGGCGGCTACCACGCCTTTGACCTCAGCCCCGCGGGCGATGTGGCGGCGCGGCTGAACGCCGACCGGCAGGCGGCGCTCGCACGCGGGCTCAGGGGATAGGACGCGCGCAGAGGGAGCCGCGGCCAGCGGGCGGGGGCCATCAGCCGGGCCCGATAGCCAGGCCCGACAGCCAGGCCCGATAGCCAGGCCCGACAGCCAGGCCCGACAGCCGGGTGGGGCGCGGGCGGGCCGCGGGCGGGGACCGCGCCAAGACATCGCTGCCGCAACGGCAAGACGCATTGCGCAGGGCAGGGTCAAAGCCTATAGACCCCCGACCGATCAGACAATCCCGGACCGGAGAAAGCCATGGCCCACGCCGCACTCGAGACCGCCATCAACGCCGCCTGGGAGGCGCGCGAGACCCTGTCCTCGGCCTCGCGCGGCGCGGCCGTCGATGCCATCCGCGCGACGCTCGACGCGCTCGACACCGGGGCGCTGCGGGTGGCGGAAAAGCAGGCGGATGGGGCCTGGCACGTCAACCAATGGGCGAAAAAGGCCGTGCTGCTGGGCTTTCGCATCAAGGATATGGAGATGCAGGACGGCGGCCCGCAGCAGGGCGCCTGGTATGACAAGGTGGACAGCAAGTTCTTTGGCTGGGGCCCGAACCGCTGGCGCGAGGCGGGCTTTCGCGCCGTGCCCAACTGCGTGGTGCGCAAATCGGCCTATATCGCGCCGGGCGTGGTGCTGATGCCGTCCTTTGTCAACGTCGGCGCCTATGTGGACAGCGGCACCATGGTCGATACCTGGGTCACGGTGGGCTCTTGTGCGCAGATCGGCAAGAACGTGCATCTGTCGGGCGGCGTCGGCATCGGCGGCGTGCTCGAGCCGATGCAGGCGGGCCCCACGATCATCGAGGACAATTGTTTCATCGGTGCGCGGTCTGAGGTCGTCGAGGGCTGCATCGTGCGCGAGGGCGCGGTCCTGGGGATGGGCGTGTTCATCGGCCAATCGACCAAGATCGTGGACCGCGAGACCGGCGCCGTGATGTATGGCGAGGTGCCGCCCTATTCGGTCGTGGTCGCGGGCTCGATGCCGTCAAAGAACGGCGTGAACCTCTATTGCGCCGTGATCGTGAAGAAGGTCGATGCGCAGACCCGGTCCAAGACCGGGATCAACGAATTGCTGCGGGACTGAGGCGGAGCGGGGCAGGGCGATGATCCTGTCACGCACACTCGCCCGGGCCCGTATCGCGCGGGGTGAACGGCCGGGCTTTCTGGCCGCTTGGGGCCCCGTGCTGTGCGACGCGCTGGCCTATGTGGCGGCGGCGGTGCTGGTCTGGCCGCTGCTGCGCGCCCTGCTGGACGGCGCATCGGTGGCGGCAACGGTGCTGGTGCTGACCGGGGTCTATTTCCTGCCCGGTCAGGCGATCCTGATCGTCTCGGCGCTCTGGGCCACGCGGTCGCGCTGGCAGGACCGTGACAGCGATGCTTGACATCGCCGGCGCGGGCGGCGCAGGTCAGGTGCGACAAATGCCGGAGGCCGCGATGACCGAAGACAAGACAAAGCGCCCGCAGCAGGTCTATACCCTGCTGGTCGAGGTGGGCCGCAAGGCCGGCGACGGGCTGCCCGATGGCGCTACGGGGGCGGCGCTGATGTGCTATGCCAGCGGCGTTGACGAGGCCGAGGCGGTGCGCGAGACGGTCGCGATCCTCAAGCAGGCCGACCTCGCGCCGCTCGATGTGTCCGGTTATGGCACGCTCGAGGAACGGCTGGCCGAAGGCCATGACATCGACGAGGACGAACAGGCGCTGATGGCCCGCGCGCTGGCCGAAAACAGCGTGATCGTGGCGCAGATGACGCCGTTTTTCGACGAAACCTAGGCGGCGCGCATCCGCCGCAACGTGGTCGCTTCGAATTCGCGCAGCACCGGATGTTGCAGGCTCGGCCCGCGCGGCAGCAGTTCGCGCGGCATCGCCCCGACGACCGAGGCCGCCAGCGCCGCCGGATCGGCAAGAAGTGGCGCGATATCAAGGCTTTCGATCGCGGCACCATTGGCCCGGAACACGGCGTGGTCATCCAGCACCAGATGATGGTAGCGCATGACAGGCGCGGCGGCCCGCATCCGCACCGTGCGCCCGTCAACCAGGTGATGGGCCCGCACGCTGACCCGCTCATGACCGAACAGATAGTCCAGGTCGGACCCGGTCAGCAGCAGTCTGGCCGCAGGCGACACGACAAGATCATGGCTGAGATCGAACCACGGGGCACGCAGCACGACAGGTGCAAAATGGCCGCGTGCCGGCAGGTCCACCGCCCCGGCCCAGCGGATCTGCGCGCTCTCGCCGCTTTCGGTCAGCACGCTGTCGCCGGCCCGCAATGTCGCGATGGGACGTGACCCGCGTGGCGTCGCGATCAGCGCGTCCGCCCCGAGGGTCGGCATCGGCCCTGCGGGGATCAGCCTGTCAGCGACAGCCAGCCAGAGCACCCTGTCCGACTGCCGGCACAGGTCGCCCGGGCCTGTCAGCCGTTCGGCATCGCGCAGCGACAGGGGCAGCGGCGCGTCCAGCTCCAGACAATGCAACACCTGGCGGTCCGGGACGTAGAGGGTCAGCCGGCCGCGCCGCGCCGGACCATCCCAGCAAAAGGTGACGATGGCCGTCTCGTCCGGTCGGGTGAGGTCGGTGGGCAGGTGCCAGTCGCGGTGGCTCTGGCCCTGGGTCTGCATCAGGCGCAGCGTGCCGGCGGCGTCGATGCACAGGGTCAGTCCCACCGGCCAGGGGTCGCGCGCGGCAAGCCGGATCAGGTTGCGGGTTCCGACGCCCGGGTCAGTGCGGAACTCGGCCATCACCGTGCCGCGCGGCAGCACGGTGTCCGGGTCCACCGCCACAGCAGCGGTGCTGCCCGGACCTGCGGGGGCAAACATCCCCCCGGTCCTGTCGCGCAACCCGATCCAGCCGCTGGACATGTCAGGCCCCCTCGTCAGGCTGCGGCCGTCATCAGCACCTGCGCCTCATAGTGGCGCAATGTGCGGCGTGCGGACGCCCCGTAGCCGCGCCCTGTCCGGGGCTCAAGCGCGGGAAAGAGCGTCGTGATCTCTTCGAGCACGGCCGCGTCAAAGGCGCTCGCGGTCTGGGGCCCCGGAAGGTAGCTCTCCGTTGCCAGCCCCTCGGACCAGACCACCTGATGGCGGTCAAAGAGGATGTGGACATAGGTCACCGCCCCGCCCGCCACCTGCCGCACAGACCGCCCGTTGATCAGATCCTTGGCTGCGACCAGCACCTCTGCCTCGCCAAAGAGAAGCTCTGCCAGCGCATCGCGGATCAGGATACGGTGCTGCGGCGACACCATCAGCGCCCCATGCGCGCCAAACGTCCCCGCGCGGATCTGCACCGGCGCCAGCGCGCCCTCGGCCGCCACCGTCCGCTGCCCGATCCAGCGCAAGGGCTGCGGCCCCTCGTCCTGGGTCAGCACCAGATCGCCGGGGCGCAGCGTCTCGACCGGAACCTCGCCAGCCGGCGTCCGGATCAGCGTGCCGGCGACGAAACAGGGCACCGTGGTGACGGTGACAAAGCCGGTATCGGTCTGTAGCACGGCGCCGGACCCGTCCAGCGCGGCGGTGGTGTAGGTAAAGCTCACCGTGTCGAGGTCGGCATCGGTGGTGATGGTGATCGTGCCATCGGCGTTGAGCGTGACAACCTGCCCGGTGGTCAGCGTCACGCTGTCGCCGGGGCTGACCGCAATGCCGTTGATATGGGTGATGACCAGCGTGCCGCCGGTGGTGCTCACGTCATTGCCCAGCACGTCAAAGCTGCGGGTCGATCCGGTGAACATCGTCAGGTCGTCCTGCTGCGCCACCAGCGTGGTCTGGACCGAATCCGCCGCGATCAGGAGGTTCGAATCATAGGCACTGTCGGCCACATCCGCGATCCCGATACGGATCGAATTGTTCACCCCCGGATTGACCGGGATGGTGAGCGTCATGGTGACGGTAAATCCGTCCATCTCGGTGTTGAAGAGGCTGCCGGTGTTCGAGACATAGAGGTTCTGGTTCTCGAGCTGGTTCACACTGCCCACCGCCGTCGGGCCGTTGGCAACCGACAGGGGCACATGCGTGCCGTTGATCCAGACGCCCACCACATCGTTGAAGGTAGAGGAGGAATATTCGGGATATTCCTCGGACGAAAAGACAAAGCGCATCGTCATCACATTGCCGGTCGGCACAAAGGTCACGTCGAGCCATGACGCGTCGAATGTCGCGCCGCCCGCAATGGCATTGAACTGCGCATTGCCGTCGATCCCGGCGGTGTTGCTGCTGGTGCCGGCGGAGGTATTCGCATTGGGCCCGACGCTGGTGAATGACGCCGCCTGCCCGGTGGACAGGATCACCCCGCTCTCCGCCGGCACCACGCCCGGCGACAACTGCCCGTTGGAATAGATCGCCGAGGAGTTCGGGTCGCCCGTGTAGCTCGCCGAAACCACGGTTGCGCCGTCACCAAAGATCGTCTGGGCCATCTGCACGGCCGTCGCATTCGTCTGATAGGTAAGCTCTACACCCGCAACCATCGTCTCACTCCTGCTCGATCCCTTGAGCAGCGGCGCACGACCAGACGGAGACCAGAGCCCCGTCCACCAGATGTAGCGGTGCGCGTTATGCGTCACCTATGATCTTGGGTCTGCCCTGCCTCGGGACGTCTTATTGAGGACAGTTTACCGAAAATTTGCCATGAATGTGAGGGGTTTATCGGCCGCGCCCCGCCTGCCGCCCCGACTGTTACCCGCCCGCCACAGCCCGTTTGCACCCGCCGCCCGCCCGCGCTATCCCTGTCGCATTCCGCAGGAGAGCCCGATGCCGCATGCCACCGACCCCGTCGCCCTGACCGCAGCCCTGGTGCGCTGCCCCTCCGTCACGCCCGATGAGGCCGGCACACTCGCCCTGCTGCAGGACCTGCTCGCAGGCGCGGGCTTTGCCTGCACCCGCGTGGACCGCGGCGGGATCAGCAACCTTTTCGCCCGCTGGGGGCGCCCCGGCGCCAACCGCAGCTTCGGCTTCAACGGCCATGTCGATGTGGTGCCTGTGGGCGACCGCGCAGGGTGGAGCGTGGACCCGTTCGGCGCCGAGATCATCGACGGCTGGCTTTACGGGCGCGGATCGACCGACATGAAATCCGGCGTCGCGGCCTTTGTCGCGGCGGCGGTGGATTTCGTACGCGCCACGCCCCCCGACGGCGCCGTGATCCTCGCCATCACCGGCGATGAAGAGGCCGACGCCACCGATGGCACCCTGGCCCTGCTCGACTGGATGGCGCAGCAGGGCGAGGCGATGTCGGTCTGCCTGGTGGGCGAACCCACCTGCCCCGAGGTGCTGGGCGAAGCGATGAAGATCGGCCGCCGCGGCTCGCTCAACGCGCATGTCACCGTGACCGGGGTGCAGGGCCACTCCGCCTATCCCGCCCGCTACGTGAACCCGCTCAGCGCCATGGCGCGCCTGATGGACCGGCTCGCCTCGCATCCGCTCGACACAGGCAACGCGCATTTCGACCCCTCCTCGCTCGCCATCGTCACCATCGACACCGGCAACCCGGCAACCAATGTCGTCCCCGCCCAGTGCCGCGCCACGCTCAACATCCGCTTCAACGACATGCACAGCGGCGCCAGCCTCACCGCCTGGATGCAGGCCGAGGCCGATGCGGTCGCGCGCGACTTCGGCGTGCAGATCGCGCTCGCCGTCAAGGTCTCGGGCGAAAGCTTTCTCACCCCGCCCGGCCCGCTTTCCACCCTCGTGGCCGATGCCGTGCTGGCCGAAACCGGCCTGCGCCCCGCCCCCTCGACCTCGGGCGGCACCTCGGACGCGCGCTTTGTCAAGGATCACTGCCCCGTCGTCGAGTTCGGCCTTGTCGGCAAACGCATGCACGCCGTCGATGAACGCGTCAGCATCGCAGAGATCCACAAACTCAAGGCGATCTACAGCCGCATCCTGACCACCTATTTCGCCTGACCCCATCATCTTTTGGCCAGAAATATCCCGGGGTCCGGGGCAGCGCCCCGGGACTTTGCCATTCTTGCAAGCAGAATGGACGATGGGCAGCGCCCCGGGACTTTGCCTTTGGTGAAAGCACAATGGGCGACGGGCAGAGCCCCGGCTTTCCCCATGACGCGCCACGCGACCCATGTTAGGCATCCGACATGACCCAGATCCCGACCAAAGACGCCATCCTGCAATGGATCGCGGACAACCCCACCCTCACCGCCAAGCGCGACATCGCGCGCGCCTTCGGCATCAAGGGCGCCGACCGCATCCCGCTCAAGCAGCTTCTGCGCGAGATGGAGGCCTCGGGCGACCTCACCCGGCGCAAGCGCAGCTACCGCGAGGCCGACACCTTGCCGCCGGTGAGCGTGATCGAGGTCACGGGGGTGGACGCTGACGGCCATATGCTCGCCCGCCCGCTGGAATGGGGCGGCGAGGGGATCGCGCCCGTCATCCTGATGCTGGCGCGCGACGGCGACCCGGCCCTGGGCGCGGGCGACCGGCTGCTCGCCCGGCTCACCGCGACGCCCGGCGAGGATCATCCCTACAGCGCCCGCGTGATCCGCCGCATCGGGGTCAATCCGCTGCGTATTCTTGGCATCTACCGCAAGGCCACCGAAGGCGGCCGCATCCTGCCCATCGACAAGAAGGCCGAGACGCAATGGACCGTCTCCGCCGGCAATGACCACGGCGCGCGCGACGGTGAACTGGTCGAGGCCGAACAGGCCGGGCCCAAGGGCCGCATGGGCCTGCCCAAGGCGCGTATCATCGCGCGTCTGGGCGACCCGACCGCGCCGCGCGCGGTGTCGCTCATCGCGATCCACCAGCACGCGATCCCCGACCATTTCCCCGATGCCGTGCTGGCCGAGGCCGAAGCGGCGGCCGAGGTGGGCACAGAAGCGGGCACAGAAGCGGGCAGAGAAGCGGGCACAGAGGCGGGCAGAGCGGCGGGCGTCCCGGGCCGCGAGGACTTGCGCCATCTGCCGCTCGTCACCATCGACCCCTCGGATGCGCGCGACCGCGACGATGCCTGCCTCGCGCAGCCCGACCCCGACCCGAAAAACCCCGGCGGGTTCATCCTCTGGGTCGCCATCGCCGATGTGGCCCATTACGTCCGACCGCAGTCGCAGCTTGACCGCGAGGCGCGCAAGCGGGGCAATTCCACCTATTTCCCCGACCGCGTGGTGCCGATGCTGCCCGACCGGCTGTCGGGTGATCTGTGTTCGCTGCACGAGGACGTGCCGCGCGCCTGCATCGCCGTGCGGATGCGGATCGACGCGCAGGGGCGCAAGATCGACCACGCCTTCACCCGTGGCCTGATGCAGTCGCGCGCGAGCCTCGCCTACGAAGAGGTGCAGGCCGCGATGGACGGGATGGAGGTGCCAAAGGTCGCGCCGCTGCTCGACGAAGTCATCCGCCCGCTCTATGCGGCCTTCGGCGCGCTGATGCGCGCGCGCGCCGCGCGCCAGCCGCTCGAGCTTGACCTGCCCGAGCGGCGCATCGAGCTTGACGCCGCGGGCCAGGTCGCTTCTGTCGCCTTCAAGCAAAGGCTCGATGCGCACAAGCTGATCGAGGAATTCATGGTGCTGGCCAATGTCTGCGCCGCCGAGACGCTGATCGCCAGACGCACGCCGCTCTTGTTTCGCGTGCACGAGGAACCCAATCCGCAAAAGCTCGACGCGCTGCGCGAGATCGCGCAATCGGCGGGGCTGGTGCTGGCCAAAGGGCAGGTGCTAAAGACCGCGCATCTCAACCGCCTTCTCGAACAGGCGTCGGGCACGGACCATGACGAGCTGATCAACATGTCCACCCTGCGCTCCATGACGCAGGCCTATTACAACGCTGAAAACCTAGGCCATTTCGGCCTCGCGCTGATGAATTACGCGCATTTCACCTCGCCCATCCGCCGCTACAGCGACCTCATCGTGCATCGCGGGCTGATCACCGCGCATCGCTGGGGCGATGACGGGCTGAGCGTGCAGGACATCGAACAGCTCGACGAAACCGCGGTGATGATTTCGGACACCGAACGCCGGTCGATGATGGCCGAGCGTGACACGACCGACCGCTATCTGGCGGCCTTCCTGTCCGACCGTGTGGGGGCCGAGATGGAGGGGCGGATCAGCGGCATCGCCCGCTTTGGCGTGTTCGTAAAGCTTGACGGCACCGGCGCCGACGCGCTGATCCCGATCCGCACGCTGGGGGCAGAGTTCTTTCATTATGACGCCGAAAGCCAGACGCTGATGGGCGCCGATACCGGCACGCTGATCGGGCTGGGCCAGCGCGTGACGGTGAAACTCGCCGAGGCGGCGCCGGTCACCGGCGGGCTGATCGCGGAACTGGTCAAGCTCGACGACCGTTTCCTGCCCAAGGGGCCCGCCGCCAGCCGGGGCAAGCCGCCCCGCCGCAAGCTCGGGCAGGCCAAGGCCGCCAAGGCCAAACGCACCGTGAGCCGCAACCGCCGCTGAACCGAGGACCATCCCGCATGACCGATACCCGCGCCCTCGTCCTCGAAGAGAAAGGCCGCCTCGCCCTGCGCGACTGTCCGGTTGCCGAAACGCTGGGGCCTGACGATGTGCGCGTGGCGATCCATACCGTCGGGATCTGCGGATCGGATGTGCATTACTACACGCACGGCGCCATCGGCCCCTTTGTGGTGCGCGCGCCGATGATCCTCGGGCACGAGGCATCGGGCACCGTGACCGAGGTGGGCGCCGGGGTGACGACGCTCGCGGTGGGCGACCGTGTCTGCATGGAGCCCGGCATCCCCAACCCCATCGGCCGCGCGACGCGGCTGGGGATGTACAACCTCGACCCCGATGTGCGGTTCTGGGCGACGCCGCCGGTGCATGGCGTGCTGCGCGCCAGCGTGGTGCATCCGGCCGCCTTTGCCTTCAAGCTGCCTGACAGCGTCAGCTTTGCCGCCGCCGCGATGGTCGAGCCGCTGGCGGTGGGCGTGCATGCCGTGACCAAGGCGCGCGCGCGGCCCGGCCATGTCGCGGTGGTGATGGGTGCCGGGCCGATCGGGCTCGTCACCGTGCTGGCGGCGCTCGCCGCCGGCTGCGCGCATGTGGTGGTGAGCGATGTGGACGACAGCAAGCTCGCCATCGCCGCGGGCCTTGGTGCGGTGAGCACGGTCAATGTCCGCAGCGGGTCGCTGGCCGATGCGGTGGCGGCGGCAACGACGGGCTGGGGGGCGGATGTGGTCTATGAATGCTCGGGCGACGCGCGCGCGGCCGCAAGCGTCTTTGCGCCGCTCTGCCCCGGTGGTGTGGTGGTCTTTGTCGGCATGCCGCTTGCCCCCATCGCCTATGACGTGCCCGCCGCCCAGATCAAGGAGGCGCGGGTCGAACATGTGTTCCGCTATGCCCATGTCTTTGACGCATGTGTGGCGATGCTGGGGGCGGGGGCCATCGACCTTGCCCCGCTGATCACCCGGACATGGGATTTCAAGGACAGCGTCGAAGCCTTCGCATTGGCCGCGCAGGGGCCTGCCGGACAGGTCAAGATGCAGATCGTGCTGGGCGGTTAGGCCGATGCAAAAGGCGACCCTCATGGTCCTGCTCGCGCTCGCGGCCCCGCCGCTGGCCGCCGACCCCGATGCCGCACCATCCCTGCAAGAGGCCCCCGCCATGCCCGACCCTGCCGCCACCGACCCGACCGAGAGCCTCGCGCGCTGGATCACCGATTTCCGCCCCCGCGCGCTGGCCGAAGGGATCAGCGCCGCGACATTCGACGCGGCCTTTGCCGGGGTGACGCTGAACGAAACCGTCCTGACCCGCGACCGCAACCAGAACGAGTTTACCAAGACGATCTGGGATTATCTCGCGACCGCCGTGTCGGATGATCGCATCGCCAGCGGCCGTGCGGCGCTGGCGCGGCATGGGCAGGTGCTCGACGCGATCGAGGCACGTTATGGCGTGGACAAGCATGTCGTCGTGGCAATCTGGGGGCTCGAGAGCGCCTATGGCGCGGTGCGCGGCGACACGCCGATCATCGAGGCGATGGCGACGCTGGCCCATGACGGGCGGCGCGGCGCGTTCTACGAGGCGCAATTGCTGGCCGCGCTGCGTATCCTCGACAGCGGCGTGGTGACACCTGACCGGATGCGGGGAAGCTGGGCAGGGGCGATGGGGCATACGCAGTTCATGCCCACGTCCTACGAGGCGCTTGCGGTTGATTTCACGGGCGACGGACGGCGCGATATCTGGGGCGATGACCCGACCGATGCGCTCGCCTCGACGGCCGCCTATCTCGCCGCGAATGGCTGGGTGACGGGCCAGCCCTGGGGGGTGGAGGTGAGGCTGCCCGAGGGTTTCGACTATCTGATGGCCGACCGCGCGGTGACGAAATCGCCCGCGCTCTGGGCGGCGCTGGGCGTGCGCGACACGGCGGGGCGTGCGGTGCCGCTGCATGGCCGGGCTTCGGTCCTGCTGCCGGGCGGGGCGCGGGGCGCGGCCTTCATGATCTTCGACAATTTCCGCGCGCTGGAAAGTTACAACACCGCCGATGCCTATGTGATCGCGGTGGGGCATCTGGCCGACCGGCTGCGGGGCGGCGGGCCTATTGTCGGCACATGGCCTTATGACGACCGTGCGCTGACCTTTGCCGAGCGGCAGGAGATGCAGGCGCTGCTCACCCGGGCCGGTTTCGACACCAGGGGCGTGGATGGGCTGGTCGGGCCCAACACGATCAACGCGATCCGCGGCTTTCAGCAGGCGCGCGGCCATGTGCCCGATGGCTATGCCTCGCTCGCGCTGCTCACCCTGTTGCAGGGCGACGCCGCGCGTTAGCGCACCCGCGCCGTCATGCATTGCCGCCCGTCGCGGCCCGCGACCCAGAGCGTCTGGCCCTGCGCGCAGAGCCGCGCGGGCTCGTTCGCCAGCAATGGCGCCGTGGCGCGGTAGCTGATCTCGGTCAGCGGCGCGCGGGCCTCGGCCAGCATCACCAGCATCTGCACCAGAAGCGGGCCGTGCACCACGAGGCCGCCGTAGCCCTCGACCCCGCGCGCATAGTCCGCGTCGTAATGGATGCGGTGCCCGTTGCAGGTCAGCGCGGAGTAGCGGAACAGCAGAGTGCTGTCGGCCTGCCAGTCATAGGCGACCTCGGCCGTCTCGGGGGCGCGGGGGGCCAGGGGGGCGGGGCCCTCGCCTGCCGCCTCGCGATAGACAAGCTCCTGCCATTCGGTCAGCGCCAGTGCGCGGCGCTGCCGAATGTCATGGCGCAGCCGGACAAAGGCAAGGCGGCCCGAACGCCCCTCGCGCCGCGTCACGGCTTCGACGGCGGTGATGCGCTCGGCCTGCATCCCGGCGATCAGCGGCTGGTGGAAAAGGACGCGCCCGGCGGCCCACATCCGCCGCGGCAGGGCGATGCCGGGAATACGCACGTCGGGGCGCGGATGCCCGTCGGGGCCGAGGTCGGCGGGCGGGCGCGGGTCCCAGAAATAGATCTGGTGGAAAAAGCCGGGCAGGGGGCTGCCCGCCATGATGTCGGGCTCTTGTCCCAGCGCGGCCTGGAGCGCGCGCGCCCGCGCAGGGTCGAGCGTGTCGGGCAGGCTGTGCAGGCGCGAGGCGGGCAAGGTCATGCCCGCCTGTCTAGCCTGCGCTTGGGGGCAAGGGAAATCCCCGCTCTAGCCTGCGCGGCTTGCCGCCTTGCGCAATTCAGCCATCAGTTCGGCCAGCGTCGCGCTGTAGTGGGCAGAGGTCAGGTGGCCCTGCGCGTCGAATTGCTCGGCCGAGGCCGCCAGCATCATCTCGGGCCCCGCCAGCACATGGGCGCGGAACGGGTTGAGGCACAGCCGCAGCGAAAACTGTGCCCGCTCGCCACCCCCGCGCCCCGCTGCCGCCGACATGATCGCAACCGGCTTGTCCCGCCAGGGCGAAGGCTGCGTCCGGCTCACCCAGTCGAGCGCGTTCTTGAGCACGCCCGACAGCGCCTTGTTGTATTCCGGCGTCGAGATCACCACCGCGTCGGCCTGCGCGATCTGGGTGGCGAGGGCTGTGACCTTGGCCGGGATGCCGTTGGCCTCGACATCCGCATTGTAAAGCGGCAGGTCGATGTCGGCCTCGACATAGCTGTCGGGGGCAAAGTGCAGCGCGGCCTCGCGCAGAAGCATGCGGTTGGTTGAGGCGGCGCGCAATGCGCCGCAAATGCCCAGAAGTGTTGTCATGTGGTCCCTGCCGGTTTGCTGTCCACCCTAGGTAACACCGGGCCGGCGCCGGGCAAGGGATTGTCACTGTCCGCCGGCTGAACCATGGTGCTGCCGCAACGGGTGGAGGCGCAGATGCAGGTGAACATGCGGCATGGAGGCAAGATCCTTGCCGATCAACTCGCGATCCTCGGGGTCGAGCGGGTGTTTTCCGTGCCGGGCGAAAGCTTTCTCGCCGCACTCGACGGGCTCTATGACAGCGGGATCCGCAATATCGTCTGCCGGCAGGAGGGCGGCGCCGCCATGATGGCCGAGGCGCATGGCAAGCTCACCGGGCGGCCCGGCGTCTGTTTCGTCACCCGCGGGCCGGGGGCCACGAATGCGAGCGCGGGTATCCACATCGCGCGGCAGGACAGCACGCCGATGGTGATGTTCGTGGGCCAGATCGACCGCAGCCATCGCGACCGCGAGGCGTTTCAGGAGGTCGATTACCGCGCCGTCTTTGGTGGGCTGGCGAAATGGGTGGCCGAGGTGGACCAGACCGACCGCCTGCCAGAATATATCGGCCGCGCCTTTCACGTGGCGATGGCGGGGCGCCCCGGCCCTGTGGTGCTGGCCCTGCCCGAGGACATGCTGAGCGCGCAGGCCGATGTCGCGGACCTCGCCGGTCCGGTGACGATATTGCCGCCCGACCATGCGGCCAGCGCCGCCGCAGTGATGGCGCGGGTGGCGCAGGCCGCGCGGCCGCTCGTGGTCGTGGGTGGGCCGCATTGGTCGGCGCAGGCGGCGACCGATCTCGCGCGGTTTGCCGAAACGCAGGGGCTGCCGGTTGCAACCGGCTTTCGCCGGCAGGACTACATCGACAACCGGCACCCGAATTATGCGGGCGATCTGAACGTCGGGCCAAACCCGCGTCTGGCACAGCGGCTGCGCGATGCGGATGCGGTGCTGGTGCTGGGGTCGCGGCTCGGCGATATCGAGACGCAAGGATACACTCTCATTGATCCCTCAGAGGCTAAAAAATCAATCTACCACATTCACGCTGATCCTGACGAGCCCGGCCGTGTCTATCGCCCCGCGCTTGCCGTCACCGCCACCGCCCCTGATTTTACGCGCGCGCTGGCGGCGCTTCCCGCCTGCGGGACGGATTGGGGCGACTGGACCCGCGCGGCGCGCGCGGAGTATGACGCCTGGGTGACTCCACAGCCCACTCCCGGTGACGTGCGTCAGGAAGAGGTCATCGCCTGGCTCTCGGCCACCCTGCCCGAGGATGCGATCATCACCAACGGCGCGGGCAACTACGCTGCCTGGTTGCATCGCTATTTCTGCTACAAGCGCTACCGGACCCAGCTTGCGCCGACGTCAGGCTCCATGGGCTACGGCTTTCCCGCCGCGGTCTCGGCGGCGCTTGCCCATCCCGACCGGCTGGTGGTCTGCCTTGCGGGCGATGGCTGTTTCCAGATGACGCTGAACGAGATGTCCACGGCGGTGCAGCATGGCGCTTGCCCCATCGTGCTGGTGATGAACAACGGCCGCTACGGCACGATCCGGATGCATCAGGAACGCACCTATCCCGGTCGCGTCTCGGGCACCGACCTCGCCAGCCCGGACTTTGCGGCGCTGGCGCGTGCCTATGGCGGGCATGGCGAGACGGTGCTGCGCATGACAGACCTCGCCCCTGCCTTTGCCCGCGCGCGCGGGGCGGGGACGCTCGCCGTGCTCGACCTCAGGATCGATCCCGAGGCGCTGGCGACAGGGCTGACACTGACGCAGGCCCGCAAGCTGGGCGAGGCGCGCTGACCTCGC
This sequence comes from Rhodobacterales bacterium, assembly GCA_009993005.1. Classification (GTDB taxonomy): domain Bacteria; phylum Pseudomonadota; class Alphaproteobacteria; order Rhodobacterales; family Rhodobacteraceae; genus JAACUH01. The sequence goes on from JAACUH010000069.1 coordinate 54,171, forward strand.
CTATTCGCCCGATGCGGGATCGGACAACTGGTCGAGAAAAGACATCGCTGCCTGGGCAGAGCCGATGACCGAATCGGCGTGGATGAGGGTGTTGAGATCGGGCACATGCGCGATGATGCCACCACTGACAAGGATATGCGCCTGCGGATGCGTAACGCGCAAGGCCACGATCAGCCGCGCCAAAGACACAAGCGCATTGGGATGCCCGGCCGACAGCCCGATGATTTCATGCGGCAGGCGCGAGGCGGCTTCGACCAATTCGTCATGTTCAAGTCCGGTGTGCAACTCGATCCGCCAGCCGCGCGACCGGAACATGTCGGCGGCCATGGTCACACCGATGGTATGGGTCTCGCCCGCGACCGTGGCAAAGAGCGCATGTTTTTCAACGGGTTGTAGAGACCTGGCATTGGCGATTTCATGGCGCAGGCTGCGCATGATGCCAAAGACACGCCCAGCGGCAACGCTGACCATGAGAAACGATACCCG
>JAACUH010000014.1 GCA_009993005.1 Rhodobacterales bacterium
TCGCTCCATGCAGATCTTGCCCGCATTGCGAGCGTGATTCTGATGACGGCGCTCGCGTTGACATGAAGCATCCCCACGCGGCGCAGCTCAAGGATGATCCCGGTTTCGACGGTCACGCAGGGCTTGGCCGCGTTGAGGGCTCCCGGAAGCCGCCGGTCGCCCCATGGAGAGCCGTAGGCGACAAGCCGCCAGTCGATCGGGCGGGACGGGTGGCCGACGCTGCTGTTCCAGCGATGCGGGCCGGGGTAGGCTCGCGCGATGAAGGACATCAACCTGAAGGCCACCGAGCATTTCGAGGCCGTCGCGCGGCTTGGCGGCGTCACGAGGGCCGCCGAAGAACTCGGCGTCTCGCCCTCCGCCGTCAGCCAGCAGATCCGGCTGCTGGAAGGCCAGCTCGGCGTGCGGCTGTTCAGGCGCGAGAAGCGGCGGCTGGTGCTGACGCTGGACGGCGATCGGCTCTTTCAGACCACGACGCAGGCTTTCGGCGCCATGCGCAATGCGCGCAACGCCATCGCCCGCCAGCGCGACGTGCGTAGCCTGACCATACGCGTCAGCCCAAGCTTCGGCGTGCGCTGGCTTGGCCCCCGCATCGCGGGCTTCGCGGCCGACAACCCCGACTGGAACATCCGCATCGACGCCACCCCCGACTTCACGGCTTTCGAGACCGAGGCGGTGGATCTCGACGTGCGCTATGGCCTCGGCGGGTGGACTGGGCTGACGGTCCTGCCGATGATGAACGATCTGGTGCTGCCGCTGTGCAGCCCGGACTATCTGGCGAAGCTGCGGGCCGTGTCGGACGATACTGTGGCGCAGCTCGCCGCCGCGCGGCTGATCGACAGCGTGAAGATGCTGTATCGCTGGGATCTGTGGTTGGCCTCGAACCGGATCGTGCTGCCCGATCTCAGCTATCCGTTCCGCTTCGACCGATCCTCGATGTCGATCGAGATGGCCAAGCAGGGCGGCGGGCTCGCGCTCGACAGCCTGACGCTGTGCTTGCCCGAACTGATGCGCGGCGAGCTTGTCCCCTTCGCGCCCGCCTTTCCGGTGATCGACTTCCAGGGCTACTGGCTGGTCTGCCCGCCCCGACACTTCAACCGGCGCATCGTCGCCCGCTTCGCCGCCTGGCTGGAGACCGCCTGCCGCGAGCACGAAGCCGAGGCGCGGGGGCGCCTGACTGCGCTGGGATGCACGTTCCGGCCCGGTTCCGGGCCGGAACTGATCCACGGCGCGGCTCAGTAGATCGTCAGCGCCGGGACGAACGAGATCAGCAGCAGCGCGGCGATGGCCACGAGGTAGAAGGGCAGCAACGCCCGCACCACCTGTCCCACGCCGACCTGCGCGATGGCGGCCGAGATGAACAGCGTCGTGCCGACCGGCGGCGTGTAGAGGCCGATCGACAGGTTCACCACCATCATCAGCCCCAACTGCACCGGGTCCATCCCGATCGCCTGACCGATCGCCACAAACAGCGGCCCCAGCAGCAGCACTGCGGCGGGCAGGTCGAGGAAGGCGCCGATCACCAGCATCACGACATTGAGCGCGAGGATGATCATCCACGGCTCCGAGAACGTGCCGATCATGAAGGCGGTCAGCGCCTGTGGGGTCTGCTCGGCGGTCAGCACCCACTGGATGGTTGAGGACGCCATGATGATCAGCATCACCGCGCCGGTCATCAGCGCCGTCTCGACCGCCGCCTCCCACATCGTGCGCAACGAGAGGTCGCGGTAGACGAGGCCGCTGACGATCAGCGCATAGGCCACGGCCATCACGCTGACTTCGGTGGGCGTGGCGACGCCGAAGCGCAGCGTGCCGATGACGAACACCGGCATCAGCAGCGCCGGCAGGGCCGTGAGGATCTGGCCGCGGAAGGCGCGAAAGCCCCCCGGCAGCGGCGAGCGCGGCAGGTCCTGCCGCCGCGCCACCCACCAGACTGCGGCGAACATGCCGAGGCCCAGCATCACGCCCGGCAGGATGCCGGCCACGAACAGGTCGACGATCGAGACGTTGGCGACGAGGCCGTAGAGGATCAGCGGGATCGACGGCGGGATCAGGACCGAGATGGTCGAGGACGCCGAGTTGATCGCCGCGGCGAAGCCGGCAGGGTAGCCCTGCTCCTTCTGCACCGGGATCAGCGCGTTGCCGAGCGCGGTGGCGTCGGCGACCGCCGAGCCCGACACGCCGCCGAACATCACCGAGCCGATGATCGACACCTGTCCCAGCCCGCCCTTGAAATGGCCGACCAGCAGGCGGGCGATGTTGACGAGATAGACCCCGAAGCGCCCCGACATCATCAGGCTGCCCGCCAGGATGAAGAACGGGATCGCCAGCATCGGGAAGCTCTGCGTCGGCGTGTAGAGGCGCTGCGCGATGACGGCGAGGGGCTTGCCGTCGATCAGCAGGGCGGCGGCGACGCCGCCCAGCATGGCGAAGCCCACGGGAACGGCGAGGGCCATCAGCAACAGGAACACCCAGATCAATGGAGCGGTCATGGCGTGTCCCCCCTCAGCTCAGGCTGGCGCTGGCGGGATCGCGCGGGCCCGCGTCGGCACCCGCGATCAGGCGCAGCACGGTCAGGGCGGCGATGAGGCCCATGCCGCCAAAGGCGTAGACAAGGCTCGCGTAGCCCCAGACCTGCTTGATCCCCAGCGTCGACAGCGTCTGGAACTGAGAGGCGCGCAGGATCGGCTGGCTCGACTGCAGGACGCCGACGCAGATGGCGACGACCGCGATCTGCGCCGTGACGGCGAGCAGTTTCGCCGTCACGGCGCCCGCCATGTCCGGCAACAGCGTGACGGTGATGTTGCGGCCGCGCGCGGCGGCGATCACGACCCCGCCCGCCACCATCCAGGGCAGCAGCAGCGCGTGGATCTCATAGGCCCAGGCGATGCCGGAGCCGAAGGCGTAGCGCAGCACCACGTTGAGCAGCAGCGTGACGAACAGCACGGCCAGGCTGCTGAAGGCGATGAGGCGGCCGCTCCAGTCGAGCAGGCCGACTGCCCCGTCGGCGAGGCGAAGGAAGGGGGACCGGGCCCCCTTCGCGTCGCGACGCAGGGCTTCACGATCCCCCTGTCCCATTACTGACCTGCGGCTTCGCGCAGCGCGCCGACCAGCTCGGGGAAATCCCGGGCATAGGCGTCGTAGACCGATGCGGTCGCAGCGACGAAGGCGGCGCGGTCGGTCTCGGTGAAGGTGGCGCCCTCGGCCTCCATCGTCGGGCGCAGGGAGGTCTCGGCCTCAAGCGACAGCGCGCGCTGCATCTCGCCCGCCTCGGCCGTGGCGGACAGTGCGCAGGCTTGCGTCGCCGCGTCGAGGCCCGACCACCAGCCGAGGCCGGCGACCACGGGCGTGGACTCATACTTGTGGCCGGTCAGGGTGATGAACGGCGTGATCTCGTGGATCTTGGACGAGTAGATGTTGGTCAGCGGGTTCTCCTGCCCGTCGAAGACGCCCGATTGCAGGGCGGTGGGCAGTTCGGAGAACGCCAGCGGCGCGGGCGACGCGCCGAGGGCCTGGAAGATGGCGACGGTCATATTGTCGGGGGGCGTGCGGATCTTCATGCCCGCCACGTCGGCCGGGGTCGGCACGGCCTTTTTGGTATGGCTGACATGGCGGATGCCGTTGTCCCAGAAGCCCAGCACCTTCAGCCCGGCGTTCTGGGCGCGGGCGTCGAGCATCTCGCCGACTTCGCCGTCGAGCACCGCCCAGGCGGCGGGCAGGTCGGCGAACAGGAACGGCAGGCCCAGCAGCCCGATCTCGGGGACGATCTGGGACATGGCGCCCTGGCTGTTGGCGGTGATCTGGATCACGCCGGCCGAGGCCGAGGTCAGCAGCTCGACGTCGTCGCCCATGGTGGCGGACGGCGCGACGTTGACCGTGTGCGCGCCGCCGGTACAGGCGGCGAACAGCTCGGCCCATTTCTCCGCGGCGACGAAGCGCGGGTTCCCGGCGTTGGCGCCGTGGGCGAAGATGACGGTCTCGGCGGACGCGGCCGAAGCCGCAAGCGCGCCGGCGACGATCAGGGTGATCAGCGACGATTTCATGGTGTTTCCTCCGTTGGTTTATTTTGAGTTTTCAGCCGTCGTCAGTGGATCAGCGATCCACCGTTCACATCGACTTCCGTTCCCGTGCAGTAGGCCGAAAGGCTTGAGGCGAGGAACAGGGCGCAGCCCGCCACATCGACCGCCTCGCCCGCGCGACCCATCGGGATCCCCGCCAGCACCTGCGCGTGCATCTCGGCCGTCAGCTTGCCGGCGGTGATGTCGGTGGCGATGAAGCCGGGGCAGACCGCGTTGACACGCACGCCGTCGGGCGCAAGCTCGCGCGCCATGGCCTTGGTCAGCCCCAGCACGCCTGCCTTGGCGGCGGAATAGTGCGGGCCGCCGAAGATGCCGCCGCCGCGCTGCGCCGACACCGAGGATATGTTCACGATGCTGCCCGAGCGGCGCGCGCGCATGCCGG
>JAACUH010000019.1 GCA_009993005.1 Rhodobacterales bacterium
CGGCACGTCGGTCCTGACGCTGCGGGGGGAAATCCCTGTCGAGGATCTTGTCACAGGCGACCGGGTCATCACGCGCGACAGCGGCGTGGCCGTCCTGCGCGCCATCGAAGTGACCGAGGTCGAGGTCAATCCGATCCGCATCCTCGCCGGCTCGCTCGGCCATACCCGTCCCGACCGCGACATGACGGTGCTGCCCGATGCACAGCTTCATCTGCGCGACTGGCGCGCCATGGCCCTGTTCGGCCGCCTCAACGCTCTGGTGCCGGCCAGCCGCCTGATCGACGGCGAATTCGTCGCGCAACAGCCGCGCTGCCGGATGCGGGTCCACACCCTCACCTTCGACGCGCCCCACATCATCTATTGCGACGGGGTCGAGATCGGCACCGGTCTCTAGCCAGCCATCAAAGCGAGGCCCTACTTGATCCCTGGCGGGACAATCCGACCCTGAATGAAGGACAAACCACGCACCGGTCCGGATGATCCCCCCGCCAGATCCCCCCGCCGGATCCCCCCGTCAGGTGACCCCGTCAGGTGACCCCGAGCGCGCGAAGGATAGCGGGCAGCGTTTCGGGAATGTCTTCGGCGATCAGGCCGGGGCCGAAATTGCGGGCGCATTCCACATGCAGCCAGGCAGCCGTCTCGGCCGCCTTCATCGGGTCAGACCCCCGCGCCAGCAGCCCGGTGATGAACCCGGCCAGGACATCGCCCGATCCCGCCGTCGCAAGCCAGGGTGCCGCGCGTCCGTAATGCGCGGAATTGACGGCGCAGTGCCCCTGCGGGTCAGCGATCACGGTATCGGGCCCCTTGAACAGCACCACACAGCCCGCACGCCGCGCCGCGTCGCGTGTCGCATCCACCTTTGAATAGGCCGGCCCGCGCGTCGCAGGTGCGGCAAGGCGCGCCGCGATATCGGGAAACAGCCGCGCAAATTCGCCGCCATGCGGGGTCAGCACGCAACCTTCGTGCAGCTTGCCAAAAAGCACCGCGTCCTGCGCCACCAGCGTCAGCGCATCCGCATCCAGCACAGTCGGGCGCCTCGCATCCAGCACCGCCCCGACCCATGCGCCATGCCGCGGGCCGGTGCCAAAGCTTGGCCCGATACAGAGCGCATTGATCCGCGCATCCTCGTGCAACCAAGCCGACAGCGCATCTGCATCCTTCACTGACCGCAGCATCACCGCATCCAGCCGCGCCGCATTCTCCTGCAACGCGGCGGGCGGCACGCCCAAACTGACCAGTCCCGCCCCGATCCGCAACGCGCCGCGCGCCGCCATGCGCGCGGCCCCGCCCTTGCCGGGACCACCGGAGAGGATCAGGGCATGGCCGTAGCCAAATTTGTGCCCCCCGCCCCGCTTGCCAAGAGGGGGCACGCTGTCGATCAGCCGGACGACAGAATCCGGCGAGCGGCCGACCAGCCCGCGATCAGGCTGCGCACCGATGCCGAGATCGACCAGCGCAAGCCTGCCGCAAAACTCCGGCCCCCGGCCCAGAACATGCCCCAGTTTTATTGCGTGAAAGGTCACCGTCAGGTCAGCGCAGACCGCGGCCGGAAGGAGCGCGCCGGTATCCGCAGAAAGGCCGGTGGGCAGATCGACACAAACCACATGCGGCGGGTCTTTCTCCTCCTTCAGATCGCCCTCGGGCAGGCATCCCAGGATCGCTGCCATAATATCGTCGGGCAGCGGGCGGGTCAGTCCGGTGCCGAACATCGCGTCGACGATCAGCCTGGCACTCCAGGCATCAGGGCGTTCCTGCGGAAAGGGGCGCACCGCCCCCATCCCCACCCACCGCTCATAATTCCGCCTTGCATCCGGCGTCAGGCGGTCAGCATCGCCATAGAGGAACACCTCCACCGCCCAGCCCCATTGCTTGAGCAACCGCGCCACGACGAACCCGTCGCCGCCATTGTTGCCCGGCCCGCAAAGCACGACGGCACGAAACGGCCCCGCCGCCAGTTCCGGCCATTGGGCAAAGACCGCATCGACCACGCCACGCCCCGCGCGCTCCATCAGGTCACGCCCGGTCACCCGCCCTGCGGCGATTTCCGCCTCTTCGATGCTGCGCATTTGGGCAGCGCTGAGCAGTTCGGTCATCGGTCGCTCCCCCGCGTTACCGGATCGCACATTTATTGGGCAATCCGCACAAATCCTCACCGCATGCTCTGGATTTGTCTCCGCCTGCATGTCAAAGGCAGGTCACGTCAATTGTGGAGACCCCTCAGAAATGGTCTCACGCCCTTTATCAGGAAAGCAAGGGAGTCGCTGGCCATGAAGAAGATCGAGGCGATCATCAAGCCGTTCAAGCTCGACGAGGTCAAGGAAGCGCTTCAGGAAGTGGGCGTCCAGGGGCTCTCGGTTGTCGAGGTCAAGGGGTTCGGCCGCCAGAAGGGCCATACGGAGCTTTACCGTGGTGCCGAGTATGTCGTTGATTTCCTGCCCAAAGTAAAGATCGAGGTCGTCCTGTCCGACGATCAGGTCGATGGCGCCATCGCCGCCATCATTGCCGCGGCCAAGACCGACAAGATCGGCGACGGCAAGATCTTTGTGTCGCCCGTCGAACAGGCGATCCGTATCCGCACCGGCGAGACGGGCGACGACGCCCTCTGACGCTTTTCCAGTTTTACGCCTACTCCAAGGGGAAACAACGCAGATGAACAACGCTGATGTTCTCAAGACCATCAAGGACGAAGATGTCGAATACGTCGACATCCGCTTTACCGACCCGCGTGGCAAATTGCAGCATGTGACTGTCATAGCCGATCTGGTCGATGAGGACTTTCTCGAAGAAGGCTTCATGTTCGATGGCTCGTCCATCGCCGGCTGGAAGTCGATCGACCAGTCCGACATGAAACTGATGCCCGACGCCGCCAGCGCCTATCTCGACCCGTTCTATGCCGAAAAGACGCTCTGCATCCATTGCAACGTGGTCGAGCCCGACACCGGCGAGGCCTATGACCGCGACCCGCGCGGCACCGCCGTCAAGGCCGAGGCCTATCTCAAGGCGTCCGGTATCGGCGACACCGCCTATATGGGCCCCGAGGCCGAATTCTTCATCTTTGATGACGTGCGCTATTCGGTCACGATGAACAAGGTGTCCTATCAGGTCGATGGCGTCGATGCCGCCTGGAATACCGACACCGAATACGAAAGCGGCAACACCGGCCACCGGCCGGGTGTCAAGGGCGGCTATTTCCCCGTCAACCCGATCGACGACGCGCAGGACATGCGCTCCGAGATGCTTTCGACGATGAAGCGCATGGGCATGAAGGTGGACAAGCACCACCACGAGGTCGCCTCGACCCAGCACGAGCTTGGCCTGATCTTCGGCACGCTGACCAAGCAGGCCGACGAGATCCAGAAATACAAATACGTCATCCACAACGTGGCCCAGGCCTATGGCAAGACCGCGACCTTCATGCCCAAGCCGATCTATGGCGACAACGGATCGGGCATGCATGTCAACATGTCGATCTGGAAGGACGGCAAGCCGCTTTTTGCCGGTGACAAATACGCCGACCTCAGCCAGGAGGCTCTCTATTTCATCGGCGGCATCCTGAAACATGCCAAGGCGCTGAACGCGATCACCAACCCCAGCACCAACAGCTACAAGCGCCTGATCCCGGGCTTCGAAGCCCCCGTCCTGCGCGCCTATTCCGCGCGCAACCGGTCTGGCTGCATCCGCATTCCGTGGTCGGAAAGCCCCAAGGCCAAGCGCGTCGAAGCGCGCTTTCCCGATCCCTCGGCCAACCCCTATCTGGCCTTTGCCGCCCTGCTGATGGCCGGCCTCGACGGGATCAAGAACAAGATGGACCCGGGCCCCGCGTCGGACAAGGACCTCTACGATCTGCCGCCCGAAGAACTGGCGCAGATCCCCACGGTCTGCGGCTCGCTGCGCGAGGCGCTGGAAGAGCTGGAAAAAGACCACGATTTCCTGCTCGCAGGCGACGTGTTCACCAAGGACCAGCTCGAGGGTTACATCGCGCTCAAGTGGGAAGAGGTCTATGCCTTCGAGCACACGCCGCACCCGGTCGAGTACAAGATGTACTATTCCTGCTAAGCCGTTTCGGCAGACCAGACCACAGGCGGGGCGTCCTTCGGGGCGCCCCTTTTGTCTGGCACAGCCACCTGACGCAGCCACCTGACGCAGCCAGCCGGCGCGGCCCGCGCTGCACTGGCTCACCTGCGGGCAGGCGCCGCATGACGTCAGCGCTCTGGAAACAGTCGGTGCGAACTGGCCCGATTGTAATCAAGGCAGAAACAAGGCCGGTTCCCGTGATTGGCCACGCACATTCCACAATACCCCCCAAATGGCGTCATAATGCCTGATCACAGTCGGTTCATGCCCAGAACGGAGACATGTGATGACCAGTGAACCGACCAGCACCCTCGCGCAGCTCTTTTTCGCAGACGCGCCCGACCTCGACTTCACGTCCGAGGTCGCAGCCCTCGCTCGCGCGTTCAGCCAGGGGTTGCTGCCGGAACTGACCTGGGATCATGACGATGTGGCCATGCTCGACTTTGGCCCGCTGCGCATCACGCTGGCCATCGCATCCGGCCTGCGGCGCGCCGAACAGACCTGCCTGACCGTCGCCGTCGGTGACGGGCCCGGATCAGGCCGCAGCCTGACCACCCTTCGCCACGACGCGATCTGCAAGACGATCACGACACGCCTGGCGCGCAAACACCCGATCACGCGCATGGTCTGGCACGTGCTTCCCGCTGTCGTGACCACCGATCTGATCGACCAGATGACCGATGTCATCGCTACCTCTGACGATGACGTCATGGCACGGCTCGGCGCCACACTCGCCACCGGCCAAAGCCAACCCGCCGCGCCGCGCAAGCCCAGCGCGACCGAGGTCATCATGACCCTGCGCGCCGGGGCAAGATCGGCGGTCTGCAAGCTGCGCAACCTGCCGCGCCACCACCCGCTGGCAGACCGTGCGCAACAGGCCTGACCCCGTTGCGCAGACCGTCCTCAGCGCGCGAACACGCCGCTAGGGAAATCGACCAGCGTCTGGCTCGCCGCCGGCGCCTGAATGGCGCCGCTGCCATGGCCCGCACCGCCTGCGCGGGATGGGACGCCACGACTTTAGCGCGCGTCTGGCACGGTTGCGTCGCGCCGGCGTATCATTTTTGTGTGGATCGAGAAAATCACCGCCCCCGTCTGCGGCAGCCGCAGGATCGTCTGCCGCTCGCTGCGCTCATAGGGCGATCCCTCATGCCCGACAGCGCGCGGCGCGGCCTCGGTATGCGGCTGAAAGAGCGCGGGGTCGTCATAGCGCAGCAGATTGGCCCGCCACAGCACCCTTCCCCCGCCCACCATGTCGAACATCCGCTGCACCCGCGCCGCGACATCCGCATCATAGCGCGGCACCGGGGTATGGATGCGCCCCAGCGGGCGGCCGATCTTTTCGGCCAGCGTCCAGGCGGCGGGAAAGCACAGGAGTGCAGCGGTCAGCACATGCTCGGACCCCTGTTTGTGCAGGATGCACAGATCCTCCTGCACCAGTCGCGACAGGGTGACGAGGGGCGCGCTGCGGTCAAGGGCAACCGTCACGCCATCCGGCCGCGCGACCGCTTGCGCGCCGACCTCAAAACCCGCGATTTCCGCAACCTCTGCCAGCACGACATCGAGCAATTCGTCCGCGGCCGCCTCGGCCCCCGGCAGCACCGCGAGCACGTCGCCCGGCCGGGTCGCCAGCAACCGCGCCTTGAGCGCGAGCTGCGGGGCATAGGCCTCATCGACCTGCAACCACGCGCCGGGCCGCACCGGCTGCATCGCCGGCAGCCGCGCCATCGCCTGTGCGCGCTGGTCCTCGGGGATCTCCCGCTGCAGGATCACATCATCATCCATGAGGCTTGGTCTAGCGCGCCCGGCGACCGAACTTAACCGGAAAATGTCGCATCCCGGCAGGACAGTCGCGCCCCCCTCCCCGACCATCGCACAATCCGCAGGAGGCCGCGATGGACCGACCAGCCTACGCCCATATCCGCAAGATCGACCCGACGCGCGGCGCAACCCTCGGCGACGGCACCCCCAATGACAATGACCGGGTCGAGATCGGGCCGACGCAATTGGCCTTTGCCGAATGGGCGGCGGCGGGGCTCGCCCTGCCCGACCTGGCCGCGATGCGCACCTATCGCCACGCGCGGCTGGTGCAGGCGCTGGTCGCGCGCGACTATGGCGGCGTGCTGATGTTCGACCCGCTCAACATCCGCTACGCGACCGACAGCACCAACATGCAGCTGTGGAACAGCCATAACCCGTTTCGCGCCTGCCTTGTCTGCGCCGACGGGCATATGGTGCTGTGGGATTACAAGCAGGCGCCGTTTCTCGCGGATTTCAACCCGCTGGTGACGGAACGGCGCAGCGGCGCCTCGTTCTTCTACAATGTCTGCGGCGACCGCGTCGCCGAGGATGCGACATCCTTTGCCGCGCAGGTGGACGAGGTGATGCGCGCCCATGCCGGCACGAACCGGCGCCTTGCGGTGGACAAGATCATGATCAACGGCCTGCGCGCGCTGGAGCGGACGGGATTTGCCGTCATGGAGGGCGAAGAGGTCACCGAGCGCGCCCGCGCAATCAAGGGCCCCGACGAGATCACCGCGATGCGCGCCGCCCACCACGCCTGCGAGGCCGCGATCGTGGAAATGGAGCGCTTTGCCCGCCAGGAAATCCCGCGCGGCACTGTGTCCGAAGATGATGTCTGGGCCGAGCTGCACGCCGGCAATATCCGCCGTGGCGGCGAATGGATCGAGACGCGGCTGCTCGCCTCCGGCCCGCGCACCAACCCGTGGTTTCAGGAATCCGGGCCGCGCATCATCGGCGAGAACGAGATCCTGGCCTTCGATACCGACCTGATCGGCTGCTACGGCATCTGCATCGACATCAGCCGGACATGGTGGATCGGCCCCCGCCCGCCGCGCCTCGACATGATCGCCGCGATGCGCCATGCGCGCGAGCATATCGCCACCGACATGGCGATGCTGCGCCCCGGCATCAGCATCCGCGAGCTGACCTTTGGCGGCCATACCCTCGCGCCGCAATACCAGCGGCAGAAATACTCCTGCCGGATGCATGGCGTGGGGCTATGCGACGAATGGCCCTTTGTGCCCTACCCCGATGGCTGGGTCGAAGGCGCCTTTGACCTGCTGCTGGAACCCGGCATGGTGTTGTGTGTGGAGGCGCTGGTGAGCCCGGAGGGCGGCGATTTCTCGATCAAGCTCGAGGATCAGGTGCTCATCACCGCGGATGGCCACGAGACCCTGACGCGCTATCCCTTTGACGCGGCGCTGATGGGTGATGCGGAAGGATGAGTATTTGGGGCACAGAGAAGCCTGTGGCGGTCTGCAAACGACAACGGGCGCAGCCAGCGGCCACGCCCGTGGTTTGAGTGTCCTTCGGGCTCAGGCGCGGGCCGCGCCGATCAGCTTCCACACTGCGGGGATCAGCAGCGCGGCCAGCGCGAGCTTTATCGCGTCGCCGATCAGATAGGGGGTGAGGCCCCAGGCCAGTGTCTGCTCCCAGACGGTGGCAAAGCGGCTGGCGTCGAACAGGCCTGCATCGACGAGGTGATAGAGCCAGGCCATGCCGGGCAGATAGATGATGACATTCCCGATCAGCAGCGCCAGCGCCATCAGCGGCACAGACCTGTCCCAGCCGCGCCGCGCTAGTGCGCCCAGAGCCGCGACCGCGAGCGTATAGCCCACAAGATAGCCACCCGTGCCGCCCATCATGTAGGCCAGTCCGTTGCGATCAGCCGAGGAGCCTTGAAAGACATCATAGCCCAGCGCGCCGATCAGCATATAGCCCAGAATGGTGATCAGCCCGAGGCGCGGGCCGTAGGACGCGCCGATGGTCAGCACCGCGAATGTCCCCAGCGTGATCGGCACCGGCGAGGGCCACATCGGGACCGACACCTTGGCCGCGACGGCCAGCACCGCGATGCCCGCCACCACCAGCGCGGCCTGTTTGGCCAGCCGGGCGGTGCCCTGGGTCGGGCCGAAGGCTTCGGTCAGAACCTTGTCGTTCATTGTAAGGGCCATGGGCGCCGTCTCCTGTCTGATGCGTCTGTGACCGCCTGTTTGCCTCAGCCAGTCGCATCGCGCAAGCCGGCAGGCGTCCGGCTTGCGCTAACAGCGCCGGTATTGTGACAGCATCGCATAATCCTTGCGCGGGCCGCGCACCTCCCAGCGGGCCGACCAGAGCGGCCAATGCGCGAAATCATAGGTCACGCGGTAGAGATCCGCGCCGCAGGGGTGATCTGTCCCCGCGCCGCTGACGCCGGCCACGAAACTGTGGAAATCGCGCCCGTCCTCGAAGCAGACGGCCACCCGCCCTGCCGCGAACCGCCACAGGTATCCGCGCCGCGCCAGCAGAACCGGCCCGTCGCCCATCCGCATCTGCCCCTCTTCGGCATAGCGCAGCGCCGCGGCCCCCTCGGCCAGGAACCGTGCCATCCCGCCAAACTGACCGGTCTGCCCGGCGCGCCGATCAAGGATCTCGCGCGAGATCGTCCAGTCGCCCAGAAAATCAGCCCGCTCCAGCACGCTTTTGCCCCCCTGCGCCCGCGCCACAACCTTGTGACGCCGCGCGCACCATCCTATGACAGCCGCCATGCCACCCCAACCCGAAAGGTCCGCCCATGATCCCGCGTTATTCCCGCCCCGAGATGGTGGCCATCTGGGCGCCCGAGACCAAGTTCCGCATCTGGTTCGAGATCGAAGCCCATGCCTGCGACGCGCAGGCGGCGCTGGGTGTGATCCCCGCCGAACATGCCGCGGCCGTCTGGAAAGCGCGCGATGTGGAATTCGACGTGGCGCGGATCGACGCCATCGAGGCCGTGACGAAGCATGACGTGATCGCCTTTCTCACCCATCTGGCCGAACATGTCGGGGCCGATCAGGCGCGGTTTGTCCATCAGGGCATGACCAGTTCCGATGTGCTCGACACAACGTTCAACCTGCAACTGGTGCGCGCGACGGACCTCTTGCTTGCCGGGCTCGACCGGGTGCTGGCCGCGCTCAGGGCCCGCGCGCATGAGCACAAGGACACCGTTCGCATCGGGCGCAGCCATGGCATCCATGCCGAACCCACGACGATGGGGCTCACCTTTGCCCGCTTTTACGCCGAGATGGCGCGCGCGCGCGCGCGGCTGGTGGCGGCGCGGGCCGAGGTGGCCACGGGCGCCATTTCCGGCGCGGTCGGCACCTTTGCCAATATCGACCCGGCGGTCGAGGCGCATGTCTGCGCGATGCTGGGCCTCACGCCCGAGCCGATCAGCACGCAGGTGATCCCCCGCGACCGTCATGCGATGTATTTCGCCACGCTGGGCGTCATCGCCAGCAGCATCGAGAATATCGCCATCGAGATCCGCCACATGCAGCGCACCGAGGTGCTCGAGGCCGAGGAGTTCTTTTCCCCCGGCCAGAAGGGTAGCAGCGCCATGCCGCACAAGCGTAACCCGGTCCTGTCGGAAAACCTCACCGGGCTTGCGCGGCTGGTGCGGATGGGCGTGACGCCCGCGCTCGAGAATGTGGCGCTCTGGCACGAGCGGGACATCTCGCATTCCTCGGTCGAGCGCGCGATCGGGCCCGATACCACGATCACGCTCGATTTCGCGCTGCACAGGCTGGCCGGGCTGGTCGAAAAGCTGGTGATCTATCCCGACAACATGCTGGCCAACATGAACAAGTTTCGCGGCCTCGTGATGTCGCAACGGGTGCTTCTGGCGCTCACGCAGGCGGGTGTCAGCCGCGAGGATGCCTACCGCCTCGTGCAGCGCAACGCGATGAAGGTCTGGGAACAGGGTGCGGATTTCAAGACCGAGCTTCTGGCCGACCCCGAGGTGACGGCGGCGCTCGGCCCGGACGCGATCGAGGACAAGTTCGACATCGGCTACCACACCAAGCATGTCGATACGATCTTTGCCCGCGTGTTTGGCGCGTGACGCGATCACCACGCGTTTTGGGTGCATGACGGCGCGCGAACCTGCTCCGGCCACCCCCCGGTGCCGGACAGGTCAGCGGTGCATTCAGACCGGCGAACGGACCGGCGAACGAACGGGCGAACGAACCGGGGCATGCAGCGGCATATTCTGTGGCAGATGGGTGGCACGTGGCAGGTCGCGCGGAACGACCGGCAGGCTGCGTTCGGTCGGGATCGCCATGACCGCGTATTTGTGCCCGTCATCTGCGTTGACATAGGGCTTGCCCAGAAGGTCCGCCGCATAGCCCAACTGGCGCAGCGCGCGCAAGAGCCACAGGTTCGACAGCGAGATGAGCTGGTCCGCTCCCGCAGCCTCGGCCATATCCACCAGCCCGTCCACGATCAGGTTGAGGCACTGGATGCGGTCCGCCATCGCGGTGATGTCGGGCGCGATCACAAGCCGCGTGCATTCCCACACCCGGGGCGAGGTGATTTCGGTTGCGATCACGTCCTGCGGGATCGTGGACAGCTTGCCCACCATCGCGTCGCGCAGCATGTAGGTATGTTCGCCCCATGTCGCGGTCGTGGGCATGGCGCGGGCGCCCGCAATCACCTGACCGTCCCGCAGCACGAGCGAATAGCGCGCCTGCGGGTTGTCGTACTGGTCCATTTCGACCGTGTCGTCATGCGGGATCTGCCAGCCCAGCGTATCGACAAAGAAGCGTTTGCGCAGGGCGAGATAGTCGAAATAGGCGCTGCCATGGCGGTGGAGCCGGGTCAGGCCGAAGGTTACGTTTTCCATGAGTGCTCTCCTTATTGGAGAGTCCATTTAGCCAGCGTTCAACCGCCTTGTTAACAGGGCAGACACAAGAAAACTGGCGCCATGATTGCAGCGACAACCGTGTTTCTACTTGGGGTTGTAGATTGACAAAGATCCGTCTGTTTCAGATCAACCCGTATTCGCTCGCCAGCGCGGCCGCCTGCGCGCTGGTCTGCGCCGAGAGCTTGAGCTTGGCGTTCTTAAGCCGCTGTTTTACCGCCCCTTCCGTCACCCCAAGGTCATGCGCGATCTGTTTGAGCCGTTTGCCGGACTTGACCATATGCAGGGCCTGCAATTCGGCCTGTGTCAAATTGGTCGGCGGCGCCTTGGCGCGGTGAAGCCTTGTCAGATAGGCGACAAGCAGCCTGATCTCGCTCTCCTCATACTCGCGGTCGGCGCGCGCAAAAGACCCGAAAGACCGGTGCCCTTCGGGGTTTCCGTCAAATACGCATATGGCAGCCCCGAATTTCAGCCCGAAATTGCGGGCCTTGCGCATGACATCCAGCGGATCGTCCAGCGTGATCTCGCTCCAGCGGACTGCCCCGACATTGGTGTAGATCCAGCGAATCACCGGATCATGCAGCATGAAACGGTGCAGCGTGTAATGTTCGACCCAGTCCTGAGGCAGCGCATTCACCTCTTCGAGCGGAAAGGCAAAACCGACGCGCAAGGCAATGTAATGACCAACGGGTGCCAGCATGGCCAGATCGTCTTTGCCGAGAAGTCTGGCCATGAATTGGTCTCCGGGCCCCTCGCCCATGACAAAGCGCTGTTTTTGTTTTCGGGAACGCATTACACTCGAACCCGCTGCCTTGATCTGCCGATCTTAGTGTCACAGCAGGATCGCCGGCAACCTGTTACGCAGAAAGGTCCTGCCGCATGGAGCCGGCCGAAAAGATACGGGACATCATCATCGCCCTCGAGGCGCAAAGCCCAGCGGGCTTTGCCATCGCCTTTCACATCCGTTTTACCCGTCCCGATTTCCTGTTCCAGACCTATTCCAAGACCTGGACCGACATCTACTCCCAGTCCGGCTTTGTCATGCACGACCCGATCGTGCGCTGGGGGTTCGAGAATACGGGCGCGATCCGCTGGTCCATGCTCGATGATCCTGTCGGTGTCCTTGAAAAGGCGCGCCCCCATGGGCTGGTCTATGGTTTTGCCTGCGCGGTCGAAAATGGCGGCACCCGCAGCGTGGCCGGTTTCGCGCGGGCCGACCGCGAGTTTACCGATGCCGAGATCGCAGCCATCGCGGCACAGGTGGCCACCCTGCATGACGAAACAGCCAAGGCCGGCGCATTGTCGGCCGAGACGCGCGAAGAGCTGCGCCAGATGTCGATCCGCTTTACCCATCCCTGACCGGCCCGGACCGGTTCCTCGCCTGTCGCGAGGGTGGTGTTCCTTGCCTCTCGCCGGTCGCTGTCGCATAGTCCTGCAAACACATCCCTTCAGTTGTCCTCGCGTCCCGATACGCGCCGCCATGGTCTGCACCGCCCGATGAACAAGCAACCTCTCCACCGCAACGATGCGTCGCAGCAGGTCCATGTGCCGGCAGACCCATCGCGCGTGCAGGCAACCGCGCTCATCATCATCGCCTTTGCGGTGGTGCTGTTCCTGCTGGTGCAGGCGCGGTTCCTGCTGATCTCGCTGGCCACTGCGATCGTCCTGTTCTCGCTCACCAGCGATGCGATCAATTTCATCGCGCGCCAGCGGATCGGCCCATTGCGCATTCCCAACTGGCTCGCCAGCGTCGCGGCGCTGGCGCTGATCGCGGCGGCCCTGCTCACGCTCACCTCGATCATCCTTGCGCAGATCAACACCGTGCTGGTGACGACGCTGAGCTATACCGAGCGCGCGCCATCGGCCATCGCCGCGCTGTTTTCCTTTCTGGGCGAGGATATCGAGACGGCGGTCTTTGCTTCGATCCGCCGGGTCGAGGTGTCGTCCTACCTCAGCACGCTAGCCGGTCAGGCCGGCAACCTGATGTCGGGCACCGTGCTCATCATCCTCTTTGTCGGCTTTCTCTTTGCCGAACGCGTCTGGTTTTCGACCAAGCTGGTCAATTTCTTCGGTGACGAGGTGCAGGCGGACCGCGTGGGCAAGATCGTGGGCTCGATCATCCGGCGGGTGAACCATTACCTGCTGGTCAAGACGCTCGTCAGCGTCGTGACCGGCGCGATGGTTTATGTGGTGGCGGTGCTCTTTGGCCTCGACCTCGCCATCGCGCTGGGGGTGCTCACCTTCATTCTCAACTACATCCCCAACGTCGGCTCGATCGTGGCAACCGGGCTGGTCGCGCTGGTGGCCCATGTGCAGCTTGGCGACAGCAGTACCACACTGGCGGTATTCCTGATCATCGGCGCGATCCAGTTCGTCAACGGCAGCGTGATCGACCCGATGCTGATGGGCCGCGCGCTGCGGCTGTCCTCCTTCGGCATCATCATCTCGCTCGCCTTCTGGGGCGCGGTCTGGGGCATCCCCGGCATGTTCCTGTCGGTGCCGATCATGGTCGCCCTGATGATTGTCTGCTCCGAAGTGCCCGCGCTGCGCCCCGTCGCGATCCTGCTCTCGCGCGAGGGCCTGCCCGAGCCCAAGACCTGACCGGCTATTTCACCACAGGCGCAAGGTAGCGCACCGTATCCTCGGCAAAGTATTGATAGCTGTCGGCGTTGATGATCGCCCGGCGCGGGTCGCCTGCGGCCATGTCCGTGCAGACATCGCGCGTATAGCATTCGTCATTTGTGGCGCCCACCACAGAGAAATGGCTCATCTCGTGGATCAGCGTGCCCTCGCGGGTGCCCGACTGGTGCTCTTCGCTGCCGGGTACCATCGACATCAGCGTCGGCATCCTGAAAAACGCCTCGCACAGGTTGATGTTGTAGGGGCGGTCGGGGATTACATTTGCATAGGTGCCGTAGTCGCAGCCGCTATATCCGGTCCGCGCACAGACCGCGCGCATCTGGTCCGAGCCGAGCGCATGGTCGATCGACTTCAACGTCCGCCGCACCCGCTCTGCATTGCCGCGCGAATAGGTGCCGAACCAGCGGGCGTAATCTTCGCTGTCGCCCACCGCGGCCGCCGCGCGCAGCGACAGCTTTTGCGCGCTTTTGACCGCCCCCGCGATGTAATCCATCTGCACCTTGGTGCAGTCCTGGAATGTGACAGCCGCCACCGGCGAGGCCGACAGGAGCATGAACGGCAGGAGCATGAACGGCAGGACGAGACGCAAAGACACAGGCACAATCGGGTTTCCATCACGACCAAAGATGTGCCGACGGTAGAAACCACCGCCCCTCAGGTCAAGAACAGCGTCACGCGGCGGTTGATCTTGCCCTTCTTCTCGATGCGGCCGATCGTCACCTGCCCGATCTCGCCGGTCCGCGCCACATGGGTGCCACCGCAGGGTTGCAGATCGACCGTCGCGGCCGCGTCGGCGATGCGGACCAGCCTGATCCGCCCGGCCCCGCGCGGCGGCTGCACCGAAAGCGTCTTGACCAGCGCCGGATTGGCGTCGAGCGCGGCCTCGGTGATCCATTCCTCGCTGACCACCAGATCGCGCGCGATCAGCGCGTTGACCGCATCGGCAATCGCCTGCACATCGTCCGGCGCCTCGGGCATGTCGAAATCGAGCCGCCCCTTGTCCGCCGCGATCGCCCCGCCCGTGACCGGCAGCGGCACCACCACCGACAAGAGGTGCAATGCCGTGTGCACCCGCATGTGGCGATGCCGGCGGTCCCAGTCGAGGTGCTGCATCACCTCCGTGCCGGGCGCCGGCAGGGCCGACGGTTCGGCCGGGACCAGCGCCAGCGCACCCTCGCGGGTGCGGATCGTGGTGGCAATCGCGATCATCCTGTCGCCCCAGACCAGCCGCCCACTGTCGCCCGGCTGTCCGCCCCCCGTCGGGTAGAAAATGCTGCGGTCCAGAACGATGCCGCCCTCGTCGGTCAGCGCGGTCACACGGGCCGGCGCGTCCCGCAGATAGGCGTCGTCGCGGTAAAGAAGGTCGGTCATGCGGGCTTGTCCGTCTCGGGTTGTGCGGTGGGCGCCGGGTGCGCTGCGGGCGGGCGCAAGGTCTCGGGATTGCGCAGCCAGACATCGCGCTGCGGAAAGGGGATCTCGATCCCCTCGGCCGCAAAGCGTTTCACGATGGCATGGTTCATCTCGGTGCGCACGGTCAGGCCGAAATTGACGTCGCGCACGATGGCGCGGATCTCGAAGTCGAGCGAATCCGCGCCAAACCCCTGAAACACGATCGTCGGCGGCGGCGTCAGCAGCACCATCGGGTTGGCCTCGGCAATCTCGCGCAGGATCGCCGTGACCTTTTCGCTGTCGGTGCCATAGGCCACGCCGACCGGCACGATCACCCGGCCGACCGAATTGCCGCGCGTCCAGTTGATCACCTGCCCCGACACCAGGTCGGCATTGGGCACGATCACATCGGTGCGGTCGAATGTCTCGATCCGGGTCGAACGGACCGAGATGTCGCGGACATAGCCCATCTTGCCGCCGACCTCGATCCAGTCGCCTTCGCTGATCGGCCGCTCGATCAGCAGGATGATGCCCGAGACAAAGTTCGACACGATATTCTGCAGGCCAAAGCCGATCCCGACCGACAGCGCGCCCGCGACGATGGCAAGGTTCGACAGGTCGATGCCGGCGCTGGTGATGGCCGTGATCGCGGCAACGAAGATCCCCACATAGCCCACGCCCGACACGATGGCATTCTGCCCGCCGATGTCGATCCGCGTCTTTGGCAGGACGGTGCCGCGCAGCGTGCGCTGCACCAGCCGCGTCAGCATGTAGCCGATGACAAAGATCACGATGAACATCACGAAATCAGTGGGCGAAATGCGGCTGTCGCCGATCGCATAGCCTTCGCGAAACCGGGTCCAGACCTCCCACAGGTCCTCGATCCGCGCACCCCAGATCAGCGCCAGCACCGGCACAGCCAGCATGGCCAGCACAAATCCGATCAGCAGCGGCGTCAGCGCATCGCGCGCCGCCTCTTCGGACCGCACGAGCAGGGTGTAGATGTCGAATACCAGCCGCTGCAACAGGATGACCAGACCGATCAGGGCAAGGGTCATGACAAAGGGATAGATCAGCGCCTCGGCCGCCGTGCCATAGCCCGCCATCGACAGGACGGGCCCGGCCACAGCCACCAGGATCGCCGCGCGCCCGACAAGGGTCGCAGCACCGCGCCCGACCTGCGTACCCTCAGAGCCGGCCACGGCTTTCGGACCGATCATGCTGCGCCCCAGACGGTAGAGCAGGACCGAAATCGCGATCTGCACCGGCAAAAACACCACCGCCGCAATCGCCGATGGCGTTTCGCCCGTCGCCAGAAACGCACGCAACAGCACCCCTGCGCCCAGCACCCAGCCCAGCCACACCGCCGTCCGCCGCGCCCGGGCCCGCGGCTGTGCCGCCATGTCAAAGGATGGCAGGCCCGCGCCGTCAGGCTGCATCAGGTGGCCCGCCAGCCAATGCGCCAGGATGACATAGCCCCCCGCCTCGGGCAGCGTGGCAATCAGGGATTGCGCGCGAAACCCGAAAAGCTCGCTCCCCGACAGGCCGGAACTCAGCGCGACGATGCCGCCATAAGGCAAGGCGATGCTCGCCAGAGAAATCAGGAAATCCCAAAGCCCGCGCCCGCGCAGGTTGCGCGCAGCGACATGACTGCGCGCCCGGTTCACCCAGGCGGGTCCGCGCGCGAGCAGCACCAGCGCCACGAGCAATGAAAAGGCAACGCCGGGCCAGACCGCAACAAGGCGTGCAATCCGCGCCGGGCTGCGCACCGTAGTCGAGACCTCTTTCCAGATGCCCTGCATGCGCGCGCTCAGAACGTCGGCCACGCCGGGCCATTGCCGCGGGTCAAGAGGCGAGACGCCCCGCGTCATCAGCACCTGCGTCTGGCGGGCGCGGATTAGGCTGTCGATCTCGCCGATCAGCCCGTTGGAATGCGCATGCGCCTCGCGCGCCAGCGCCACCGGCGCCTGCAACCGGGCGAGTTGCGCGCGCAGCGCCGAACGCCGGTTGGCAATCGCGGTGTTTTCGGCGGTGGCATCATCTGCGGGTGCCGCGCCGAGCGCGGCGATCTGCAATTCGACCGTTGCGATGCGCGCGGCATTGACCTCCTGCGCGGCCAGGAACCGGTCGCGCCAGATCACCACATCGGCGCGCAGGCGCTCCAGCGCAAAGCCCGATCCGCGCCCCGTCTCGGAAATCGTCTCGATCCGCGCAGCGGTGCGCAGCCAGTCGGCATAGTCGGCCGCCCGGAGCATTGCCGTTTCCTCGATTGCCTGGGGCGCGGCCGCGGCCGGTTCTGCCGCCTCGGCGGCGGGCTGCGGGGGCACCTCGCCCTCCTGCGCATGCAGCGGCAATGCCAGCACAAGCAGCGCAAGGCAGAGCGCCGCGCGCATCCGGGCCGCGCAAGCCCTCATGCGTCTTCGAACACGCCGGGGATGGACGACGGCCCCCGGTCGAGCCATCCCGGCACCGGCAGCCCCTTGTCACGCAGAAAGGCCGGGTTGAACAGCTTGGACTGGTAGCGCGTGCCATAGTCGCACAGGATGGTCACGATGGTATGCCCCGGCCCCATCTCGCGCGCCATGCGGATCGCACCGGCGACGTTGATGCCCGATGACCCGCCCAGACACAGCCCCTCCTGCGCGAGCAGGTCGAACACGATCGGCAGCGCCTCGGCATCGGGGATGTTGTAGCTGAAATCGGGCGTCAACCCTTCGAGGTTGGCGGTGATGCGCCCCTGCCCGATGCCTTCGGTGATGCTGTCGCCCGAGGATTTCAGCGTGCCCGTGGTGTAGAAGGCATGCAGCGCCGCGCCATCGGGATCGGCCAGGCCGATCTTGACCCCCTTGGGTTGCAGCGCCATCGCCACGCCCGCCAGCGTCCCGCCAGAGCCTACGGCGCAGACAAAGCCATCGACCTTGCCGCCGGTCTGCGCCCAGACCTCGGGCCCCGTCGTCTCGATATGCGCCTGCCGGTTGGCGACATTGTCGAACTGGTTGGCCCAGATGACGCCATTGGGGTCAGTGCGCGCCAATTGCTCGGCCAGACGGCCCGAATAGCGGATGTAATTGTTCATGTTGCGGTAGGGCACCGCAGGGACCTGCACCAGCTCTGCCCCGGCCAGCCGCAGCATGTCCTTTTTCTCCTGGCTCTGCGTCTCGGGGATCACGATCACGGTCCGAAACCCCATCGACGCGCCGACCAGCGCCAGCCCGATGCCCGTGTTGCCCGCCGTGCCCTCGACAATGGTGCCGCCGGGCTTGAGCGCGCCGCGCGCGATGGCGTCGCGGATGATAAAGAGCGCGGCCCGGTCCTTGACTGACTGGCCGGGGTTCATGAACTCGGCCTTGCCCAGGATCTCGCAGCCCGTCGCCTCGGAGGCCGCGCGCAGGCGGATCAGCGGCGTATTGCCGACAGCAGCGGCGAGGTCGGGCTTGATGGGCATGGACGGCAGCCTTTCATGAGGCGCGCAGGATGCGCGGGCGGTTTCCTCGGCCTGTGTAGGGCGGCCAGCGGCCGAACTCAAGCCGAAGGCGCGTGCAGCTTGGCCCGCCGTCAGCCGATAAACCGATGCCTTTCGCGCATCAGCCACAGCAGCATGGCGATCAGCGGCCCGGCATTGACCTCGCCTGTCTCGACCAGCCCCATCGCCCGATGCAGCGGCAGGACATGCAGCGCGAGGTCCTCTGCTTCGTCTGCGAGACCGCCGAACCGCGCATGGTCATCGGGCAGATCCACGAGCCCGAGGAAGCAATAGAAATGGTCCGTGCTCGACCCCGGCGACGCATAGAAGCTGAAAATCGGCTCCAGCCGGTCGAGCGTCAGCCCGGCCTCTTCGACGGTCTCGCGCAGCGCGGCCTGCTCGGGCGTCTCGCCCGCGTCGATCATGCCGGCGACCGGCTCCAGGCACCAGGGGTTCCGATCGCCCCGCCGCGCCGGCCCGGCGCGGAACTGTTCGACCAGCAGAACCCGGTCACGCACCGGATCATAGGGCAGCACCAGCGCCGCATCCGCCCCCACAAGCACCTCGCGCGGCAGCCCCTGCGCCCGTGTCCCGTCAAAACGGCGGTGCGACATCTCCATCGCGGCCAGCTTGAAGAACCCGCCCGCCAAAGGCCGCAACGGGCGAATGTCGTGGTCCTCTGGCGCCGCCGCATGCCGGACGGTGGCTGGCGCGGCCTGCCCGCCGGCGCGCTGCACCGCATGGGCGCGGCCGGTGATCATCTTCCATTGCCGCGCCAGCTCTTCCCCGGCCAGCGGTGGCTCATGCGCCGCAATCTCGCGCGCGACGTTGAGCGCGACCTCACCGTCCTGCGCCAGCCACCGCCCGAGCGACCAATCCGCGCCGCCGCCCTGCACCCCATCCGGGTGAACATAGACCGCAGCCGGCACGACGCCGCCATCCTGCGTGACGACCTCGACAAGGCGACGGACATAGCCGAACGGCAGTTCATAGCTGTCGATCCGGTCGCGTTGCGCCGCGCTCAGGCCAGTCCACAACAGGCCGGTGACATCGCTGTGTGCGTCCTCCGCCAGAGTGGGCAGCGCTGCCCCCGCCGCGCAGACAACCCGGTGCCGCGCAAGGGTCGATGGCTGCATCCGCGCCGTGCCATCACACGGCCCGGCCACGCAGTGGAACAAGGGGACATGCAACAGCGTCCCATACAGGAAAATCCCCGTCATAGCAGTCGCGCCAGCCCTCTAGTTGTTGCGCCGCGCAACATATTCGGTCACCAGTCCGGCCAGGATGCCACCCCCCAGCAGCGTCGTGATGATGACCGAGGTGGACATCAGCGCACCGGTATCCATCATCAGCCGGAACACATCGACCAGCGCGTTCGACGGGTTCGACCCATAGCTGCCGCGCATCGAATTCTTGATCATCTGCACAAAGGAATGCAGGAAGATGATCCAGAACACCATCGCGATGGTCGCGGTCAGCCCATAACTGACCGCCGCCATCCATGGCCCCCTTGCGCGGCTGCCTGCCACGGTCCAGCCCATCGCCACCCCGATCAACGCGTTGATCTCGGCATACCAGACCGGCTGCGTGCCCTCGTCCATCTGCGCCATGATGAGTTGCGACACATACCAGCCCAGAGCGGCAAAGAGCACGGCAGCGGCAAGACGTCCTGCGGTCGGCATACCCCGGCTCTCCCCCTCTTGTCGGGTGCGCCGGCGGCCTCAGCGCGCCCGCGTCACCGTGATCTGCGTCACATCGCAGATACCGCTATGGAACGTCCCCGCGCAAGAGGTGAGGTAAAAGTTCCACATCCGCCGGAACCGGTCGTCAAAGCCCATCGCGGCGACCCGGTCCCATTTGGCGTTGAAGGTCTCGTGCCAGCGGCGCAGCGTCAGGTTGTAGCTTTCGCCGAATTCGATGTGGCGCGCCACGCTCAGACCCGCCCGTTCGATCTCGGTCCGCAGCACGCCGGGGCTGGGCAGCATGCCGCCCGGAAAGATGTATTTCTGGATGAAATCGACACCACGCTTGTAGATTTCCCAACGGCTGTCCTGCACCGTGATGATCTGCAAGGTCGCGTTCTTGCCAGGCTTGAGCCGCTCGCGCAGCGTCTCGAAATAGACCGGCCAGTATTTCTCGCCCACCGCCTCGAACATCTCGATGCTGGCGATGCCGTCATAGGTTCCGCGCTCGTCGCGATAGTCCTGCAACTTGAAGGTGACGCGGTCGGAAAGACCTGCCTTTTCGATGCGATCAACGGCGTAGTTGTACTGCTCCTGGCTGATGGTCAGCCCGGTCACCCGCAGCCCGCGTTCGCGCGCGGCATATTCGGCAAAGCCCCCCCAGCCACAGCCGATCTCGAGCACATGATCGCCCGGCTGCGCACCCATTTGATCCACCATGCTGGCGTATTTCTGCCTCTGCGCGCGCTCCAGCGGCTCCTGTCCGGTGTCATATTTCGCCGAGGAATAGGTCATCGTCTCGTCGAGCCAGAGCGCATAGAACTCGTTGCCGAGGTCATAGTGATAGCTGATGTTCTTGCGCGCCTGCCGCTTGCTGTTGGACTGCAACCAGAACCGCAGCTTTTCATAGGCCCGCACCAGACGCTGGCCGGGAAAGGCGTCGTAGATGTCGTCGGTCTCGTGATGCACGAGGTCCATGAAACCCATCAGGTCAGGCGTGGACCACCATTCGTCCAGATAGGCCTCGCAAAACCCCAGATCGCCCTCGCGGATCAGACGCGCGAACAGGTCGTCATTGTGGATATGCAGCTCGGCCACGATCCCCGGTGCGCGCCCCTCGGCGCGGAACTGCCGGCCATCGGGCAGAAAGATGTCGATCCGTCCGGTCTTCATCTTGCGCAGCACGTCAAAGACCGCCGCGAAATACCTCGGCAGATTTGTCTGCCCTTCTGTCGTTGTCAGGATCATCCCTGCTCCCCAAACCTGTTTCGTCATGCGCCGCTGTGCAGGCCCGCACCGCATCGCGCAGAGTTTAATGCTTTGTGCGGTGAAGTCACGGATTTCGTGGCAAAAAGGTTTCACCACACGCGGCAGCAGAGTGCCCCAGCGTCACGTCTGCCGCGCCGCATAGGCGTCGAGCGCGCGCTTGCGCCCGGTTTCGACCGTGACGACAGGGCGCGGATAGCGTCGGTCAGGCGCGAGATCCCAGTGGCGCGGGACAGCGGCGAACCAGTCCAGCGCCGTGGCGGGCGGGTTGCCCTGCCCTTCGGCGATCCAGGCGCGGGCATAGCGGCCCTCGGCGTCGAACTTGTCGAGTTGCGTCACCGGGTTGAAGATGCGGAAATAGGGCGCCGCATCCGGCCCCGACCCCGCCGCCCATTGCCAGCCCATTGCATTGCTCGCGGGGTCCCAGTCGGTCAGGCAATCGGCGAACCAGTCAAGCCCGACGCGCCAATGGGTCAACAGATGCTTGGTGAGGTAAGAGCCCACGATCATCCGCCCCCGGTTGTGCATCGTGCCCGTCACATACATCTGCCGCATCGCCGCATCGACAAAGGGGATGCCGGTGCGCCCCTGTGTCCATGCTTGAACTTCAGGCGCCAAAGCATCGGTATTCCACGGAAAAGCATCCCATTCGGGCTTCCAGTTGGCGGTCGTGATATGGGGCGTGTGATGGACGAGGTGATAGGCAAACTCGCGCCAGACGATCTCTTTGAGGAACGTCTCGGCATCGGCTGTGCCACGGTGCAGCGCCGCCCAGCCGGCATGCCAGCAGGCACGCGGGCTGATCTCGCCGCAGGTCAGGTTTTCCGACAGGCCCGAGGTGCCGTCGATGCCCGGCAGGTCGCGCAGGGTGCCATAGCGCGCCACCTTGTCCGCGATGAAGGTATCAAGCCGCCTCTGCGCCGCCGCCTCGCCCACCTGCTGGTATCGCGCGACCACCTCCGCGCCGCGCCGCATCGCCGCCCCCATGCGCCAGTCGGCCAGATCGACAGAGGCCGGCCAGAGCTCGGGCGCGGCAATCCGGCCGGGAACCGGCAAGGGTGCTGCCACCTCAAGGTCGCGCACCGCCTTCCAGAAAGGCGTATAAACCTTGTAGAACCCGCCGGTTCCCGTGGCCACGGCCCAGGGCTCGAACAGCAGATGCCCGGCAAAACTCCGGGCGTCGATCCCGTCCGCCTTGAGCGCGGCCTTGACGGCGGTGTCGCGCGCGACGGCATCGGGGTCATAAAGGCGCGACCACCAGACCGCCCCCGCCCCCGTCTCGGCCAGGAGCGCGCGCAGCACGTCAAGCGCGCGACCCCGCCGCAGGACCAGCCGGCTGCCCCGCCCCGCGAGCGCATCGCGCTGCGCGCCTACCGCCAGGCCAAGGCGAAACCGCGGCGCAGCGCCCAGCCCCTCGACCACCTCGTCATGCACAAAGACCGGGATCACCGGCCGCCCGGTCGCCGCGGCCGCATGCAGCGCGGGGTGGTCCGCCAGCCGCATATCGCGTCGCAGCCACAGCAGGATCGGGGAATTGGTCATCATGTCAGGTCCTTGGCCCAAAGCCTGGCGTCACAGGACCTGATCTAGCGCCGCGATCAGCGCGTCAACCTCTGCCCGCGTGGTGTAATGCACGAAACTGAGCCGCAGCACGCCCTTTTCGGTGTCGATCCCCATCGCCCCCAGCGGGCGCTGCGCGTAGAAATTGCCGCCCCCCGCCATGATCCCATGCGCTGCGAGCGCGCGGGCGGCCTCCTCGCCCGGCCCGCGCAACTCGACGGCGACGGTGGGCGCGCGCCCTGCGGCGCGGCGCGGACCGATCAGGCGCAGATCATTGCGCGCCGCCAGATAGTCCAGCAGCGGCTGCAACACCGCCACCTCTTGTGCGCGCATCACATCATGGGCATGACGCGCGGCCCCGGCGCCACCCGCAGGCCCGCCGTGATGCGCAGACAGCGCCTCGATATAATCCGCCATCCCCGCGCAAGCCGCGACCTGCGCATGGTCCGGCCCCGCCGGCGTAAAGCGCTTGTAAAGCGTGCCGCCGTTGAAATGGTGCCCCTGATTGGGCAACGCCTGACCAAAATCCTCGCGGATCACCATGATCCCCTGATGCGGGCCATAGGTCTTGTAAGCCGAAAAGAGGTAGACATCGCAGCCCAGCGCGCCGACATCGGCAAAGCCATGCGGCGCATAGCTCACCCCATCGACGCAGGTCCGCACGCCCGCCGCGCGCGCCACATCGACAATGCCCGCCACATCGTTGATTTCCCCCACAACATTCGAGCAATGCGGAAAGCACAGCAGCGCCGCCCCTTCGAGCAGTCCGGGCAGCAGCGCCATGTCGAGATGCCCGGTATCCGGGTCGATGCACCATTCGCGGACCTCCACGCCCTCCTCGGCCAGCCGCCGCCAGGGGCCGGAGTTTGCCTCGTGATCCTGATTGGTGACGACGATCGCCTGCCCGGGCCGGATCCAGCGCCGCACCGCCTGCGCGAGCACATAGGTGTTCTGCGTCGTCGATGGCCCGAATGACAGCTCTTGCGTCGCCACGCCCAGCATCGCAGCCAGCCGCATGCGCGCCTCGTCCATCTCGGCCCCGCCTGCCTGCGACGCGGCATAGGGCGCATAGGGTTGCACCTTGCGGTCGTGGTAGAACCGCATGAGCCGGTCAACCACCGGCTGACAGGCATAGGACCCACCGGCGTTTTCAAAGAACGCCTGCCCCTGGAGGGACGGCGCGGCGAAGGCGGGAAAGCGGGCCCGGACCCATGCGGTATCGAGTGTCATATGCCAGTCAGAGCAAATGCCTTGTCCCCCCGCAAGGGGTTGCGCGCCCTCGGATATCAGGCCTCGGGTCTCAGGCTTCGGGCATCAGGCCTCGGGCATCAGGCCTCGGGCATCAGGAACAGGTCGGTGTCGCCGGGCCGCTGCCCCGCCGCCGTCAGCATCGCATGGACCTGCCCGCGATGATGCGTCTGGTGGTTGAACAGATGCGCCACGAGGAGCCCCACCGGCCGCGACACCTGCCGCCCCGCCGCGCCTGACTGCCAGGTCAGATTGCCCAGCAGATCGACCGCGCGCACCCCCTCGGCCCAGAGCGTGAGCCGCCCGTCGGTGCGAAACCGCTCTGCCCCCCAGACCGCCGCCGTGGGGGTCAGGGCCACGCTCTGCGCGATGCCGCAGTCCGGCGCCGGATGGCCGGCAAGCCGGTGCAGCCAGACCTGGTCGGCCCAGAGCAGATGGTTGAGCGTGGCCATGATCGACCCAAAAAACGCCCCCCGATCCGCCGACAGCTCTGCCGGGTCCATCGCCGCCACCATCCGGCGCAAACCGGTGTTCTGCCAGGCATTGTAGCGGGCCATCAGGCGGCAATATTCGGGGGTCACCAGCATCTTGTCCTCACTTGCGCGGCCGATGATGCCAGCGCAACCGCTCTGTCGCAAGCCGCCATGCCCCTCCGCACGTTCTCCCTGCGGATGGGTCTCGTGACCGATATTTGGGCATTTGCCAACTGACGTAGCGTTAACCGCTTCACAGGGCCGATGGCGAGATGGATCGAGCCTTGTCAGTTGCGGCGACGAAAATTAGCTTCTTGTCACACTCACCTCGAACTGACTGGAGAAAACCCGACATGAAACACAGCACCTGGCTCGGTGCCGCCTCCCTGACTGTGCTCGCGACGATGTCGATGGCACAGGATGGAGGACTTCTGGTTCTCGACTATCCCGGTTTCGACAACCCTGCCTTTCACGCCAGCTATGTCGAAAAACATGGCGCCAGCCCGACCTTTTCCTTCTTCTCGGACGAGGAAGAGGCGTTTCAGAAGGTCCGTTCCGGCTTTCGCGCCGATGTGGCCGAGATCTGCTCGGGCTCTGTGCCGAAATGGACGCAAAGCGGGATCATCCAGCCCTGGGACACCTCGCGGATCGAAGAATTCGCAAACCTGAACTCAGAGCTGTCCGGCAACGAGATCGGTGCCGAAAGCGAAGAGGTCTATTTCATTCCCTTCTACTTCGGTTCCACCGCCATCGCCTACAACCCCGACGAAGTCCCCGCCGAGGATGTCGCCTCGCTCAACGTGTTCCTGAACCCGAAATATGCGCAGCGCATGACCCTGCCGGACAACGTCGATGATGCCTTTGCGCTGGCCTATCTGGCGACCGGCGTCACCGACTGGACCGATGTGACCGACGACCAGTTCAAC
Organism: Rhodobacterales bacterium; assembly: GCA_009993005.1. Classification (GTDB taxonomy): domain Bacteria; phylum Pseudomonadota; class Alphaproteobacteria; order Rhodobacterales; family Rhodobacteraceae; genus JAACUH01. The sequence continues at coordinate 25,398 of JAACUH010000019.1, forward strand.
GCCGCCGCCGACTGGCTGCGCGCGGCCCATGTCAACATGCGCACCTATTGGTCCGACCCGGCCGAACTGGCGCAGCTGATGTCCTCTGGCGAAATCCTCGTGAGCTGGGCCTGGAACGAGACCTTCCCGACCATGGTCGAGGAAGGCCGCCCCATCGCCTACCAGCGCGAAGCCGCCGAAGGGTCGAGCGTCTGGCTTTGCGGCTATGTCAACATGGCCAATGGCCAGGGCGACGAGGACAAGGCCTATGATTACCTCAACGCCGTGCTCGCCCCGTCCTCGACCCTGCCGCTTCTGGCCAGTGGCTTTGGTCATGCCAATGCGGCCGCACTCGACGCGGTCCCCGAGGAAGACCTTGCTGCATCGGGCCTCGGCCACACCGAGGCATCGCTGCTCGCGCAGTTGCCCATCTCGATCGCGATGCGCGAACGTCACGCCGAAACATTCGAGCTGATCAAGGCCGGGTTCTGACACCCGCCACAGCGGATCATGACGGACGGGCGGCCCATGGGCCGCCCGTCTGCATTTCGTGCGGCGCTTACTGGTTGGCGTCGAACACCACGCTGGCGGGATAGCTCGCCCAGCTCCGGCTCGCCACGCCGTTGCGCTCGGACGCGGCATAGGCGCCCAGACCGCCGATCCGCAGTGCCGTGACGATGCCACCTGCCGCGTCGATCACGCCCGCATGGCGCGCGGCGCTGCACAGATTGCTGTCGGCCGTATAGGGGTTCGACCCCCAGATCGACCCCGCCGCGGCCCCCGGCGCACAGGAACAGGTGAGGCTGTCCACCCCCGCCGGCATGACGCCACAGGCCGCAACCGCCGGCTGGAACGATATGCTGGTCGCATAAGACCCCCAGGTGCGGGTCTCGACCCCATTGGCTGACGACCCCGGATAGGCCGCAAGCCCCGCCTCGCGCAGCACCGTCACCTCGCCGCCCTGCGTGCCGATCACCCCGGCATGGCGGGCGGCCGTGCAGATATTGCTGTCGGCGGTATAGGGGCCCGACCCCCAGACACTGCCAGAGGGGGCGTTGGCCGGACAGGTGCAGCTGTAGCTGGCCTCTGCCAGCGGAAATGACCCGCAGGTCGCCTGCGCGGCAGCCGCCCCGGCGAGAACGGCCAAAGGCACGGCCAGGGTAAGGCATCGAATGGTTCGCATTGTGAATGGCTCCAGGAAAATGAGCCGCCCTTGCGGCGGCAGGCTCATGCTAAGCGGCCCGCCGCTTTTGACGCAAGTCCGATCAGGGCTTGAGTAGACGGGCCTGCGACCCTATGTTGACGATGTCCTTCGGGACTATGGACATAAACGCGCTCGTAATACGCGGATCGGACCCGGGGGCGGTACCCGGCGGCTCCACCAAAAACCCTTCGTTGGGGGCAACTGGGGCCGAAACAGGATCGACGAACGTCTAAAGGGGATGTCTTTGTCTCGGTGAGGTACCACCGTTATCGGTCCGAAATGTACAGTTGCCAACGACAACCGTGCTCCGGCAATGGCTCTGGCTGCGTAAGCAGTCCGGGTTCGCCGAACCTAAGTCCTAGGGGTTAGCCCCTCTAGGCGGGGTCCGCAGGCACCTGGCAACAGAAGCCTGCACTTTCCCCCGTTCGCCTGC
>JAACUH010000020.1 GCA_009993005.1 Rhodobacterales bacterium
CCCGTCTGCCCCGAGGATCAGGTCGATCGGGCCATGCCGCAAATGCAGCCGGTCGCCAGGCAGGCGCGCCGCGATCATGGGCGCCGCACCCGACGGATGCCATCGCTCAACACCTCCGAGACCGGAACGATACGGTCGGTATGCCCGCCCAATGCGGCATAGTCTTCGCGTCGCATGGTGAATTCGATGGGCGCCACAAGGGCAGGCGTGGGCACATAACCGAACGCATTGCCGGGCATGTCCATTACATCGGCCATCACGGTGATTCCGCCGCCGGGCCAGACATAGCTCTGCGCCCCGCCCACCGTCACCCGGGTCAGCGCCTGTTTCACGCTGCGCGTCAGGCCAACGGGGTTGGCGGTGACGCCGGCGCGCAAGCTGCCACCCGCGCCGCCCATGAACAGCACCGAACACAGCGAGGGTTCGCAGGTGTCGGCGATCCGCTCGGCAATGGCGCGCAGGGCGTCGGGGATCGGCGCAACCTGCGGCACCAGATCGGCATCCAGTTCGAAATAGGCCCACTGTTCGCCCGTGGTGGAAATCATCAGCAGGCGCAGACCGGGCCAGGCCACCTTGGGGTCGATCCGCTTTATCACCGACAGCGGATCGGTCACATCGGTGCCGCCCCAGCCTGTGCCATGACCCGCCACCTGAAAATACCGCCCCGGTGTGCTGCGCCGCCCGGTCACGCGCAGGCCCGCCGGTTTCATGTTCAGCTGCTTGCCTGCCTCATGCTCGGTCAGCACGCCGGTGATGTGGTCATCGACGACGATCACCTCGTCCACATGCGGCGCCCATTGCAGGGCGAACATGCCGATGGTGGCCGACCCACAGCCGACGCGCATCAGCTTTTCCGTCACGCCGCCGATGATCGGCGCCTGCCCCGCCTGCACGATGATCGTGACGCCCGCGTCGATGGTCATCTCGACCGGTTCGCGGTTGCACAGCCGCAGCAGCGCATCACAGGTGACGCGCCCTTCGGCCTTGCTGCCCCCGGTCAGGTGATCGACCCCGCCCAGCGACAGCATTTTCGAGCCGTATTCGCCGGTCATCACATGACCGATCGGTTCACCCTGCACCCGGACGATGGCGCGTTCCGCGCCGATGTGGCGGTCGGTGTCGATTTTCACCTTCACCCCGCAATAGGAAAAGATGCCTTCGGTGACGACCGTGATCATGTCGGCATCGCCCACCATCTGACTGACGATGAAGGGCGCCGGTTTGTAATCGGGATAGGTCGTGCCGGCGCCGATCGCGGTGACAAAGGGCCGCTCAACGATCGGCCTGGCGCCCTGCACGATGTCACCATCCCAGTCGCGGCCCAGAAACGGCACCAAAGGCGCGCCCCCGTCGATCACCGTCAGCGGATCCAGCCGCACCAGCGCGCCCGCGTGATTGGCATAGCGGTCGCACGCCCCCGCCCGGCCCGGCGCGATATAGCACATCACCGGGCAGGCATCGCAGCGGATCTTGTCCTCGCTCATCGCGCATCCCTTATCGCATCGCGCAGCCGCGACGGGGTGGCGGGCACAGCGTGCAGCCGCACCCCGGTGGCGTTGCAGATCGCGTTCAGCAGCGCGGGTGCCGTGGGGATCAGCACATGTTCGCCCAGCCCCTTGGCGCCGTATGGGCCGTGGGCGTCAGGCTCTTGCACGATCAGGGTGTCCACCGGGGGCATGTCGCCAATGGTGGGGATCAGGTAATCGTGCAGGTTCTCGGTGCGCCCCGGCAGGTATTCTTCCATCAGGGCCATGCCCAGCCCCTGGGCGATGCCACCCTGCACCTGACCCTCGACCAACAACGGGTTGATCGCCTGCCCCACATCATGGGCGGCGACAAAGCGGATGGGTTTGACGGTGCCCAGCGCCAGATCCACCTCGACCAGCGCCATGTGGGCGGCATAGCCGAACTGGGCATAGGGATGCCCCTGACCGTTGGCATCCAGCGGTTTGGTGGGCGGATCATAGGTTTCGCAGGACCGGATCACATAGCCTTCGGCATCGCGCGGCATCCGGTCCAGCGGGATGTGGTGGCGTTCGGCACCTGTCACGCTCAGCCCGCCATCGCCAAGCGCAATCACCGCATCCTCGGGCGCGTTGCACAGCTTCAGGATGCTGGCGCGCATCGCCTCGCCCGACAGTTTCGCGGCGGCACCGGTGACAAAGGTCTGGCGGCTGGCACTGGTCTTGCCCGCGTCAGGGGTCAGGTCGGTGTCGGGACCGATCAGCGTAACCTGCGCCACCGGCACGCCCAGCGCCTGGGCAAAGATCTGGGCGATCACCGTGTTGGCCCCCTGGCCGATGTCCATCGCCCCCTGATGCAGCACAAGCGTGCCATCGGCGCGCAGCCCCGCCTTGATCGTCGACGGGTTGGGCAGGGACGTGTTGCCACAGCCATACCACCCCCCGGCGATACCCACGCCGCGTTTCACATGCTCATGTTTCGCGTTGAACGCTGTGCATTCCGCCCGCGCCTGCGCCCAGGCCGGGCGCAGCGCCTCGAAACAGGCGCCGATGCCCACACCCTGGTCAAAGACCTGGCCACAGACCGTGGGGGTGCCGTTGCGCAGGGCGTTGATTGCCCGGAATTCCAGCGGATCAAGGCCCAGCCTTTCGGCCAGCTCATCGAACAGCGATTCCTGCGCAATCGCCGATTGCGGCACGCCAAAACCGCGAAACGCCCCCGAGGGCGGGCAGTGCGTGTGGATGCCCTTGGCCGAGGCCCGGTAATCGGCGATGCGATAGGGGCCGCTGGCGTGTACCGGCACGCGGTTTGCCACGGTCGGCCCCCAGGACGCATAGGCGCCGGTGTTGAACAGCCCGTCAAACTGCATCCCGCACAACCGGCCATCGCGGGTTGCACCGATTCGCACGCTCAGGTCGGACGGGTGCCGTTTGGTTGTCGATTGCATCGATTCGCCGCGCGAATAGGCAATCCGCACCGCCCGGCCCGTCTTGATCGCCGCCAGCGCCAGATAGGGCTGCACCGATAGATCCAGCTTGGACCCGAAGCCGCCGCCCACCGCCGTCGGCACGATGCGCACACGTTCCTTTGGCCAGCCAAGGATCAGGGCCATGCTTTCCAGGTCCATCACCGGCGCCTGTGTGCAGGCGTGGATTTCCACCCGGTCGCCCACCATCCGGGCGAACCCGGCCTCGGGCTCGATATAGGCGTGTTCGACAAAACCGCTGGTGAACCGCCCCTCGACCACCACATCGGCCCGCGCCAGCGCCGCCGCAGCATCACCGCACTGCACAAAGCCGCCGGTCATCACATTGCCCGCGCGGGTGTCGTGCAGCAGCGGCGCACCGGGGGCCATGGCCTGTTCCACGGTTTCCACGGCGGGCAATGGGGTGAACGTCACCGGAAAGCCGGACAGATCAAGCGGCGTATCGGCGGTGCAGACCACCGCCGCCACTGCTTCGCCGCGGAACCGCGCCTCATGCTCGGCAAAGACCGGCTGATCGACAAAGGCCGGGATCACGCCGAATGCGTTCAGGCCCGGCACATCGGCGGCACTCAGGGTGGCGACAACGCCGGGGGTGGCGGCGCGCCAGGCGTCAAGATCGCCCAAGGCAAACGCCGCCCGGGGATGCGGACAGCGGATCACCCGGATCACCAGCGCATCGGCCGGTGCCACGTCATCGCCAAACGCCTCGGTGCCCGCGACCTTGGCCGCGCCATCGACACGCGGTATGGCATCGCCCACGGCACCCGTGCCGTGCAGCGGCGCAGGCTTGCCCATCACCGCGTCGATGATCTTGCGATAGCCGGTACACCGGCACAGCACCCCGCCCAACGCCTGCATCACCTGATCTTCATCGGGGTCGGGCACCACGCGCAACAGCGCCACCGCCGACACCACCATGCCGGGGGTGCAAATGCCGCATTGTGCCGCCTGATGGCCCTGAAACCGCTGGTGCAGGGCGCGCCCCTCGGCGCTGTCGCGCAGCCCGGCCAGGGTTTCGACGCACCGCCCCGCCGCCTGTTGCGTCGCCATCAGACAGGCACAAACCGGTGCCCCATCGACCAGAACAGTGCAGGCCCCGCAATCGCCCGCGTTGCAGCCCACCTTCACATCCCGCGCGCCCAACCGTTCGCGCAGGCTGTGCGACAACCGCTCGCCCACCCGCGCCGCGACCTCGACAATGCGGCCATTCAGGGTCAGCGCCGTGTGTGCCGTATCGCTGCGCTTATCCATGGATCAGCGCCCCCGCGATGGCGCGATCACAAAGCTCGGCCACCGCCTCGAGCCGATACCCGGCGGTGCCGCGCACATCATCGATCGGGGCAAGGCCGGACAGATGCCCCGGCTGCGTGAAACCGCCCATATCGTCCACCGGGCGACCGATCAGCGCCGCCTCAAGCCCCGGCAGCCGCCGCGCCACCGGTGACGCCGCCCCCACCGCCACACGCGCCCCGGCGATCCGCCCGTCAAGAACCCAGACATTCGCCGCCACCATGACGATGGAAATCACCATGAACCGCCGGCTGCCCAGCTTGCAAAACGCCGAACCGCTGCCGTCGGGCTGAGCCGGAACATGGACCGCCGTCACCAGTTCGCCCGCGCCCAGCGCCGTCTTGCGCACCCCGAGCAGAAAGTCGCCCAGCGCCAGCCGTCGCAGGCCCAGCGGCCCCGCCAGTTCAACCTCGGCGCCCAGCGCCAACAACGGCGGCACCCCATCGGCGGCAGGCGAGGCATTGCACAGGTTGCCCGCCAGGGTGCCCGCGTTCTGGATCTGGACCGAACCCACAGCACCCGCCGCCGCCTTCAGCGCGTCAAAGCACGGCGGCAGCGGGGCCTTGGCAATGTCAGACCAGCGGACAGCCGCCCCGATGCGCCAGCCTGCGGCGGTGGCCGTGATGCCACACAATTCGGCAACGCGGCTGATGTCGATGATCGTGCCGGGCGGCACCGCCTCGCCCAGCGACGGAAAGAAATCTGTGCCCCCGGCCAAAATCCGCGCCCCGTCCTGGCTGGCCAGGGCCGACAGGGCATCGCCAAGATTGTGCGGCGCGAAATGACCCATGGAACACTCCGTGAAAGCGATGTTTCGTTAGTACACCATCAAAAACCGCGCGCCCCCTGTCAACAGGTTTCACGGCACCCGCAGGCGTACCGAGGCAGTCACCGGCAGATCGTCCACCACATAGGCGCGGTGGTCGTTGGTGTTCAGCGTCACCTCGATCAGATGGTCGCCCGGCGGCAAGGCGCCGATGGTGGCCTCGGGCGCATAGATGCGCTGCAACTTCACGCCGTTCAGATAGAGATGCCCATGGCCATAGCCCGGCATATGGCCCAGCCCATCGACGATCTCGGTAAAGATGAACTGTTCTGCCTGCACCGTCACGCGCCACCCTGCGCCGTCGGCCGCCACGCGCACGGCAAGCTGCGGCGCCGGTTCGCCCTCGCCCACCCGGCAGATCTCGCCGAGGGACAACAGCCCCACCGCCGCTGCCGCGCCCTGCGCCATCGGGTCGTTCAGCACTGCGCGCGTCGCCACCTGCGCCCCGCTGGCAAATCGCAGCGTCAACGGCAAAACTGCACCATTGCCCAGCGCCCCGACGCCCACCATGCGCAAATGCGCCCCATCCACGGCCAGGATCGGCGCACTGTGCGCAGGAACGGTGATGTCGGGCCCGGGCGCGACGATCTCGATCGACGTGGCCACCGGTGAACTGGCCGAGATCAGCCTGTCGGGCCCGCCATCATTCACCAGCGTCAAGAACAGGCGCAGTGCACCCGGATCGCCCGTCAGCGGCACTGCTGTGGCGTTTTCGACGCGAATCGGCACGGCGGCTTCGCGCAGGGCAAGAAAGGCCGCGCCGCCGCCCAGCACCCCGAGCGTCAGGAAAAGTGCAACGGCGCGGCGCAGATTCATTGGCAAAGCCCCCCGGCTGTGGCTTGCTGTCCAGCATGTGGATGCTGCGCTCCTTCGTCAACCGTTCCGTCGTCACCCTGGCCGGCATCACCGCCCCCGGGGCGGCACTGGCCCATCCCGCGCAGGGCGGGTTCGTGTTGCTGCTGCCCACCGACATCTATATCGCGGCAGGCTGCGCCGCCGTCGGGCTGAGCGTGCTGATCGTCGCCCTGATGCCCGCCGGGGCGCTGGCCCGGCTGTTCGCCCCGCGCGCGCTGGGCCACGCGCCCGATCTGGCCACCGCCCGCGCACTGACCAGCCTGCTGTCGCTGGCCCTGCTGGCCGCGCTGCTGTGGGTCGGGTTCATTGGCCCGCGCGATCCGCTGTCCAACCTTCTGCCTTTGACGATATGGACGCTGTGGTGGATCGCCCTGTTCACCCTGCAAGGGGTGCTGGGCGATCTCTGGGCCTGGATCAATCCGTGGCGCGGGCTGCATGGCCTGGTGTGGGGCGACGCACCGCCGCCGCTGCGCCTGCCCAAAGCGCTGGGCTGTGCCCCGGCGATCATCGGCTTTGTCGCCATCACCGGCTTTGCGCTGGCCGATCCGGCGCCTGACGATCCGGCGCGGCTGGCCGCCTTCGTCATGGGATATGCGATGTTCACCTTTGCCGGAATGGCGCTGTTCGGCGCCCATGCCTGGCTTGGGCGGGCCGAGTGTTTCACCCTGCTGCTGCGCCTGTTCGCCAGTCTTGCGCCGCTCCAGACCCGCCCGAATCTGGCCATCGGCCTGCCCGGCTGGGCGGCGATACCGGACCGGACAGCCGAAAAGGTGCCGCTGTCGCTGGGCGTGTTCGTCATTGTGCTGCTGGCCTCGGGCAGCTTTGACGGGCTGCACAAGACATTCTTCTGGCTGGCACAGATCGGTGTCAATCCGCTGGAATTTCCGGGCCGCAGCGCGGTCGTTTGGTCAACGACACTGGGCCTGCTGGGGGCCAACGTTGCGCTGGCGCTGGCCTTTGCCGGCTGCATCGCTTTGGGCCATCTGGCGCTGCGCGGCCCCGCGCCCCGCTTGCGCGACGCCATCGCGCAGCTGGCCCTGTCGCTGTTGCCCATCGCCTTTGCCTATCATGTTGCCCATTTTCTGACCGCTTTCTTGGTCGGCGTTCAATACAGTGTCGCCGCAATCACTGATCCGCTGGCCAGCGGCGCAGACCTTCTGAACCTGGGTCAGTTCTATGTCACCACCGGGTTCTTCAATACCCAAGGCAGCGTGCGCGCGATCTGGCTGACGCAGGCCGGACTCATCGTCGCCGGGCATATTCTGGGGGTTCTGATGGCCCATCGCATGGCCACGCAGATCTACGGCGGCCACCGGCGTGCCGCAATCGCCCAGAGCCCCCTGGCGGTGTTCATGGTGCTGTACACTCTGCTGGGCCTTTGGCTGCTGGCCGCACCAAGAGGGGCGTGAGGTAAAGAAAAATGTGGACAGATCGTTCGCACACATACAACCTGACGGAAATACAAGGGCCGCAAAGCGCCCGTTCCCCGGCGAATCCCCCGCCTGTCCGACAAGGAGTTTGACATGACGCAAAAGCTCATCCCGCCCTCCGGTTTCACCCGTCGCGGCGCTTTGAAAACCCTCGGCCTTGGGGCCGGTGCCTTGGCCGCGACCACGGCAATGCCGGGTTTCATCCAGGCGCAAAGCAGTGCGCCGATCCGCATCGGGTTCCAGGTGCACCGCACCGGCATCGGCGCCTCGTATGGCCGCTGGTATGACCGCACCTCGCAGGCCGCCGTCAAGCGGATCAACGACGCCGGCGGGATCAACGGCCGCATGGTCGAACTGGTGCCCGAGGACGACGGCACCGATGCAAAACGCGGCGCCGAGGTGATCGAGAAATTCGCCACCCAGTCCAACTGTGATGTCGCCTTCGGCACGCTGTTTTCCCATGTCGTGATCGGCTCGGCCCCGCGCGCGGGCGAGTTGAAGCTGCCCTATTTCGTGGTTTCGGAAGGCCACCATGTCGCCTCGGGAATGTTGAACCGCTATACCCTGCAACCCGGCATCACCGATGTGAAAAGCCAGGTTCAGGCAATGGCACCCTTCGTCGCCGCAAATCTGGGCAAGAAGGTGTGCATGATTTTCCCCGATTTCGCCTTTGGCCACGATCACCGCGATTATTTCTCGGCCGCGTTCGAGGCCCAGGGCGGCACGATCAACGCAATGATCGCCATCCCGCCCACCGAAACCGCCTTTACCAAGTATTTTCCGCAGATTCCCCGCGACACCGAGGTGATCTATCATGTCATGGTCGGCCCCGCCGTCCTGACCTTCGTCAAGGAACTGGGCGAATTCTTCGGCCCGTCGCGCCCCGAACTGTTCGGCTTCATTGACAGCCTCGAAGCGGTCGACATTGCGTCACCTGGCCTCGAATTTCTCGAAGGGTCGTATATGTGGGAGGGCAATCCGCGCTATGCCCAAGCCGACCAGACGGAATACGACAAGGCGTTCCGCGCCGCCGTGGGTGTCGATGACAACGGCGCCTCGGTCTCGGACAGCCGCGACATCAGCACCTATGCCCATATGTTCGGCTGCTGGGAAACGCTGAACATCATCAAGGCCGGGATGGAAGCGTCAGGGTATCAGGGACAAGGTGACCGCGCCGCGCTGATCGAGGCGGTCGAAGCGATGAGCGCCATGCCCCTCGGCATGGATCACCCGCAGGGCGCGAAGATATTCAACGGCAAGACGCACCAGACATTCGGGCACCAATACATCACCCGGGTCGAGAGCGGCAAGTTGCTGCTGGCGCACACGACCAGCATCGAAGACACCCTGTATGAGGACGAGGTGGATTACACGACACGATCGTTCTGATCCTCCACCGCCGCGCCCGGCCCGGACGACGGTTTCAGGTATTTAAGGCAAGAAAGAGCGGGTGATGCTCTTTCTTGCTGAAAATACCTGAATCCGACAGATGCCGTCCACAATGTGGTCGCAATGGCGTACCTCCAACCCAATACAACAAAAGGCGCTCCCGGTTCATGGACTTCGGCCCCCACCTGATGCTTGCCATTCTCGAAGGCGCGGTGACCGCTGCGATCCTGGCACTGACGGCCATGGGGCTGTCGGTCGTGTTTGGCGTCATGCGGGTGGTCAACGTGGCGCATGGCGAGTTCTACATGTTGGGCGCGGTCATCGCTTGGTTCGTTGCAACCACCCTTGGGGCGCATCCGGCGCTGGGCTTTGTTGCTGCGCTGATCCTCGCGCCATTGCTTGTCGGGGGCCTTGCTGCGGTGGCGGACATGCTGATCCTGCAACGCATCGGCTATGACCCCGAGCGGACGATCGTCGCCACCATCGGGATGCTCTACATCATCCAGCAGGGAACGCTGATGACCTTCGGCCCCGATGCGCGGCCCGTTGCGCCGCCGTTCAACAGCCGCATTCCCCTGCCCTGGCTGGAATGGGCCGAGGGCAAGCTGTCGTTCTATTATCCCTGGGGGCTGTCGATCACCTCGTACAAATTGTTTGTCATTGCCGCAGCGGCGCTGATCCTGATTGCGCTGTGGCTGTTCATGACGCGCACCCGGGCGGGCCTTGTCATGCGCGCGACCCAGCAGGACAGCGCGATGGCACAGGCTTTTGGCATTCCGGTGGGCCGGGTTTATGCCTTGGTCTTCGGGCTGGGCGCGGCCTTGGCCGCCATGGGGGCAGTGCTGGTCGTGCCGATCCAGCAGGCGCATTACCTGATGGGTCACGATCCGCTGTTGCTATCTTTCATCGTGGTGATCATCGGCGGCTTGGGGTCGCTGCCCGGCACGGTGATCGCGGCGGTGCTGATCGGGGTTTCCGATGGCGTGATCTCTGTGTTCTTTTCGCCCACATTGGCGAAAATAACCGCAACGCTGGCGGTGGCCATGGTTCTGGTGTTCCGGCCACAGGGTCTGTTGGGCAAGAAGGCGCATTGAGCATGGACCGTGCCCTTGCCCTGCACCTTGGTGTGATCGCCGCCCTCGGGTTGGCCTATTTCGTCCTGCCCGCCTATCATGCGGGCAATCTGGCGCGCATCATGGTATTGGCGATCTATGCCATGGGGTTCAATCTGGCGTTCGGTTACACCGGGTTGCTGTCGCTGGGCCATGCGCTGTTTTTCGGGGCGGGCATGTATGGCTTGGCGCTGTCGATGCAGCATTTCGGCGCGCCCACCCTGCCGGCGCTGCTGATTGCGCTTGTCGCATCGGCCTTGGTGGCCGCGGTGGTGGGGGCGCTGGCCCTGCGCACAAAGGGCGTGGCCTTCATGATCGTGACGCTGATGTTTGCCCAGGCCGGCTATCTGACCGCGTTGTATTTCAGCGCCTGGACGAGGGGCGAAGAGGGGTTCGTCCTGCCCCAGGCACTGCGCCGCTTTGCCGGGTTCGATCTGAGCAGTGCTGCGGGCCGCTATTTTGCCGCGCTGTTGCTGTTCGCACTGACCTTGCTGTTGATCGGGGCAATCGTGCGCGCCCCCTTTGGCCGCGCCCTGATCGCGATCCGCGAGAATGAACCACGGGCGACGATGCTGGGCTATGACGTGCAGCGGCTGAAATGGTTCGCGATCATCGTCTCGGGCACGATTTCAGGGCTGGCCGGGGCCACCTATGCCCTGCTGTTCGGGTATGCCGGGGCCAGTTTTGCCGCTGTCCCCTATTCGATCCTGCCGCTGCTTTATGTCCTGCTTGGCGGGGCCGGCACCACTCTGGGCCCGCTGGTCGGGACGGCGTTCATGATCTATCTGTTCGATCTGAGTTCCAGCCTCACCGATGCCTATATGCTGATCGCCGGCGTGGTTCTGGTGTTGCTGACGATGTTCCTGCCACAGGGCATGCTGGGCACTCTGCGCAAACGGGCCCTTCCATGGCTGCCCTAGGTGCGGCGGGTGCGCCCGCGATCCTGCAAACCCGTGGCCTGACGAAAACCTATGCCGGTGTGCAGGCCAATGTCGATGTGGATTTCGACCTGCCTACAGGACAGATTCGCGCGCTGATCGGGCCGAACGGTGCGGGCAAATCGACGTTCGTGGGCATGTTGTGCGGCCGCATTCCCGCAACCCGCGGCACGGTCATGTTCGACAACAAGGACATATCGCGCCTGCCCGCACACCGGCGGATCCGCCTGGGCATCGCCTATACCTTCCAGATCACCTCGGTGTTCACCGGGCTGAGCGTTCGGGAAAACGTCGCGCTGGCGGCCCACCGCGCCGGGGGCACGGAGGCCACCGTGACCGAGGTACTGGCCCGCGTCGGCCTGTCCGACCGCGCCGATCAACCGGCCGGCGATCTGTCCTATGGCCATCAGCGTATCCTGGAAATCGCCATGGGTCTGGCCCAGAAACCGCGCCTGTTCATTCTTGACGAACCCACACAGGGCCTGGCCGAATCCGAAGTGGCCGAGTTCAAGGCGCTGATCCGGGGGCTGAGCGGCACCACGATCCTGCTGATCGAACACAATATGTCGGTTGTGATGGAAACCGCGCAGTTCATCACCGTTTTGAACCATGGCGCAATTCTGGCCGAGGGCACACCCGAACAGATCCGCGCCAACCCCCATGTGCAGGCCGCCTATCTGGGAACAGAGGATGCTTGAAATCACCGACATCCACGCCGCCTATGGCCGGGTGAACGCCCTGTATGGCGTGTCGCTGAGCGCCCGTGCCGGCGAAATCACCTGTCTGCTGGGCCGCAACGGCGCGGGCAAGACCACCGTCATGCGCGCCATCATGGGCCTGTTGCCGATCACCGGGGGCACGATCACGCTGGACGGCACGCCGTTGCACAATCTGCGCGCCGACTGCATCCCGAAACAGCGTATCGGATATGTGCCCCAGGGGCGCCGCCTGTTTGCCGAGCTGAGTGTGGCCGAGAATATCGAGGTGGGGCTGATGGCCTGTGGCGAAGGGCACGACACCCGCGATTGGGTGCTGTCGCTGTTCCCGCGCCTGCGCGAACGCCTGAAGCAGCGCGCCGAAACCCTGTCGGGCGGCGAACAACAGATGCTGGCCACGGCCCGCGCCCTGTGCCTGCGGCCGAAACTGCTGTTGCTCGACGAACCCACCGAAGGGCTGCAACCCAGCATGATCGCGCAAATTCGCGATGTCGTGCTGCGGATGCGGGCCGAGGGGCTGGCCGTGCTGCTGGTCGAACAGCGGATGCAGGCGATCCTGTCGATGGCCGACCACGCCGTGTTCATCGAAAACGGCCGCACCATCGACACGCTGCGCGGCGATGCGCTGCGCGCCAACCCCGAAACCCTCACGAAACATCTGGGAGTGTAACATGCCCGACGAAATCATCGAAAAGCTCGTCATCAGGAACATCGGCCTGATGTTGTCGGGCAAGATCGAACAGCCGATCTATGAGGCCGACACGATCATTGCCGTGAATGGCAAGATCACCGAATGGGGCGCTGAAAAAGACATGGACGTGGAAGGCGCGACCACCACCGTAAATGCCAACGAAACCACCCTGGCGCCGGGCCTGATCGACAGCCATGTGCACCCCGTGGTGGGCGATTACACACCGCGTCAGCAACAGTTGCACTGGATCGACAGCACCCTGCACGGCGGTGTCACCACCCTGATTTCGGCGGGCGAGGTGCACATGCCGGGCCGCCCCAAGGACATCGTGGGGCTGAAGGCCATGGCGATCGCATCACAGCGCTGGTACGAGAATTTCCGCCCCTCGGGCGTCAAGGTGCACGCAGGGGCACCGGTGATCGAACATGGCATGGTCGAGGAAGACTTTGCCGATCTGGCCAAGGCCGGTGTTAAACTGCTGGGCGAGGTCGGGCTCGGCTCGGTCAAGGATGGCAGGACGGCGCGGCAAATGGTGGATTGGGCCCGGAAATACGGCATCCAGAGCACGATCCACACCGGCGGGCCATCCATCCCCGGATCGGGGCTGATCGACGCCGACATGGTGTTGGAAACCGGAACCGATGTGGTGGGCCACATCAACGGCGGCCATTCCGCCCTGCCCGACGATCAGATCGTGTGCCTGTGTGAATCCTGCAAGGCAGCGCTGGAAATCGTGCACAACGGCAATGAACGCGCCGCCCTGCTGACGCTGAACACGGCGCGCGAACTGGACAAGCTGGATCAACTGATCCTGGGCACCGATGGCCCCGCCGGATCAGGGGTGCAACCTCTGGGCATCCTGCGGATGATCGCCATGCTGTCATCACTTGGCAATGTCCCGGCGGAAGTCGCCTTTTGCTTTGGCAACGGCAACACAGCACGCCAGCGCAAGCTGGACACCGGCCTGATCGAAACCGGATTCTGCGCCGATTTCGTTCTGATGGACCAGGCACAACATTCCGGCGGCAAGACGCTGCTTGAATCCGTTCAGCTGGGCAACTTGCCCGGTGTGGGAATGACGGTGATCGACGGGCGCATCACCTCTGCCCGGTCGCGCAACACCCCCCCGGCGTGGCGCGTCCCAGAAACGGTCTGACCCGGATCAAAGGTTGGAATTTTGAGTATTTGAACAAAGAAGAAATGGATGGTGTAGGCATGTGTGCTTTTATCACACGCATGTTTATTCAGGCCCGCGGTGTGAAGACAGCGGTTGATCAGACTTCCACGCGGTCTACGACGACCAGGTCACCTACGCTGCGGACCATAGCCCGGGCGTGATCAGAGAAGATGGAGCTTGGGAGGGCGTTTGTTCAGTCCCGGCGCGCGGCTGACGTGGATTGCATCGGAAGGTAAGTCATGGCTGACGGGCCCGTAGGCGCGCCCGCCGGTCGACGTGAGGAACGCCGAAAAAACCGTACACACGAATTTACACTTCTGGGCATCCGCCGATCCACAGCTCTTCCCAGCGTCACAGGCGAGGCTTGCAACGTCCGAAGAGTGCATCATTTCAACGGCATGGGCATGTGTTCCGGACCCGGACCCATGCCCATGCACGCGGCATGCGTGGAGGCCACCGTCGTCACCAGGGTGATCGCGAGCATGGCAAGCATGGTGATCAGACGTGCAATCACGCAGTAGACATAGCTGTTCCATTGCGGAGGATCACATGGGCCCTCGTCGCTCTGCATTTTTATGGCAAATTCGGGTCTGGGGAACATTCGGAACGTGGTGCCAGATGCTGATCCATCTTCACAGCCAGGCCACGACGACGCCCTAATTGCGGGCGGCGATCCAGGGCAGCGATGAGCCTGCGTCGGCCCTTGCAGAACGCTTTGGCACGACCGGGCAGACGGTCCACAAGTGGAAGCACCGCGACAGCGTGCTTGATCGCAGCCACACACCGCACCGGTTGCAAACCACGCTGACCCCGACGCAGGAGGCGGCAGCGGTTGTCCTGAGGGCTGCTGGTGTCTATTGACGACCTGCTGGCGGAGATGCGGGAGTTCTTGAACCCGGAGGTGTCGCTCACGGGGCTGGATCGGTGTTTGCGTCGGCATGGGATGGGCAATCTGCGGAACCTGCAGACGCAATTGCCCCGACCTGAACACAAGGCGTTGAAGGGCTGCGAGACCCGGCTTTCTGCAAGTCGATGTCAAGTATCTGCCTCACCCTTTCGGGACATTTCCGTTGGAACTGCCCTGCCGGGAAGTGACTGGTTGACAAAACCCCGCGCCGCCGGGTGTTCATTTGCGTCTACAAATCAAAGACCGCCGCAAATGCCCGGCGCTTCCTGCGCAACCTGAAACGCGCCGCCCGCTGCGCATCCGAACCATACGTGCCGACAATGGCAAAGAGATCACCGGCTGTCTCTTCGGTCTGCGCAAACGCGCCGTCACCGGCAACCACGAGTTCGATCAACTCTGCAACGAACTGGCCATCGACCACCCCCTGGCCCCGCCGCGACACCCCCAGACCAACGGCTTGGTCGAGCGCTTCAATGGTCGGATCGGGGAGGTGCTGCAAAGCCACCACTTCCGCTCGGGCGAGTTGCTGGTGATCGCCTTCGTGTCAGCGCTAGGCGGATCAAGCTCCTGCACGAAGATGGCTCGATCGGACGCGCAAAAGAACGTGTTTTCAGGGACTTTCTGAAGTTGACGCGCGCCATCCCGCCGCACGATTTCTTCCAAGACGTCTTCCGGATGATCGGCCCCAAGGCGCTTGATGTTGCGTTTGGCAAGGTTATGGCCAATGTTGCCGCGCTGCTGAAGGACGGCGACGTGATCGCAATCGACGGCAAGGCGCCCGACGTGCTGCGGCGCGATCCTTCGAAGACGTCCCCGTCCATCAAACTCAAACGCGCGGGGTGGGACGATAAGTTCTTGGGCCAATTTCCCGACACCATATCAGCGGTTTAGGCCAAAAGCGACTGCCCTGGGGCCAAGGGTGCTTGCGGCACACCCACGCCTCGCATGCCGCGCCACAAAATGCCATAACAACAAGAAGTTCAGAACGATGATGTTAACCGACACGGGCTGGCGGCGCGCCCCATTCCGGCCTGCGCCATTCGATTCCCCCCACAGCATCGCCAGCTGTGCCGTGGCAAGCCGCGCCGCGCCATCTCCCGCCGACGGCCATCGAAAGCGGCCACGTTCGAGAACCTTGTGGTACCAGAAAAAGCATTGACCGTCCCAATACAGAAGCTTGATCCGATCGCCGCGCCGGCCGCGAAACACAAACGCCACGCCGCAGGTGGGCTTCTTCCGCAGCACGTCTTGGGCCAGCCCGGCAAGGCCCGCAATCCCCTTCCGCATGTCCGTAAACTCGCAAGCCAGGTAGACCCGCACGCCTGCGCCCGACGCAATCATGACACCATCGGAATATCGACCTGCAAGAGCGAACAGCTGCAGGCGGTCAGAACCGGGTGCCCACGGTCTGGCGTTGGCAGCAGCGGTATCTCGATGTGGGCTTGGCCAGTCTCAAGCGCCACAAGACGCGGCCCTCGCGGGTGCCGCCGCTGCCCATGGAAACAACGCTGAAACGGCAAGCCGATCCTGCCCGGATTTGACGGGGCGGGGTATGACGACGCCAGCGAAGCGACCGCCTTGCGGCACGATCCGGGCTTCAGGATCACACCGGAGCGTGGCCCTGAAAGAGATTCGGCGTAGTGTTCGCAGCCGACGATTTCGCGTATGAAAAACCTGCCCGATGCTCGCGCCCTGATCCGCATGGGCCGCGAGCTGGTCCGGTTCACTGCCAACCCTTTGCGCCCGCCGGTCCCGGATTGTGCGACATATCGACGATACTTTTGATGCGGTGCAGGGTCACCGGCAGCTGCGCCTGTTCAATGCGGTCTGCGACGGGTTCGGCGTTCAGCCGATCATCGTCACTCTACCCCGGTAACATG
>JAACUH010000070.1 GCA_009993005.1 Rhodobacterales bacterium
ACGCCCAGTAATTCCGAACAACGCTAACCCCCTCCGTATTACCGCGGCTGCTGGCACGGAGTTAGCCGGGGTTTCTTTACCAGATACTGTCATTATCATCTCTGGCGAAAGAGCTTTACGACCCTAAGGCCTTCATCACTCACGCGGCATGGCTAGATCAGGCTTGCGCCCATTGTCTAAGATTCCCCACTGCTGCCTCCCGTAGGAGTCTGGGCCGTGTCTCAGTCCCAGTGTTGCTGATCATCCTCTCAAACCAGCTACTGATCGTAGACTTGGTAGGCCATTACCCCACCAACTATCTAATCAGACGCGGGCCGATCCTTCTCCGATAAATCTTTCCCCCTAAGGGCGTATATGGTATTACTCTCAGTTTCCCAAGGCTATTCCATAGAGAAGGGTACGTTCCCACGCGTTACTAACCCGTCCGCCGCTCACCCCGAAGGATGCGCTCGACTTGCATGTGTTAGGCCTGCCGCCAGCGTTCGTTCTGAGCCAGGATCAAACTCTCAAGTTGAAAGCTACCGAAGTAGCTGTCCTTGACGTTCGAACCCCTGCACATCGTCCCATCCGGCTAAGAATGGGACAGTTCTTCTGTCTGTTGTGCTTCGGGTTTTCAGAGAAAACCGAAAGCCGTCCAAACAGTGAAGCTGACACCGGTCATCGGGTCGAAACCCTACCGGCGCGATATGTAAGGGATGATCCATCGAACTGAACCAAACCGCCCACATATCTCTTCAGATACTATCAATTTCAAAGAGCGTAGAGACAAAAGTGACCGGATGCGCCTTGCTTACTTGGCGCGCCCCGCCCAATGCCTCAGGTTTTTTTCGTTCCGCCTCGTTGCCGTCTGGCCCGTCTGGCGCTCCGTGTCTGCATCACTGCGTCTCCGGTGAAGGGGGTTCTACGGTTAGTGACCGGGGGCCGCAACCCCTTTTTTTGAGAAAATCGCATTTTTTGTGACAGACCCCATTTTTCTACTGTTTTTAGGGGGTTAGGGTAATTTCCGTTCGCTGACGCAGGGTCCGATTGTAACTTTCTTAGGCAGGACGCAAACGATCCTCCTCCTGCTAACCCTACATCTTGTGATGTCCACAGACTTACCCCCAAGAGGGGCAGAGACTCGGGCCCGACTCTGCCCCGACTCTGCCCCGACCCTGGCCCGACTCTGCCCCGGCCTGCCCGTGAATCACCCCTGAATCACCAAAACGAGTCACCCTCGCTGCATTGCATCGGATGAATCACCCCGTGCAGACCGGGACTCACGCCCGCGCGCGACCTTGCTGTCCGAGCTGCAGCCGCAGCAGCAGCAGGACCGCGATCACCACGAGGTAGATCAGCGGCTCTGTCTCCCAGACCTTCTGCACCATGACAAAGTGCACAGCCCCCAGAACGGCGATCGCATAGGTGAGTTTGTGCAACCGCCGCCAGGCCAGCGGCCCCAGTTTGCGGATCGACAGATTGTTCGAGGTCAGCGCCAGCGGCACCGCCATGACAAAGGCCGCCATTCCGATGGTGATATAGGGCCGCTTGAGGATGTCGGCCCACATCTGATCCCAGCGCAGCGACATGTCGAGCAGCACCCAGATCACGAGATGGACACAGAGATAGGTAAAGGCCAGCACACCCAGCGTCCGCCGGAACCGGATCAGGTTGATGCCGGCAAAGCGGCGCAACGGCGTGATGCACAGGCCCGCGATGACCAGCTGCAGCGCGATCTCGCCCATCTTGCGTTCCAGCGCGTTGATCGGCTCGACCCCCATGCCGCCGGTCGCCGCCATATAGAAGTAAAGCGGCACGGGCAGCAGCAGGTGAATATAGACAGCCCAGGTCGGCACTGCGCGGCCAAGGCTGTTGATGCGGGCGACGTGGTCCATGCCTGCGTTCCGCGCCCCGTCAGTGCCGCACGCGCGGGCGGATCAATAGAACGCCCGCAGGTCCATGCCCTCATAGAGCGGCGCGACCTCGTCATAGCCGTTGAACATCAGCGTGTCCTGCCGCGAGGCAAACAATCCGCCGCCGATCCGCCTTTCGCTGGCCTGCGACCAGCGCGGGTGATCGACCGTCGGGTTCACGTTGCTATAGAAGCCGTATTCGCGCGCGTTGATGATGTTCCAGGATGCGGGGGGTTCGCTGTCGGTAAGCGTGATGCGCACCACCGACTTGATCGACTTGAACCCGTATTTCCACGGCACCACCAACCGGATCGGTGCGCCGTTCTGGTTCGCCATCGGCTCGCCATAGATACCGGTCGCCATGATGGTGAGCGGATGCATCGCCTCGTCGAGCCGCAGCCCCTCGACATAAGGAAAGGGAATCACGCCCCGCTGCACGCCGATCATCACATCGGGCTGGACCGTGGTTTCAAAGGCGACATGGGTCGCGCCCGCCTGCACGCCGACGCGCGCCAGGATGTCGGCAAGCTCGACCCCGTTCCACGGAATCACCATCGACCATGCCTCGACACAGCGGAAGCGGTAGATCCGCTCTTCGACGGTCAGCCCGTCGAGCAGGTCTGCCAGGGCATAGTCGCCGGGGTTGTCCACCAGCCCGTCGACCTTGATCGTCCAAGGGGACGTCACCATGGCGCCCGCATTGCGCGCGGGGTCCTCCTTGCCGGTGCCGAACTCATAGAAATTATTGTAGGCACGGATTTCGTCGAGCGTATTGGCCTCGAGCGCCTCTTGTGCCTGCGCCAGCCCGGCCAGGCCCGCCAGCCCCAGCCCCAGCCCCAGCCCGGCGCTGCCCGCCATGATCTGCCGACGGTTGAGGAACACCCCGCGCGGCGTCGCATCTCCAAGCGTGAGGTCATTTTTCCAGCGGTAGGCCATGCGTCGCGTGCTCCTCCATGTATATGTGTGAGAGGATAGCCTTCGCGGCGGTCGGTCAAGCCGGGCACGATGAACTTCTGGCGAGGGGCTGTAGCAATTTCCGCAGGCCTTTGCCGCGGACCTGCGGCACCTTGGCTTGCGGATGCCTTCGGCGAGGATATTTGGGGCCAAAAGATGACAGGGGCGCGCATCATGCGGATCGACGTTGCAACCGAAACCTGGCCGCTGGCGCGGGTCTTTGCCATTTCGCGCGGGGCAAAGGTGGCGGCAGAGGTTGTCACAGTGACGATCGCGCAAGGCGGGGCGCGCGGGCGGGGCGAATGCGTGCCCTATGCCCGCTATGGCGAAACGCCGGCTTCGGTGACGGCGCAAATCGCCGGACTGTCGCTGCCGATCGACCGGGCCGCGCTGCAAAGCGCCTTGCCGGCCGGGGCGGCGCGCAATGCGGTCGATTGCGCGCTGTGGGATCTTGAGGCGAAACTGGCCGGCCGGCGGGTGTGGGACATCGCCGGGCTGCCGCCGCCGCGCCCCTGCGTGACGGCCTATACCTTGTCGCTCGACACGCCTGCGGCGATGGAGGCGCAGGCGCGCGACCAGGCCGCCCGCCCGCTTCTGAAGATCAAGCTCGGCACGCCAGAGGACATGCCCCGGCTCGAAGCCGTGCGGCGCGGCGCGCCGGGCGCGCGGATCATCATCGACGCCAACGAAGGGTGGAGCGCAGCCGTCTATGCCGACCTTGCCCCGCATCTGCGGCGGCTCGGGGTCGAAATGGTCGAACAGCCGCTGCCGGCCGGGGCCGACGGTGCGCTGGTCGGGATGGCGCGCCCCGTCCCGGTCTGCGCCGACGAGAGCTGTCATGACCGGACCTCGCAACCGGGGCTGGCGGGAAAATATGACCTCGTGAACATCAAGCTGGACAAGACCGGCGGCCTGACCGAGGCGCTGGCCCTGCGCGATGCGGCGCGTGCGCAGGGCTTTGGCGTGATGGTGGGCTGCATGGTGGGCACATCGCTCGCCATGGCGCCGGCCCTGTTGCTGGCGCAGGGCGCGGCCTATGTGGACCTTGACGGGCCGCTGCTTCTGACCCAAGACCGCGACCATGCACTGCGATATGACGCGGCCGGCGTGCATCCGCCTGACGCCGCGCTCTGGGGATAGGAGACCCGCGATGACCCGCACCGTCTATGTGAATGGCGACTACCTGCCCGAAGACCAGGCCCGCGTGTCGGTCTTTGACCGCGGGTTCCTGATGGCCGACGGGGTCTATGAGGTGACGTCGGTACTGGGCGGCAAGCTCGTGGATTTCGACGGCCACATGGTCCGCCTCGCCCGCTCGCTGGCCGAGCTTGACCTGGCCGCGCCCGCCACGCCCGAGGAATTGCTGGCGATCCACCGCGAATTGCTGCGGCTGAACGATGTCACGGACGGGATGGTCTATCTCCAGATCACGCGCGGCGCGCCCGCCGACCGCGACTTTGCCTTCCCCGACCCTGCCGTGACCCCCTCCACGCTGGTGCTCTTTACCCAGTCCAAACCCGGCCTCGCCGACAGCCCGCTGGCGCGGACCGGGATCAAGGTCATCTCGATCGAGGATATCCGCTGGGGCCGGCGCGACATCAAGACGGTGCAGCTGCTCTACCCGTCGATGGGCAAGATGATGGCGAAAAAGGCCGGCTGCGACGATGCCTGGATGGTCGAGGACGGGCATGTCACAGAAGGCACATCGAACAATGCCTATATCGTGCGCGGAAAGACCATCGTGACACGGCATCTGGGGAACGAGATCCTGGCCGGCATCACCCGCGCCGCCGTGCTGCGCTTTGCCCGCGAGGCGCAGATGCAGGTCGAGGAACGCGCCTTCACCATCGACGAGGCGCGCGCGGCGGACGAGGCCTTTGTCACCTCGGCCACGACATTCGTGATGCCGGTGGTCGAGATCGACGGCACGCCCGTCGGCGCCGGCACACCCGGCCCGGTCGCGCGCCGTCTGCGCGAAATCTACCTCGAGGAGTCGCGCAAGGTCGCGATCTGACGCCTAGGCCTTGCCGACATTGGCGGCAAAGGCCTCCTTGAACGCCGCCTGCTTGGCCGCATCCGCCTCGGTCTGGTGGGCGGCCAGCCAGTCGGCATAGGGCATACCGTAATAATCGGCGCGCGCCGCGTCCTTGTCCATTGCGATGCCCTCCTCCGCGGCCGCCTCCTGCACCCAACGGGCAAGGCAGTTGCGGCAAAAGCCCGCGAGGGTCATCAGGTCGATGTTCTGGACATCGGGACGGTCCTCCAGCAGATGCCGGCGCAGCCGCCGGAACGCCGCGGCCTCAACCCTGATCCTTGTCGCGTCATCCATGACCACCTCCCCGTCCAGGGCACACGGCCCCGCTTCTCTGTGCCAGAAATACTCCCGCCGGAGGCGTCCGCACCCGCCGCCTGCGCGATGCCATCAGTAACATGGCGCCCGCAATGCTGCATCTGCGAAATGCGCCTTGCAGGCCAATGCGCAATATAATACCCCCAAAGCAAGCAAGATTGTAACATCCTTTCGAGGTCGCGCCATGTCTTTCCGTCTCCAGCCCACGCCGCCCGCCCGCCCGAACCGCTGCCAGCTCTTCGGGCCGGGCTCGCGGCCCGCGCTGTTCGACAAGATGGCCGCCTCTGCCGCCGATGTCGTCAACCTCGACCTCGAGGATTCGGTCGCCCCCGCCGACAAACCCGCCGCGCGTGCCAATATCATCGCCGCGATCTCGGGCGTGGACTGGGGGCGCAAGACGCTCTCTGTCCGCATCAATGGGCTCGACACGCCATTCTGGTATCGCGATGTCGTGGACCTGCTGGAACAGGCGGGCGACCGGCTCGACCAGATCATGATCCCCAAGGTGGGCTGCGCCGCCGACATCTATGCCGTCGATGCGCTGGTCACCGCGGTCGAGCGCGCGCGCGGCCGCAGCCGGCCCATCGCCTTCGAGGTCATCATCGAATCGGCCGCCGGCATCAGCCATGTGGACGAGATTGCCTCCGCCTCGCCCCGCCTTGTCGCGATGAGCCTCGGTGCCGCCGACTTTGCCGCCAGCATGGGGATGCAGACCACCGGCATCGGCGGCACGCAGGACAACTACTACATGCTGCGCGAAGGCGCGAAATACTGGCCCGATCCCTGGCATTGGGCGCAGGCCGCCATCGTTGCCGCCTGCCGCACGCATGGGCTGCTGCCCGTCGATGGCCCCTTTGGCGATTTCGCTGATGACGAGGGGTTCCGCGCGCAGGCGCTTCGCTCGGCCACGCTGGGCATGGTCGGCAAATGGGCGATCCACCCCAAACAGGTGGCGCTGGCCAATGAGGTGTTCACCCCCTCCGCGGCCGCCGTGGCCGAGGCGCGCGAGATCCTCGCCGCAATGGCCGCCGCCACCGCGCGCGGCGAGGGGGCGACGGTCTACAAGGGCCGGCTCGTGGACATCGCCAGCATCAGGCAGGCAGAAGTCATCGTGCGCCAGTCCGAAATGATCGGCGCCTGACACCGCAACAGGGACGCGAGAGGCCACCACGCCCTGCCCCCGCGGATACCCAGGCTGGCTTGCCAAAGGCAAAGGCCGACCGTAGCCAACTGAATAGACGCGCTTTTCGACCGCCTTGCTCGCCGACCTCGCGCTTGCGGCCTATCACCGCGCGACGGAGGGCGGACGCGAGGTGATTGCGTCCGGCGGGAAGCAGCAAAAGCCGCGTGGCGCGGCGAAAGCTCAGTAATCGCGCAGAGCGATCAGGCCGAGGTCGCAGGCACGCCGGCAGTCGGTCGCGTCGCGGCGCAGGTTCTCGACGTTGAGCGCCCAGGCCATCGACATCCCTTCGAACCGGACGTCGTCGCATTCGCGGTCATCGGGAAAGCCACCCGAATCATCTCCAAAGTCGATGGTTGCGCATTGGGTCACGGCCCGCGCGGCGGCCATGTCCCACAACACCAGCGCGCCGCGTTCGACCCCGATGCGGCAATCGCTGGCATCCGCGCCGACATGGCCCCAGCTCAGGTTCCAGGCCATCCCCGCGCCGGCAAAGCGGCGGTCGTCGCATTCGCGGTCATTGGCCCATTCGCCGCTGTCGTCGCCAAAGTTGATGCCGCCGTCAGACGCGGGCGGGACAGGCGGCACCGGGGCGGGGGTCTGCGCGCCGGGCTTGGCGGGGGGCTGCTGCGGCGCGGCGGCGGGGGCGGGTGCCTCGGCCAGGGTGATCTGCCCGGCCTCATAGGCGCTGCGGCAATCGGTGGCGTCGGCGCGGATATCGGCGTCGAGCAGCGTCGTCGTCGTCATCCCCGGCCCGCGAAAGCGCGGATCGTCGCATTCGCCGTCATTGGACCATTGGCTGCTGTCGGTGCCAAAGTCGATATCCTGCGCGAGCAGGGGAGTGGCGGCCAGCACCGTGGCTGCGCAAAGGGACAGCATCATATACTTCATTTGAAAACTCCGATGACCAAACGTCACCAATTACTGCGCTTTGCGCCTGGATCTTTCAACGGCCACGACGGTCACCCCCGCAGCGGCACATGGATCTCGGTCAAGAGCGCTTCGGGCGGGACCGCGCCCATATCGTTGAGATAGACCTCGTAGGGCGCGGCATCACCGGGCACCTCGCCCTGCGCGGGCAGCCAGGTGGCATAAAGGTAGTCCCAGGCGCCGGGGATGGCGTCATAGGGCCCGCGCAGGGTCAGCACCGCCGTGCGCCCGCCCGGCACCGCGACCCGCTCGAACGGGGCAGGCAGCGGCACGTCGGCGTCCACGATGCAGCCCGCATGGGCGCGCAGATCGGCGGCGGGCACGACGGCGGGACTGTCGTGATAGACGCCCACACCCTCACGCGCATGACGGCCCAGCCCCGTTTCCTGCATCAGCGCGGCCATCCGGCCAAAGGTCGCGCCGATCCCCGCATAGGATCCCCGATGCGCCAGCCCGGCAATGGTGAAACCCGCCACGTCACGAATCGCCACGTCATGCATCCCGCCACCTCTGACCGTGGTGGAAACAGGCTAGCACGTCCGGCCCGCCCCTGTCACCGGGTCGAGTTGCAATGCGGCAGGGGCCACGTCATATACGGGGTCGCGGAACCAGCACAGGTGCGACCCCATGACGAATTACCTCGAGTTCGAAAAGCCTCTGGCCGAGATCGAAGGCAAGGCCGAAGAGCTGCGTGCGCTCGCGCGGGCGAACCCCGAGATGGATGTCGAGAAAGAGGCCGCCGCGCTCGACAAGAAAGCCGCCGATCTGCTGGTGAGCCTTTATGGCGACCTCAATGCCTGGCGCAAATGCCAGGTCGCGCGCCACCCGGACCGGCCGCATTGCAAGGATTATATCGAGGCGCTGTTTACCGAATACACGCCGCTCGCCGGCGACCGCAACTTTGCCGATGACCATGCGGTGATGGGCGGGCTCGCGCGGCTGGACGGGCGCGCGGTGGTGGTGATCGGCCACGAAAAGGGGCACGACACGAAAAGCCGCATCGCCCACAACTTTGGCATGGCCCGGCCCGAGGGCTACCGCAAGGCGATCCGCCTGATGGACCTCGCCGACCGTTTCGGCCTGCCGGTCATCACGCTGGTGGACACGCCCGGCGCCTACCCCGGCAAGGGGGCCGAGGAACGCGGCCAGTCCGAAGCCATCGCGCGGTCCACCCAGAAATGTCTGCAACTCAAGGTGCCGCTGATCAGCGTGATCATCGGCGAGGGCGGGTCGGGCGGGGCGGTGGCCTTTGCGACGGCGAACCGGGTGGCGATGCTGGAACATGCGATCTATTCGGTGATCTCGCCCGAGGGTTGCGCCTCGATCCTGTGGAAGGATGCGGATAAAATGCGCGAGGCGGCCGAGGCGCTGCGCCTCACCGCGCAGAACCTGCGCGAGATCGGGGTCTGCGACACGATCATCAAGGAGCCGGTCGGCGGCGCTCACCGCGACGGCGCCGCCACCATCGCCGCCGTGGGCGCAACGCTCAAGGCGCTGCTGGCAGAGCTCGACGGCAAATCCGGCGAGGCGCTGCGCAGCGACCGGCGCAAGAAATACCTCGGTCTGGGGTCCAAGGGGCTGGCCGCCTGACACCCGCCCCGGACGTTTGCACCCTTGCGCGGCATCCGCCAAGCCGCTAAACGCCTGTCCGGAGCGCCGCTGTAGCTCAGCTGGTAGAGCACGTCATTCGTAATGATGGGGTCGGGGGTTCGAGTCCCTTCAGCGGCACCACTTCGCTCCTCGGGATGCGACGACGGCTCGCACAACGCACGGTTGACTTTGCGGCCAGCGCGTCATTTTCTCGCCCTCGGCTCGCTCCGCAGCCAGAGGAAAACCAGATGCAGTCTCTGTCGCGCCTGATGGTCGCACTGGTGGCCTCGGTCTTTGCCGTGCCGCAGGCCGCGCCGGCACAGGACTTTGCCGCAGCCGGGGTGCCTGCACCGCTGGGCCGCACCGGCGACTATGACGCGATCTTTGCCACCCTGCACGCCGCAGGCATCACCGCATTCTTTCCCACCTTCCAGTTCGTCGAAGTGCCAGAGCCCGAAACGCTGGGCCGCGAGGTGGATTTCATGCCGCCCTGCCATCCTGACGACCCGGCCTTTGCTGCGATGCGGCGGCACGGGATCCGGCTGATCGCGGCGGCAAGCCTGCTCTATGATCCTGACGCCCCTTTTCCCGCGCGCGCGGCCGATCCGCTGGCAGCCCTGATCGCCTGCACCGGCCGTGACGGGCTGCTGGGGATCCTGTCCTATGACGAACCCGGCTATTCCGGCATCTCCCCTGACCGCACCGCAGCGCTGTTTGCCCATGTGCGGGACATCGCGCCCGACCTGCCGGTGCTGATGGTGCACGGCCCGCTGGTGATCGAACCCGGCCGCCATGACACGGCGGAGGCCCAGCGCGCCTATCTCGACGCGGTGGTTGCGCACAGCCGCCATGCCGACATCGTCGGTTTCTCGACCTACCCTGTCCCGCCCGAGGTCGCGCGGATGGGGGCACCCGGCGCGGGGTTGGCGGTTGTCGATCATGTCACCGCTGCACGCGGCTATATGCAATGGCTCAGCCGCGCCCTGCCCGATACGGACCGCATGGCCGTGCTGCAAGTGTTCAACTATGCCGATCAGGTCACGCCCGGCCTGCTCGCCCGGATCGCCCCCGCCGCCCTGCGCGCGCGCCTTGCGCCGCCCAACGAGGCCCAGCTTGAACAGATGGCGCGCGAAAGCATCGCGGGCGGGGCCGGGCTGATCATCTGGTATGGCGCCAACTTTGCCAAAACGGCGGATGATCCCGGCTGGCTGGCGATGCTGGCAGTATCGCGGCGCCTGTCCGGCGCGCCCTGAGCGGGAAAATCGTGGTGAGCCGTACAGGGGTCGAACCTGTGACCTACTGATTAAAAGTCAGTTGCTCTACCAGCTGAGCTAACGGCCCTCACGATGCGGCTGACTAGGCAAGGCGGCCCAACACGTCAACCCTAAAACCATCAAACGGGGAATTGTGGTGAGCCGTACAGGGCTTGAACCTGTGACCCGCTGATTAAGAGTCAGCTGCTCTACCAACTGAGCTAACGGCCCCACAAGCCGCTTCAATAGGCAGGACACCCGACGGGGTCAAGCCCCCTCTGGCACAGCACGCCGCCTTGCGCTATGCAACCGCCATGCAAAAAGGCCCTGATACCGGCCTGCCCTTCATGAAGATGCACGGGCTGGGCAACGACTTTGTCGTGATCGACGAACGCGGGCAGGCCCCGCGCGTCACGGCAGCGCTTGCCGTGGCGCTGGCTGACCGGCACCGGGGTGTGGGCTTTGACCAGCTCGCCGTGATCGGCGACCGCGACGGCGCCGACCTGAGCCTCACCTTCTGGAACGCTGACGGCAGCCAGTCGGCCGCCTGCGGCAATGCCACCCGCTGCATCGCGCGCCACGAGATCGACCGGACGGGCAAGACCGCGCTCATCATCAGCACCGCGCGCGGCCTGCTGCATGCGCATGACGCGGGCGGCGGGCTGACATCTGTCAACATGGGCCATCCGCAGACCGACTGGGCCGACATTCCGCTGGCCCGGGCGATGGACACGCTGCACCTGCCGATCGCGGGCGACCCGGTGGCCACCGGCATGGGAAACCCGCATTGCACCTTTTTCGTGGCGGATGTGGCGGCGGTGGACCTGGCCGCCTTTGGCGCCGCGCAGGAACACCACCCGCTCTTTCCGCAGCGCACCAATGTGCAGGTGGCGCAGGTCCTCTCGCCCGGCCATCTGCGCATGCGGGTGTGGGAGCGGGGCGCGGGCATCACGCTCGCCTCCGGCTCGTCCTCCTGCGCGGTCACGGTCGCGGCGGCGCGGCGCGGGCTCACCGGGCGGCGCGTGCGGCTCGATTGCGACGGCGGCACGCTCGATGTGCATTGGGCCGATGACGGCGTCTGGATGACCGGGCCGACGATGCACACATTCTCGGGCCGGCTGAGCGCACAGTTCCTGGACGCGCTGTGATGGAGGCCAGGGTCCCCGTCTTTGCCACGCTCGGCTGCCGGCTCAACGCCTACGAGACCGAGGCGATGAAGGACCTCGCCGCGCGCGCCGGCGTGTCGGATGCGGTGGTGGTCAACACCTGCGCCGTGACGGCCGAGGCCGTGCGCAAGGCCCGCCAGGAAATCCGCCGCCTGCGCCGCGCGCACCCGACCGCGCGCATCATCGTCACCGGCTGCGCCGCGCAGACCGAACCCGCGACATTCTCTGCCATGGCCGAGGTCGATCTGGTGATCGGCAATGCCGAAAAGATGAACCCGGCCACATGGGCGCGCCTCACCCCGGACCTGATCGGCGTGACCGAACCTGTGCAGGTCGATGACATCATGTCGGTGCGTGAAACCGCCGGTCACCTGATCGACGGTTTCGGCAGCAGGTCGCGGGCCTATGTGCAGGTGCAGAACGGCTGCGATCACCGCTGCACCTTCTGCATCATCCCCTTCGGGCGGGGCAATTCGCGCTCTGTCCCTGCGGGCGTGGTGGTGGACCAGATCCGGCGGCTGGTGGACAAGGGCTATAACGAGGTCGTGCTGACCGGCGTCGATCTCACCTCCTGGGGCGCCGACCTGCCTGCCGCGCCGCGCCTGGGCGATCTGGTGGGGCGCATCCTGCGGCTGGTGCCCGACCTCGCGCGGCTGCGGATCAGCAGCATCGATTCGATCGAGGCGGACGAGGCGCTGATGCAGGCCATCGCGACCGAGCCGCGCCTGATGCCGCATCTGCACCTGAGCCTTCAGGCCGGCGACGACATGATCCTCAAACGGATGAAGCGCCGCCACCTGCGCGACGACGCGATCCGCTTTTGCGAGGAGGCGCGCGCGCTGCGCCCCGACATGACCTTTGGCGCCGACATCATCGCGGGCTTTCCGACCGAGTCCGAGGCGATGTTCGCCAATTCCCTGCGGCTGGTGACGGAATGCGACCTCACCTGGCTGCATGTCTTTCCCTATTCACCGCGCGCCGGCACCCCCGCCGCGCGGATGCCCGCCGTGCCGGGGGCCGCGATTCGCGACCGCGCCGCCCGCCTGCGCGCGGCCGGGGATGCCCAGGTCGCGCGGCATCTGGCGGCGCAGGTCGGCACCACGCAGACAGTCCTGATGGAAAGTCCCCGCATGGGCCGCACGGCGCATTTCGCCGAGGTCGCCTTTGCCGCCGATCAGCCCACCGGGCAGATCGTCACCGCCACCATCCGCGGCACGCAGGGACAGCAGCTCACCGCCTGACCTTCATCTTGCCAAAAATATCCCCGCCGGAGGCTCCCACCCCTGCGCCCCGAACCAGAGGTCGAATTGCATCCCAACCCGATCTACCGCACCGCCCCTGCCGACCGTAACCTCGCCTTTGCACGCGACCGAGGCTTTGGCGTGCTGAGCCTCAATGGCGCCGATGGCCCGCTCATCGCCCATGTCCCCTTTCTGCTTGCCCCCGACGGCGCGACAGCCGACCTGCACCTCGTGCGGTCCAACCCCATCGCCCGCGCGCTGGACACCCCGCAGACCGCCGTGATCGCGGTCAGCGGGCCTGACAGCTATGTCTCGCCCGACTGGTATGGCGCGAGCGATCAGGTGCCGACCTGGAACTACATCGCGGTGCATCTGCGCGGCACGCTGGCGCTGCTGCCGCAGGAGGATATGCGCGACCTGCTCGACCGCCAGTCGGCGCATTTCGAACATCGCCTGCGGCCCAAGACGCCCTGGACAGCCGACAAGATGGACCCCGGCACGCTGGCCCGGATGATGCGCCAGATCGTGCCCTGCCGCCTGACCGTGACGGCCGTCGATGGCACCTGGAAGATGAACCAGAACAAGCCCGACGCGGTGCGCCTGCGGGCGGCGGGGCAGGTGCAGTCCTCGCCCATCGGGCAGGATGTGGCGCTGCTTGCGGCCTTGATGCTGGCGCCGCCCCAGGGCTAGGGTGACGCGTCACCTGAAAGGACAAGCCGATGAAACTGCTGATGGCGCCTGCATCCCCCTTTGTGCGCAAGGTGCGCGTCGTCCTGCGCGAGACCGGGCAGCTTGGCGCGGTGACCGAGGTCGCGGTTTCCACCACGCCGGTGGCCTCTGACCCGGCCGTTGTCGCCGCCAACCCCACGGGCAAGATCCCCGCGCTGCTGCGCGACGATGGCCCGGCGCTGTTTGACAGCCGGGTCATCACCCGCTTTCTGGACGCGCGGGCGGGTGCACGCCTTTATCCCGAGGCGCGGATCTGGGAGGTGCTGACGCTCGAGGCGCTGGCGGATGCGATGATGGATGCCGCCGTGGTGATGGTCTATGAGGCCCGCTATCACACGCCCGAGGGGCTGTCGGCCGACTGGATCGCCGGGCAATGGGACAAGGTCGCGCGCAGCGTCGCCGTGATCGAGGACCGCTGGATGGCGCATCTCGCCGGGCCGCTGCATATCGGCCAGATCGGTGTCGCCTGCGCGCTGGGCTATCTCGATTTCCGCCATCCCGACCGCGACTGGCGCGCGCAGGCGCCCGAGCTGGCGGTCTGGTTTGCGGCGTTCAGCGAACGGCCCAGCATGGTCGAAACCCGGCCCGGCCTCTGAGGCTTCAGAAGTTGAAGCTGACCCCGAGGTTGATCGCATTGGTGATGATGTCGGTCTCGAGCGTGCCGCCGCCATCGAGCGTGGCGCTGTTGATCGAATAGGTGCCCTTGTACTCCCCAAAGACCGAAAAGCTGTCGGTGATCGGATAGCTCGCCCCGGCCATCCAGGCTACCGCCGGGCCGGTCAACTGGTATTCAAAGGTACGCGATCCGCCCTCAAACACCTCGACATGCGGCACCGACACCCCGATGCCGCCCCCCACATAGGGGGTAAATCCCGCAATGCTATCCTCCCACCGGCGAAAGGCGTTGACGGTCAGGATGTTGAGCCCGTCACTGAACTCGAACCGGTCAAGCCCTGATACCGCGAGCGTCGTCGCATCGGCATAGACCTTGGCATGGTTCAGCTCGACCCCGAAACCAAAGCGTTCGTTCTGCCACCAGGTCGCGCGCAGCCCGTAATACGGCGGCGCGGAAAACGAACGCCCTTCCCAGCCGGCGGTAAAGTCACCATCCGCGATAACGCTGTCGCCACGGATCGACACATCGGAATGCGGCGCGCTCTGCCAGCCGCCATAAAAGCTCAGCTCGACCTCAGCCGCAGCCAGCCCCGGCACGAGGCCAGAAGCGAGGGCGAACAGGGCGATGGTTTTCATGTGGCGCATGGTGAGGACTGCCCGAACTACGCTGCTTGCCTTCTGATATACGCCTGACCCACCACAACGACAAGCGCGCGCCGCTCACCCTTGCGGCACCTGCGGCATTTGGCCTGTCAGTCGAGGTAGCTCCAGGTCACTGCGCCGTCAAACCGGGCCACGGGGATGTCCGCGAACGCGGCGGGGTCGGCCATCCGCATGTTGACCGCGATGCGCCACTCACCGTCGTGGGGCGCCAAACCGGCCCAATGCGTCGTGCAACCGCAAACCCGGCAGCTGTGAAAGGCCAGTGTCCGGTCACCATGCACATAGGCGATGGTGGCATCGGCTTCGGCGGTGATCGTGACGCTCTCGCGCGTCCCGTAAGCCCAGAGCGCGGCATAACGCCGGCAGGCCAAACAGTTGCACGAGGTGAGCCGCGCCGGCCGCGAGGCCAGCGCCCAACCGACTGCGCCACAGTGACACATCCCCCGGATCGTGCAAACCTCTTTGCTATATCTTGACACATCGGACCTAATGCCGGCCTGCGCGCGTTTGTCCGCTGGACGGGTGCGGGAATGAAGGTTAAACAGCGCAAAAATCGTTGCCGGGCAACTGGCATCGGCACCTTTTTATTGGGCCGCCCGGCCCCGTCAGATCGGAGAAGCACCCCGTGTCAACTGCAGACGAGATGCACGGCACCCGCCGCGACTTTATCTACTACGCCACCGCCGGTGCCGGCGCCGTCGTGACAGGCGCGGCCGTCTGGCCGCTGGTCAACCAGATGAACCCCTCTGCCGATGTTCTGGCGCTCGCCTCGATCCGCGTTGACGTGAGCACGGTTTCGCCCGGCACCCAGTTGACCGTGCTGTGGCAGGGCAAGCCGGTGTTCATTCGTCACCGCACCGAGGACGAAATCGCGCTTGCGCGCGCGCAGGACGCAGACCTCGCCCAGCTTCCCGACCCCCTGTCGCGCAACGCGAACGGCACCGGCGCCGATCCTGCGCTGGACGCGAACCGTGCGATTGCGCTGCCCGAAGGGTCGGGCGAACCCGAAGGGTCCTGGCTGGTGCAGATGGGTGTCTGCACCCACCTCGGCTGTGTGCCGCTGGGCGAAGCAGGCGACTTTGGCGGCTGGTTCTGCCCTTGCCATGGCTCGCATTACGATGCGTCCGGCCGCATCCGCAAAGGGCCCGCGCCGGAAAACCTGCCCATCCCGGTTTCGTCCTTCGTTGACGACGCCACCATCCAACTCGGTTAAGGAGAGAAACCCATGGCCGGTATTCCCCACGACCATTACGAGCCCAAGTCCGGTGGCGAAAAGTGGCTGCACAGCCGCTTGCCCGTGGTCGGGCTGATGTATGACACGCTGATGATCCCGACCCCCAAGAACCTCAACTGGATGTGGATCTGGGGCATCGTGCTGACCTTTACCCTGGTGATGCAGATCATCACCGGCATCGTGCTGGTGATGCACTACACCCCGCATGTGGACATGGCCTTTGCCAGCGTCGAGCACATCATGCGCAACGTGAACGGCGGTCACATGATCCGCTATTTCCACATGAACGGCGCCTCGCTGTTCTTTGTTGCGGTCTATCTGCACATCTTCCGCGGTCTCTACTACGGCAGCTACAAGGCCCCGCGCGAGGTGACCTGGATCATCGGGATGCTGATCTTTCTGATGATGATGGGCACCGCATTCATGGGCTATGTGCTGCCCTGGGGGCAGATGTCGTTCCACGGCACGGCGGTCATCACC
Source organism: Rhodobacterales bacterium (assembly GCA_009993005.1). Classification (GTDB taxonomy): domain Bacteria; phylum Pseudomonadota; class Alphaproteobacteria; order Rhodobacterales; family Rhodobacteraceae; genus JAACUH01. The sequence continues at coordinate 16,278 of JAACUH010000070.1, forward strand.
GGCCTGTTCGGCGCGATCCCCTTTGTCGGCGATTCGATCCAGACCTGGCTGCTCGGCGCCAGTGCGGTCGGCCAGCCGGCGCTCAACCGCTTCTTCTCGCTGCATTATCTCCTGCCCTTCGTGATCCTGGGCCTGGTGATCGTGCATATCTGGGCCTTCCACACCACCGGCAACAACAACCCCACCGGGGTTGAGGTCCGCCGCAGCTCGAAAGAGGACGCGGCCAAGGACACGCTGCCGTTCTGGCCCTATTTCGTGATCAAGGACCTCTTTGCGCTGGCCATCATCCTGGCGGTGTTCATGGCGATCGTCGGCTTCATGCCCAACTATCTGGGCCACCCCGACAACTACATCCCCGCCAATCCGCTGGCGACGCCGTCCCACATCGTGCCGGAATGGTATTTCCTGCCCTTCTACGCGATCCTGCGCGCCTTTACCGCCGATGTCTGGGTGGTGATGTTCGCCAACTGGATCAGCTTCGGCATCATCGACGCCAAATTCTTTGGCGTGCTGGCGATGTTCGGGTCGATCGCGGTCATGGCCGTGGCGCCCTGGCTCGACACCTCTTCGGTGCGCTCGGGTCGCTATCGCCCGATGTTCAAGTGGTGGTTCGCGCTGCTCGTGGTCGACTTTGTCGTGCTGATGTGGGCGGGTGCGATGCCGGCAGAGCCGCCCTATTCGACGATCTCGCTGATCGCCTCGACCTACTGGTTCGCCTATTTCCTCGTGATCCTGCCGCTTCTGGGCGTGATCGAAAAGCCGCTGGCGCAGCCTGCGACCATCGAGGAAGACTTCAATGCCCACTACGGCGCACAGGCTCACGGTGGCAAAGCCACCGCGACCCCGGCCGAGTGAGAAAGGACGCGATGACGATGCTCAGAACTCTCACGCTCTCCACCGCTCTCGCGCTCGGCCTCGGGTCGGGCGCGGCGATGGCCGCAGGCGAAGGCCATGTCGAGGACTTCGCCTTTCCCTTCGAAGGGCCCTTTGGCAGCTATGACCAGATGCAGTTGCAGCGCGGGTTGCAGATCTACACCGAGGTCTGTTCCGCCTGTCACGGGCTCAAGCATGTGGCCTTCCGCACCCTGTCGGACGAGGGTGGCCCCGCCCTGCCCGAGGACCAGATGCGCGCCTATGCCGAGTTTTACGAGGTCTACGACGCGACCCTGTTTGACGGCGAGGGCGACTTCCGCCCCGCCACGCCGGCCGACCATTTCCCGGCGAGCAGCCTGGCCATCGCTCCCGACCTCAGCCTGATGGCCAAGGCGCGGGCGGGGTTCCACGGGCCCTATGGCACCGGCCTGTCGCAATTGATCAACGGCATGGGCGGCCCGGAATACATCGCCTCACTGCTCAACGGCTATGCCGAAGAACCCGACTGCGCGCTCGAAGGGGAGCCGATGGAGGGGTATTACAACACCGTCTTTACCGCCGGCGGCTATCCTGACGCCTGCAAGGATGAAAACGGCGCACATACCGTTCCGGGAAGCTGGATCGCGATGGCGCAGCCGCTTTACGGCGACGATGTCGATTTCGCGGATGGCCATTCGACCGAGCTGCACAGCGAAGCGCAGGATGTCGCGGCCTTCCTGATGTGGACGGCCGAGCCAAAGCTCGTCGCGCGCAAGCAGGCGGGCCTGACCGGGGTGATCTTTCTCACCGTGCTGGCTGTCCTGCTTTACCTGACGAACAAGCGGCTCTGGGCGCCGCACAAGAACAAGCGCAAGGACTGAGGTCCGGCGCGACGGAAAAAAGGGGGGCTTCGGCCCCCCTTATTCTTTGCCCAGATAGGCACGCAAACCCGGCGGCGGATGGTCGAGCACCTGTGCCGTCGGCGCTGGCGCGCTCACCTCTCCGCCTTCGACCGCCATCACATCACTGGCAATGCGGCGCGCATCCTGCGGGTCATGCGTGACCATCAAGAGCGTGCGCCCCTGCCCGCCCAGGGTCTGCGCGCACAGGTCCAGCATCTCGGCCCGCAACGCCGGGCCAAGGGCGGCAAAGGGCTCATCCAGCAGCACCAGCGGCTTTTGCGCGACCAGCAGGCGCGCCAGCGCCGCGCGGCTTTGCTGCCCACCCGAGAGCGCGGCCGGCCGCCGCGTGCCAAGCCCGGCAAGACCGACCCGCACCAGCACATCTTCGACACGGTCCGCCTCTGCCGCGGTCAGCCGCAGCGCAGGGCGCAGGGCAAGGCCGATGTTCTGTGCGATGGTCAGATGCGGAAAGAGGTTGTTGTCCTGAAACAGGATACTCACCGGCCGGGCGGCAGGCGGCAACGCGGTGATATCGGCACCACCCCAGAGCACCCGCCCCGCAACCGGGGCCAAAAACCCCGCGATCACCGACAACAGCGTGGATTTCCCCCCGCCCGACGGCCCCATCACCGCGACCGTCGCGCCGCCCTGCACCACCAGATCGGCCGCCAGCGCGAAATCGCCTTGCGCCAGGCGCAATCCGTCAAGCCGCAGCATCGCCGCGCCCTCCCCTGTCCATCAGCCAGAACAGCCCCAGCGCCAGCGCCAGCAGCAAGAGCGCGGCGCCCGCCGCAGCCTCCATCCGGTAGGCGCCCATCAGGCGATACATGGCGAGCGGCAATGTCTCGGTCTGCGGCCCGGCGAACAGCGCGATGACACCGAGGTCGCCGATGCTCAGCGCCGCCGCAAGACCCCCGGCAAAGCCGAGCGGCCCGCGCAGCCGCGGCAGCGTCACAAGGCGCAGCCGCCGCCAGCCGGTCAGGCCCAGCGCATCGGCCAACCGCCCGTGCCCGGCCTCGATCCGTGCCACCGCGGGGGCAAGCACGCGCAGGGCAAACGGCAGGCTCATCACCGCATTGACGAGCGCGGTGACGGGCAGCGCCAGCGTGGCAGGATTGACCCAGGGGTGAAGCAACAGGAACAGCCCCGTGCCCAGCACGAGCGAGGAGGCCGCCAGCGGCAGCGCGCCCGCCAGCGTCGCCCGGACGCCACCGCGCAGCGCCAGCGCAAGGGCCAGCGCCACCGCCAGCCCCGCCGAGGCCAGCGCGATGACCACCGACCGCGCCGCCGCGCGCCAGACCGACGGCGGCAGCTCTGCCAGCCCCGGCAGTCCCCGCGCCACGACCATCGCCAGCGGTGCCAGAAGGAACAGCGCGGCCAGCGTGATCGCCAGCGCGTCAGCCAGCCGCTCTGGCCGGCCCGCGCCGTCCCACCGCTCTGCCACGCGGTCGAGGCCCGCGCCCATCCGGTCCGGCACCGCCAGCCCCCAGACCGCCAGCGCGGCCAGCGCACATAGCCCGAACTGCACCGCCGCGAGCAGCGCCGCACGGCCAAGGTCGAAATCGAACCGCAGCGCCTGATAGATGGCAAGCTCGACCGTCGTCGCCCGCGGCCCGCCGCCCAGCGTCAGCGCCACGGCAAAGCTCGTCAGGCAGATGAGAAAGATCACCATCGCAGCGCCGGGCACGACCGCACGCAGCATCGGCCGCTCGAGCAGCCGCCCCACCGGCAGCCCCAACGAAGCCGCAAGGCGAAAGCGTTCCGCCGGGATCGCGGCCCAGCCTTGCAGGATCAGCCGCACGGCAAGGGGCAGGTTGAAGAACACATGCGCCAGCACAACCCCGTGCAACCCGTAGATCGACAGCGGCGGCAGGCCCAGCGCGCCGAGGCCGGCGTTGACCAGCCCGCCCCGGCCAAAGATCGCGAGCAATCCCAGCACCGCCACGATCACCGGCAGGATAAAGGGCGCGCCCAGCAGGGTGATCAGCAGCCCCCGCCCCGGGAAACGCCGCCGCGCCAAGGCGCGCGCCACCGGGATGGCGAGCGTGACCGACAGCGCCGCCGACAGCGCCGCTTGCAGGATCGTAAAGCGCACAACCTGCCAATCGCCGGCAGCCCAGCCCACACCGCCCGCGCGCCACAGCACCGCCGCCAGCGTGCCCAGCGTCAGGGCCAGCACCAGCACCGCCGCAGCGGTGCCGGGCCATCGGGCAAAGGGCGCGCCTATTGCGACAGGGCCGCGCGCCATTCGGCGAGCGCCTCGTCGCGGATCGCCGCCGCCTCGGGCGCGCTGAACAGCAGGCTCTGCGCCGGGGTGACCAGCGTGTCAAAGCCGGCAGGCAGGCCCTCGGGCCCGACCACCGCCGGATACATCCAGTTGGTCGTGGGAATGACGGACTGGAACGCGTCCGACACCATGAAAGCCATGAAATCGGCCGCAAGGTCGGGCACTTCGGTGCCCGCCACGATCCCCGCGACCTCGACCTGCAGGTAATGCCCCTCGTCAAAGGGCAGCGCGACATAGCCCGCGTCCTCTTCGGCGATCAGGTGATAGGCGGGCGAGGTGGTGTAGGACAGCACAAGGTCGGCCTCGCCCTCGAGGAACAGGCCATAGGCCTCGGACCAGCCGGGCGTGACGGTGACGATATTGTCGGCCAGCGCCGCCCAGAGCGCGCCCGCGCCTTGGCCATAGGTCGCCTTGACCCACATCAGCAGGCCCAGCCCCGGTGTCGATGACCGGGGGTCCTGGATCACGATCTTGAGGTCGGTTGCGGCCAGCGCGGCCAGCGACGCAGGCGCCTCACCCCCGGCCCGGCCGACAAAGGCGAACCAGCCCCAGTCATAGGGCAGGAATTCGGCATCCTCCCAGGCAATCGGCAGGTCGAGCGCCGCCGTCACCCCATGCGGGGCAAAGAGGCCCGTCGCGCGGGCGGCATCGGTGAGGTTGGTGTCGAGGCCGAGCACGATGTCGGCCTCGGTGCGCGCCCCTTCGAGCAGCACGCGCGCCAGCAGTGCTGCGCCGTCGCCATGGCCGACAAAGCGCAGGTCGCAGCCGCACTGCGCCTCGAAGGCGGCCTCGATGGCGGGGCCGGGGCCCCATTCAGAGACAAAGCTGTCGTAGGTATAGACTGTCAGGACAGGCGTTTCGCCCAGCGCGCCAGAGGCGACGAGGCACAGCCCTGCGACAGAGATCAGATGGTTCCGCATGTGTCATCCTTTCAATGCGCCGGACGGATGGGGGCATTGCGGAGACCCGCGTTACCTTCCCTCCGCCGGTGTTAACCGGTTCAGGTTCAACGGGTTCGCTTGCGCATCTCAGCCCTGTTTCCAGTGCACCCCGAGGTGACAGTGAACATACACCGCGCGGACGCGATGACAAGCGGCCCTTCACGAATGCCGCGCAAGCCGCTAGACGGGGCGGGCAAAGGAGCCCGTCAGATGAGCGTCAACACCTTCGGCCACCTGTTCCGTTTCACCACCTGGGGCGAAAGCCACGGGCCCGCGCTGGGGGCGACGGTGGACGGTTGCCCGCCGGGCGTGGCGCTCGATGCGGCGATGATCCAGCACTGGCTGGACAAGCGCAAACCGGGCCAGAACAAGAATACGACCCAGCGGCAGGAACCTGACGCGGTCGAGATCCTGTCGGGCGTCTATGAGGGCCTCACCACCGGCACCCCGATCCAGCTCATGATCCGCAACATGGACCAGCGGTCGAGGGATTATGGCGACATCGCCGATACCTTTCGCCCCGGCCATGCCGACATCACCTATCACCAGAAATACGGCATCCGCGACCCGCGCGGGGGCGGGCGGTCCTCTGCGCGCGAGACGGCGGCGCGGGTGGCGGCGGGCGGCGTGGCGCGCGCGGTGCTGGGCGCGCTGGCGCCTGCCGTGCAGGTCAAGGGCTACATGGTGCAGATGGGCGCGCGGGCGATCGACCGCAGCCGGTTCGACTGGGACGCGATCGACGGCAATGACTTCTGGTGCCCCGATACCACCGTCGCGGCGCAGTGGGAGGATGACCTCGACCATCTGCGCCGCAAGGACCACAATTCGGTCGGCGCGGTGATCGAGGTGGTGGCGCGTGGTGTGCCCGCGGGCATCGGCGCGCCGATCTATGCCAAGCTCGACACCGACCTCGCCGCCGCGATGATGAGCATCAACGCGGTCAAGGGGGTCGAGATCGGCGACGGCATGGCGGTCGCGGCGCTCACCGGGCGCGAGAACGCGGACGAGATCTTCATGGGCCCCGACGGGCCGGTCTATGGGTCGAACCATGCGGGCGGCATCCTCGGCGGCATCTCGACCGGGCAGGACATCGTGTTGCGTTTCGCGGTCAAGCCGACGTCGTCGATCCTGTCGCCGCGCCAGTCGATCCGGCGCGACGGCACGCCCCACGAGGTCGTCACCAAAGGCCGCCACGACCCCTGCGTCGGCATCCGCGCCGTGCCGGTGGGCGAGGCGATGATGGCCTGCGTGATCCTCGACCACATCCTGCTCGACCGCGGCCAGACCGGCGGCATCAGGGGGCGGATCGGCCTGCCGCCATCCGCGTGACATAGGCGTCGAGAAGCGCCACACGGCGCGGGCGAACGCTGTCGCCCGTGGGGGTTGCCGCGATGATGCGGTCGATGCGGAACTGGCGGCAATCATCGCGCAGGCAGCACCAGCCCAGCAGCACCAGCACCAGCACCAGCACCAGCACATTGTCCAGATAGGCGATGGTCAGCGGCAAGCCCCGCCGCGCGGTGACCTGCCCATCCTTGTCGGCATAGCGCAGGTCGCGCGCGATTTCATCCCAACAGGCCAGGCGCAGCGGGGCCACGTCCCAGGTTGCCACTGACCGGGTCTGGATTCGGCTGACGCCCCTGCTGGTCCATGGCGCGGCGACGCTGACGCATCCGATCCTCGACGCAACCTTTCGCGGCATGGCCGAGGTTGCGGCGCGGCTCGAGGCGGCGTTGAGCGAGGCGGCGTTGAGCGAGGCGCCTTGGCCGCTGGGGCCGGCCGTGCTTGCGCTTGACGCGCAGGGCTGACCCGTCACGCAGACCGTTCAGGCGACCGCTGCCGCCAGCGCCGTGTCCATCAGCGCCTTGATCGCGTCGCGCGAGGTGCCGGCGACGATGCGGCCAAGCTCGGCCTCGCCGCGCAGCACGACGAGGGTCGAGCGGCGCGGGATGTTCAGGCGCAGCGTCAGCGGGTCGTTGGCGTAGGTGTCCCAATCCACGTTGATGAAGGTCACGCGGGCGGCATAGGCGGGGTCGCTGTCGAGCAGCGCATTGATCACACGCTCTTGCGCGGCGCAGGTGCTGCACCAGCTCGCCTTGAAGTCGAGGAAGAGCGTCTCGCCCGCGGCCAGACGGTCTTCGACGAGGCCGGGGGTGTAGTCGAGCGCTGCGGCACGCGCGGCCAGCGGCGCCAGCGTTGCGGCGGCGGCGGTGAGGCAGATGAAGTCACGGCGATCCATGGGGTGTTCCTTTCAAAAGCGGACAGAGAGGTCTTGCAGCCAATAGGGCAGCACGTTGATGAGCCAGATCTCGGCATAGCGCTGAAGGTCGAGATAGAGCACGAGGCCGGTGAGGACAAAGATGGCGCCCATTGCCGGCCGGGCGCGGGCGGCAAAGGCGCGCAGCGCGTCGCGGCGGGCGCGGATGGCGCCCTGCGCGCCATAGCCCAGCGCGAGGATGATGGTGGAAATGCCCAGCGCAAAGGCCGCCATGATGGCGGCGGCCCAGAGCAGGCTCTGCCCGCTCGACGCCAGCGCGATGGCCCCGCCCAGCGTCGGCCCGACACAGGGCACCCAGACGGCGCCGAGCAGCGCCCCACCCAGAGCCTGCCCGCGCAGGCCGGTCCGGTCGATCCCGTCGATCTGCGCGTCAGCGCGCAGAGACATGCCGGAGGTGGCGAGCGCAAAGCCCGTCGACAGGACCGGCACCAGCAGCACGAGGCCAAAGAGCACCATCAGAACCGCACCGCCACGCGCCACATCCTCGGCCCGCAGACCGACCAGATGCCCGAGAGCCGCCACCGCCATGCCGACCGTGACAAAGGACAGGCTCATGCCGGCGGCCAGCGCCACGGGGCCGAGCCGGCTGGTCTGCAAGGCGCTCGCCAGCACGATCGGCAGCACCGGCAGCACGCAGGGGTTGATGAGCGTCAAAAGGCCCGCGAGATATGCAAGGATCAGGTCCATGCGGCAGACCCTGCCCCGGAAACCGCGTTACAGTCAGCCCACAAAGCAGTGAGGTCACGGGCGCGTCAGGTCGTGTTTCAGGGCGCGTTACGGGGCGTGTCTCAGGGCGCGTTTCAGGGCGCGTTTCAGGGCGTGTCTCAGGACCGTCCCAAGACAAAAGGGCCGCCCCGCAGGGCGACCCTTTGAAACCGTCCGCTGCGTCGTCGCGACCTCAGCCGTTCACGCTGTCCTTGAGCGCCTTGGCGATGGTCATCTTGACGACCTTGTCGCTGTCCTTCTTGATCTGCTCGCCGGTTGCGGGGTTGCGCACCATCCGCTCGGGCCGTTCGCGGCAGTAGATCTTGCCGACGCCGGGCAGCGTCACGGCACCACCGGCCGACACTTCGCTGGTGATGATCGCGACCAGCGCGTCAAGCGCGGCACCTGCGGTCTTTTTGTCCGTCCCGGCGGCTTCGGACATCGCAGTCACGAGCTGCGCCTTGGTCATCTGTTGTTTCGCCATTCTCTGGTCTCCCTCATTTGCCCGATTGGTGGGGCCTGTCGCCCTGTTTCACACAGCATGTTGTCTAGAACCACAACGAAATGCAGGCCAATGCAAGCAGAATTCACATATTTTGTGGGGTTTTCGCCCTTTTCAAAGGAAGGCCGTCTCTTCAAAGCTACGCAACTTGCGGCTGTGGATGCGTTCCAGCGGCATCTCGCGCAGCCGCTCCATCGCGCGGATGCCGATCATCAGGTGGCGGCTGACTTGCGTCTTGTAGAAATCCGACGCCATGCCGGGCAGCTTGAGCTCGCCATGCAGCGGCTTGTCGCTGACACACAAAAGCGTGCCATAGGGCACCCGAAAGCGGAACCCGTTCGCCGCGATCGTCGCGCTTTCCATGTCAAGCGCGATGGCGCGGCTCTGGCTCAGCCGCTGCACCGGGCCGGACTGGTCGCGCAATTCCCAGTTGCGGTTGTCGATGGTGGCGACCGTGCCGGTCCGCATGATCCGCTTGAGCTCGTATCCGTCGAGCTCGGTCACATCGGCCACCGCGCGCTCGAGCGCGATCTGGATCTCGGCCAGCGCCGGGATCGGCACCCAAACCGGCAGATCATCGTCAAGGACGTGATCCTCGCGCAGATAGGCGTGGGCCAGCACGAAATCGCCCAGCCGCTGCGAATTGCGCAGGCCGGCGCAATGGCCCACCATCATCCAGGCATGCGGGCGCAGCACGGCGATATGGTCGGTCGCGGTCTTTGCGTTGCTGGGGCCGACGCCGATATTGACCAGCGTCACCCCCTGCCCGCCCTTGCGTTTAAGGTGGTAGGTCGGCATCTGCGGCAGTTTCGACGGCGCGGGCATCGGCGTGTCGGGGTCGGTGATGACGACATTTCCGGGGCCGACAAAGGCGGTGTAGCCGCTGTCGGGGTCGGCCAGCACCTGGCGGGCATAGGCCTCGAACTCCTCGACATAGAACTGGTAGTTGGTAAACAGCACATGGTTCTGGAAATGCTCGGCCGCGGTCGCGGTGTAATGCGCCAGGCGGGCCAGCGAATAGTCGATCCGCTGGGCCGTGAACGGCGCCAGCGGCTGCGAGCCATCGGCGTAGAGAAAGCCGTTGCCATTGACGATGTCGTCATGCGTCGTGGCGAGGTCGGGCACATCGAACACGTCGCGCAGCGTAAACTCCATCGCGCCGTCCTGCGGCACGCTCACCGTGGCGTCATTGGCGACGGCAAAATGCACCGGCATCGGCGTGATCGAGGCGCCGATGGTCACGGCCACGCCGTGGTTATGCAGCAAAAGCCCGATCTGCTGCTCGAGGTAGTGGCCGAACAGATCTGGCCGCGTGATCGTGGTCGAATAATCGCCCGGCCCCGCCACATGGCCAAAGGACAGCCGGCTGTCGGTCAAGGCAAAGCTGGTCGTGGACAGGCGGATCTCGGGATAAAAGGCGCGATAGCGCATCGCGGGCCGGCCACCCAGCAACGATGTGCTGAACTTCTCCACCAGAAAGCCCGAGGCGATGCGGTATAGCTCTTGCAGGCGCGCGACGGCGGCAGCGGGGTCGCTGAACGCCTCGGGCGCGGGCACTTCGGGGCTGACGATGGGCAGATGTGGCTCGGCGGTATTCATGCGTTATCCTCAAAGAGGTCGGTGATTTCAAAACGGGTGACATCCACCAGCCCGAGGTCCGAAATCCGCAACTCCGGGATCACGACAAGGGCCAGCAGCGAATGTTGCATATAGGCATTGTTGAGCGTGCAGCCGCAGGCGATCATCGCTTGCACCATCGCCTCGGCCCTGGCCGCGACCTCGGCCGCGGGGCTGTCGGACATCAGGCCGGCGATGGGCAGTTCGACCAGCGCGATCTCGGCCCCGTCCTTCCAGACGGTCACGCCGCCGCCGACCTCGCCCAGCCGGTTCGCCGCCGCGGCCATCATCGCCCGCGAGGTGCCGACGACGATCATGTGGTGGCTGTCATGCGCCACGGTCGATGCGATGGCCATCTCGCCCTGATAGCCGAACCCGCTGACAAAGCCGTTCACGACCTTGCCCGTGGCGCGGTGGCGTTCCACCAGCGCGATCTGACAGACCTCGCCCGTCGCCTGGACGCGGCCCTCTGTCACCGGCAGCTCGAACGTCAGCGCCCTGGTCGGCGCCTGGTTTTCCACCACGCCGATCACCCGCGCGCGCACGGCATTGGCGCCATCAGGCGCGGCAATGGCAAAGTCGCCCTCTGCCAGCACGCGGCCCAGCCGCACGGTCTGGCGCGCCGTCGCAGGCCAGTCGTAGTGCGGGCAGGCGACGGTGATGCGGCCGTCCACGGCCACGCTCACGCCCCGCGCGATCACATGCTCGATGGGCAGGGTCGTGAGGTCCGATGTCAGGATCACATCCGCCCGCCGCCCCGGCGCGATGGACCCAAGCTCGCGTTCGAGCCCGAAATGCGTCGCGGTGTTGATCGTGGCCATCTGCAACGCCACCAGCGGGTCGCAGCCACAGGCGATGGCATGGCGCACCACCCGGTTCATATGTCCCTCATAGACCAGCGTGCCGGAATGGCAGTCGTCGGTGCACAGGATGAAATTGCGCGGATCGAGGCCACGCTGCGTGATCGCGGTGATCTGGCTTTCCACGTCATACCACGCACTGCCCAGCCGCAGCATCGACCGCATCCCCTGGCGCGCGCGGGCGATGGCATCGGCCTCGGCGGTGCCCTCATGGTCATCCGCCGGCCCGCCCGCGACATAGGCATGAAACGGGATGCCCCGGTCAGGGCTCGCATAGTGCCCGCCCACCGTCTTGCCCGCGCGCATGGTCGCTGCCATCTCGGCCAGCATCTGCGCGTCGCCCGCCACAACGCCGGGATAGTTCATCATCTCGCCCAACCCGATGATGCCGGGCCAGGTCATCGCCTCGGCCACATCATCCGGCCCGATCTCATAGCCCGTCGTCTCGAGCCCGGGCGCAGAGGGCGCGCAGGACGGCATCTGGGTAAAGATGTTGACAGGCTGAAGCGCCGCCTCGTCATGCATCATCCGCACGCCGGCGAGGCCCAGCACATTGGCGATCTCATGCGGATCGGTGAACATTGTCGTGGTGCCATGCGGGATCACGGCGGCGGCAAACTCTGCCGGGGTGAGCATCCCGCTCTCGATATGCATATGCCCGTCGCAAAGACCGGGGATCAGGTAGCGCCCGCCCGCCTCGATCACCCGCGTGTCCGGCCCGATACAATGGCCCGCATCAGGCCCGACATAGGCAAAGCGGCCATCCGCCACCGCCACCTGCCAGCCGTCGAGCACTTCGCGGCTCTGCACATTCACCAGCCTGCCACCGCGGATCACCAGATCCGCCGCCGCCCGCCCGGCCGCCACGGCCACCAGCCGCGCGGCGCTCTCTGCCCATGTCTTGAAAGTCTGTTTTTCCATGTCGCATTTGTTCCCAAGTCGCGCGGCGGCGCAACCCCCCCGCACGCACCGTCACCAAAGCTTCATCTTGCCCCAAATATCCTCGGGGGGACGGCGCGCCTGCGCGCCGGGGGGGGGGCAGACAGCCCCCCTCGACACTTGCCGCCTGCGCCATGCCGCTTGACCCGGTCCCGCGCGCGGCGCAGACAAATGTCATGACCCCGACACTCCTCTCCTTTGGCCATGGCTATTCCGCCCGCGCGCTGGCGCGGCTCCTCTTGCCGCAGGGGTGGCGGATCATCGGCACCACGCGCCGGGCCGAGGCGATGGCCGAGATCTGCGCCAGCGGCGTGCATCCGGTGCTCTGGCCCGGAAGCGACCTCAACCCGCATATCGCCAAGGCCACGCATCTGCTCATCTCTGCCGCGCCGGATGCAGAGGGCGACCCGGTGCTGCGCGACTGGCAGGGCGCCATCACGGCACGGGCCGGGGCGGGGGCCGGGACCGGGGCGGGGGCTGGGGCTGGGGCCGGGACCGGGGCGGGGGCTGGGGCCGGGGCGGGGGCCGGGGCGGGGGCGCTGCAATGGGTCGGCTACCTGTCCACCACCGGCGTCTATGGCGACACTGGCGGCGACTGGGTGGACGAGGACAGCCCGCTCACCCCCGCCACCACACGCGGACAGGCGCGGGTGCAGGCCGAGGCCGCCTGGCGCGCCATCCCCGGCCTGCCGCTGCATATCTTCCGCCTCGCCGGCATCTACGGGCCCGGTCGCGGCCCCTTTGCCAAGGTGCGCGCCGGGACCGCGCGGCGGATCGTCAAGCCGGGGCAGGTGTTCTCGCGCATCCATGTCGATGACATCGCCCAGACCCTCGCCGCCTCGATCGCGCATCCCGCGCCGGGGCAGGCCTACAACCTGTGCGACGACGACCCCGCCCCGCCCGAGGATGTCATTGCCCATGCCGCGCATCTGCTGGGCCTGCCCGTGCCCCCGGCCGAGGACTTCGCGACCGCCCGGATGACGCCGATGGCGCGCAGCTTTTACGCCGAAAGCAAGAAGGTGCGGAATGACAAGATCAAGCGCGACCTTGGCATCCGGTTGATCCACCCGACCTATCGCGCGGGGCTGGCGGCCCTTCTGGCGGCGGGTGACAACAGCTAGACGGTAGCTAGACGGTAGCTAGACGGCAGCTAGACGGCTTGCCGAACGCCCCGCCGCCCGCCATATCGGGGGCTGCATCCGACCAAAGCCACAGGGCCCGCCATGACGCTCCGCGACCGCACCGCCGCCTTCCTCGACCAGCCCAATGTGCGCAATTTCATTATCGGCGTGATCCTGTTCAACGCGCTGATCCTCGGGCTCGAGACCTCGCAGCCGCTGATGGCGCGGGCGGGCGGGCTGATCCACCTGCTCGACCAGATCTGCCTTGCGATTTTCGTGGCGGAAATCCTGGCCAAGCTCTTTGCCCTCGGTCCCCGCTTTTTTCGCTCGGGGTGGAACATCTTCGACTTTGTCATCGTCGGCATTTCGCTGGTGCCCACGGCGCAGGGGCTGTCGGTGCTGCGCGCACTGCGCATCCTGCGGGTGCTGCGGGTCATCTCGGCCGCGCCACGCCTGCGCCGGGTGGTCGAAGGCTTCATCACGGCGCTGCCCGGCATGGGGTCGGTGTTTCTGCTGATGGGGATCATCTTCTACATCGGCGCGGTGATGGCGACGAAACTCTTTGGCGCGACATTTCCCGAATGGTTCGGCGGGCTGGGCCGGTCGGCCTATTCGCTGTTCCAGATCATGACGCTGGAAAGCTGGTCGATGGGCATCGTGCGCCCGGTGATGGAGGTCTATCCCTACGCCTGGGCGTTCTTTGTCCCCTTCATCATGATGACGACATTCGCGGTGGTGAACCTGCTGGTGGGCCTGATCGTGAACTCGATGCAGGACGCCCATGCCGAGGAAACCAACGCCGCCACCGATGCCTATCGCGACGAGGTTCTGGCACGGCTGATCGCCATCGAAAAGCGGCTCGGGTCAGGCGACAAATGACCGCAAGAGCGTGTCGCCTGGGTCGAGCGTCGGGGTGAGTTCGACCATCTCGCCCGCGGGCAGCGCCGGGTCGGCATTGCGCGCGGCGATGATCTGCGCGGCCTTGATGCCCACGGCACGCCGACAGGCATCCATCGTGGCCAGCCTGCACGACAGCCCGTCGAGCAACTCGACCCCGTTGAAGCCCGCGAGCCCGATCTGGCCGGGAACGTCAACGCCGTTGTCCAGCAGATACAAGAGCCCGCCAGCGCCGATCATGTCGTTGGAGTAATAGAGGAAATCGACATCTGGCGACCGCGCCAGCACGGTCTGCGTCATCTCGCGGCCCTTGGCGAGCGCCGATCCGCCGGAATAGAACTCCTGATCAACGATCTCGATCCCGGCCTTGCCCAGGGTCTGGGTGAACCCCTCGAACCGTTTGCGCGCGCGGTGGTCGAGCGGCATCTTGGTGCCCAGAAAGGCGATGCGCCGGTAGCCCGCCGCGATGATCGCCTCGGCCATCTGCCGCCCGGCGCGGCGGTGGCTGATGCCGACGCAGGCGTCGATCGGGTCGCCGTCAACATCCATGATCTCGACCACCGGCACACCGGCGCGCGCCAGCATCGCCTGCGCCGCCTCCGAATGCTCGAGCCCCGCGATGATCACACCGGCAGGGCGCCAGGACAGCATCTCGAACAGGACTTTCTCTTCTTTTTCGGGCATGTAGTCGGTCACGCCCACGACCGGTTGCAGGCTGGTGGTCGCCAGAACCTCGGAAATCCCCGACAGCACCTCGGGAAAGACCATGTTGCCAAGGCTGGGGATGATGACGGCCACGAGGTTCACATGGCTCGACGCGAGCGAGCCCGCGATCTTGTTGGGAACATAGCCCAGCCGTTTGGCGGCTTCCTGCACCCGCAGGCGGGTTGCGATGCTCACGTCGCCCTTGCCGCGCAGCACGCGGCTCACCGTCATCTCGCTCACGCCCGAGGCCTCGGACACATCGCGCAGGGTGAGGGGGCGTCTGGGTCGCATGATCTGGTGCCGGTTCCCGTTCGGGTTGCCCGCCAAGTGTTAAACGCTCGGGAGGCCGAGGCCAAGCCATAGACGCCTGCCCGGCGATACCAAGCGTTGACCTGAAAGCCAAAGGCGGGCAAGACAGCCGCGCTGGCCCTCGTTGGCCCCGTAGCTCAGGGGATAGAGCGACCGCCTCCTAAGCGGTAGGTCACAGGTTCAAATCCTGTCGGGGTCACCAGTGCCGGACAAGCGATGCGTCCAGACCGCATGCGGTCGCACGATATTTAGTTACAATTTTAGTAATTGGCTGCGCGGATAGGCGAAAAAGACAGCTTGTGCACAACCACGAGTATCGTTGTTATCGAAAAACGAAAGTTTTTCGGGAATTTAGGCGGCACGGGTACGGCGCCGGCGCGCAAAAGCTTTGTTTGGGTGAGGTAGGATCAGGTGAAAGAACGCGATGCGGCGATTGACCAGATGATCGAATTCGCGATGGAGGAGTTGCTGTCAGGCAGCCCTCAACGCAAGCGCGCCATGGTGCGCCGGATGGCGGAGCGGTGGCCGGCCGAACCTGCGCTGGCGCTGGTCTATGCCGTGACATCGGCCACCGAATCGATTGAGGACACGTTTGGCGAGGCTGCGGCAGATGACCCGGTGATTCCGCTGGGCTACAGGCTCTCTGCGCTGATTTCGGCCGATGTCTATGCGGTGCAGTCGATGGGACAGGTGCCATCGGTTGCCGAAGATCTGCTGCATTTCTGGCGGCGGGTCGATCCGCTATTCCTGCGCCTGCAATAAAAGTCTGTTCCGCCCGTTGCCCCCAAGGGCAATGGGGGTCTGGTAAAGTGGTAATGATCGGGCGTCGGGTAATGGGGCGGGCGCGGCTCGACATCATGATCGAGTTTGCAACGGGCGAACTGGCCAGCGGCGATACCGCGCGCGTCAGCAGGCTCGTGCGGATTCTGGCCGCGCAGCACCCCGACGAAAAGGCGCTTACGCTGTGTTTCGCGCTGACCTCGGCGGCCAGCGCGCTCGAGGATGTGGTGCAGGACCACAAGACGGTGTCGCTGGCCTACAAGCTCGCCGCGCTGGTCGCCGCCGACACGCTCGCCGTGGAGGCGCTGGGCCGTGCACCGGCGCGCGCGGTCGATCTGCTGCATTTCTGGCGGCGGGTGGACCCCTGGTTTCTCACGCTCTGACACGGGTCAGACCATGCGGGTCAGACCATGCGGATCACCGATTTGTCGATCGCCAGCATGTAGCCCCGCCGCGCGATGTTCTTGACCAGAAGCTCGCTCACCATCTGGTTGCCCAGCGTGTCACGCAACCGCTTGATCCGCGTGGCGCCCGCCGCCTCGTCGCAATCACTGGCGTCGCGGCCCGATATCACCGCCTCGATCTCGGCGCCCGACAGCACCTCGTCATCCATCCGCGCCTCGGCCAGCACCGACAGCGTCTCGATCGCGGCCTCGGTCAGCTTGAACTCGAAATTGTTGAGATAAACCGTGTTCTGCTCGCGCGCGATCAGCAGCGAATTGACCTCGATCCCCTTGCGCTCGATCTGGCCCATGCGGCGGTTGAGCGTGATGAGCATCACCAGAAAGGCCATCGCGGCCACCAGCAGCGCCGTGGCAAAGACCAGCAGCACAAAGATCACGACCCGGTAGGACGACAGCGTGTCAGAGAACGCGGTGCCCGATTGCGCGAGGATCTCGAGCAGCTTGATCTCGGCCTGCGTGGTCAGGTCATTCTCGACAAAGACCCGTTCGACCCGCGCGTTGAAGGCATTGGCGTCCGGCAGGTTGAGAAACAACAAAACCGCCGCCACCGCGAGGATGACGACGATTGCGGCGATCCCGCCTACGACAATCCTGTTGCCTGTCTGCCGAACCTCAATAGCGGAGGTAGAATTCGCCCGCACTCTGCTGCCTTTCATCAAGTCCCGTCTCGTCAAATACGTCCAACACTTCCAGCAGTTGCCAGCCACCGGCAACCAGCCGCGGGGCGATCTCGGCCTCGGCCTGCGCCACGCTGCATTCGCCCCTGATCTCGGCCACGCCATATTGCAGCCGCAAGGGGTTGTCCTGCTTTGCCTTGTAATCGGCATAGCAGGCGGCCTGCGCGCCGGTGGCGGTCAGGGCGAGAAGGACGGGGATGATGAATGCGTGTTTCATGGTCCGATCAAACCCAGGCGGTTGAGATCAAGCAATAACCGATCCCGCCCGGCCTGTCGCTAGCTGATAACACCGCGGCGTTATTGCCTGACGCACGGACAGCAGCGCATCCTTTCCCCAGCCCGGATCGTCAACCTTTGACGTGACGGGATCGGCCAAGAGAAGGGTCGAGCAGCGGTGCGGTACAATGCCCCAGTTACCGTGCCGGATCTGGGGTGAAGGGTTGGCTATGCCCTTCACCCCATTTTTCCCCTCAGCCCGATTTCTTGACGAATTCGCACAGGATGACGATCTGCTGTCCGTTCACCCGCCCCTCGATATGTGCGGCATTGTCCGCGACGAGCGAGATCCCCCGCACCGCCGTGCCGCGTTTGGCGGTAAAGCCGCCGCCCTTGACCACCAGATCCTTGACCAGCGTCACCGTGTCGCCGGCGGCGAGCACCACGCCGTTGCTGTCGCGATGCGTGACCGCGCCGATGTCGCCGCCCTGCGCCTGCGCCCAGTCCATCACGTCGGGCTCCAGATAGGCGCCGTCGCGCGCGTCGCGGGCCCAGCCGGCCTCGGCCAGCGCGTCGAGCAGCCGCCAGGCCACGACCTGCACGGCAGGCTCCTGCGACCAGATCGCCTCGGTCAGGCAGCGCCAATGCGGCGCGTCGGTCACGGGGCCCGTCACGCCCGCACGGCAGGCGGGGCAGAGCGTCACGGTCGCATCGCGCGGGGCGACGGCGACGGGCGCAAGGTCATCGGTGGCAGAGCAGAGATCGCAGGCGGTCATGGCGTGAGTCCTTCGTGATGCTGACCCTGCCTAAGACGTGCGCAGGGATTTGGAAAGTGGCATGCAGGGGGCTTGATTGCCGCACCCCGCTGGGGTCATTGGGCGCATGACTGCACCGGATTTCAGCTATGAGCGCGCCGCGATGGCGCTGGGCCGTGCCCGCGTCGCCGGGGTGGACGAGGCCGGGCGCGGGCCGCTGGCCGGGCCGGTCACGGCGGCGGCGGTGATCCTCGACCCTGCCCGCATCCCGGCCGGGCTGAATGACAGCAAGAAGCTCACCGCCCGCCAGCGCGACCGGCTCTGCGCCGAGATCCGCGCGGTGGCGCAGGTGTCGGTCGCCCATGCGAGCGTGGAGGAGATCGACGCCCTCAACATCCTGCGCGCGTCGCATCTCGCCATGCTGCGCGCCATCGCGGGGCTCGCTGTGCCGCCCGATCATGTGCTGATCGACGGCAACCTCTTGCCCCGCGACCTGACCCTGCCCGCGCAGGCGATCATCGGCGGCGACGCCCTGTCGCAGAGCATCGCGGCGGCCTCAATTGTGGCGAAAACATGTCGCGATGCGATCATGGTGGATTTGGCGCAACAATTCCCCGGCTACGGCTGGGAGAAAAACGCAGGCTACCCGTCCAAAAGCCACAAGGCGGCACTTCAAAATCTTGGTGTGACCCCTCACCATAGGCGTTCTTTCAAGCCGGTCCACAATATCTTGTATCAAGATAAATTACTAAGTGATTGATTCAATAAAGGTTTTGACAGCGAATCGTCTCTGACTCATCCTGTGGATAACCAAAGAGCGGACTATCCGCCGGGACAGAGGCAGAGAATGACGAAAGCGAAAGACAGGGGCGCCGCGGCGCTCCCCCTGAACACGATCATTGACGGCGACTGCATCGCGGTGATGCAGTCCCTGCCCGAGGCGTCGGTGGACCTGATCTTTGCCGACCCGCCCTACAACCTGCAACTGCGCGGCGACCTGCACCGGCCCGACAATTCGCGCGTCGATGCGGTGGACGACGCCTGGGACAAATTCGCGAGCTTTGCCGATTACGACCATTTCACCCGCCAATGGCTCGCCGCCGCGCGCCGGCTGCTCAAGCCCAATGGCGCGATCTGGGTGATCGGCAGCTATCACAACGTGTTCCGCATGGGGGCGGAACTGCAAAACCAGGGCTTCTGGATCCTCAATGACGTGGTCTGGCGCAAGTCGAACCCGATGCCGAATTTCAAGGGCAAGCGTCTGACCAACGCACATGAGACGCTGATCTGGGCCTCGCGCGACGAGGCCAGCAAATACACCTTCAACTACGAGGCGCTCAAGGCGCTGAACGAAGGCATCCAGATGCGGTCCGACTGGGTGCTGCCGATCTGCACCGGGCACGAGCGGATCAAGGACGCCGCCGGCGACAAGGCGCATCCCACGCAAAAACCCGAAAGCCTGCTGCACCGCGTGATCCTTGGCACGACCAATGCCGGCGATGTGGTGCTCGACCCGTTCTTCGGCACCGGCACGACCGGCGCCGTGGCCAAGATGCTGGGCCGCGACTTCATCGGGATCGAACGCGAGGCCGCCTATCGCGCCGTGGCCGAGAAACGCATCGCCAATATCCGCAAGTTCGACCGTGACGCGCTGGCCGTGAGCACCAGCAAACGGGCAGAGCCGCGCGTGGCCTTCGGGGTGCTGGTAGAGCGCGGGATGCTGCGGCCGGGCGAGATCCTGACCTCCTACAACGGCAAGCGCGCGGCCAAGGTGCGCGCCGACGGCACGCTGGTCGCCTCGGATGTCGCGGGGTCGATCCATCAGGTCGGCGCGCATCTCGAAGGCGCGCCAAGCTGCAATGGCTGGACCTACTGGCACTTCAAGCGCGACGGCAAACAGGTGCCGATCGACCTGCTGCGCCAGCAGATCCGCACCGAACTGGGCGAGGCCCACTGAGCGATTTCAAAGGTTTACCGCCGGTGCCTGTGGCCTGAAGTAATGACCACCGACACTAACTTGCCCCGCCGCGCCCAAGGGCCCGGCGGGGTTTTTTGCCTGCCTCAGACAGCGTAGCGCAGCACGGCCGCCAGCGGTTTGCCACCGGGGATATCCTCGGCGCGCACGCCGATCACCTGCCCGCCGTTGCGGATCACACGCGCGGCGATCTCGTCCACCACGCCGTAGGTCCGGCCGCTCTCGTCATCGACGAGCGTCACCACGCCGCTTTCGTCATCGACGGTGCCGGGCACGACAAGGTCGATATCGACCAGCATCACCTCGACCGCGCCATAGGTCGCGGCGCGCGCGGCCATGACGATGTCGGACGTCGCGCGCCCCTCGTTCTCGCGCGTGTCGTAAAGGGCAATCACCCCGGCCACACGCGCGGTGTTGAGCGCGTCGAGCACCTCACGGCTCGCCGACGCGATATCCCCGTCCGACATCTGCGCCGGGCTCTGCGCGACGCCCTCTTCGGCGAGATGGCCATAGCTGTTGACCGAGCGGAAGATTGACCAGAGCGGGTCGGCCGCGGCCAGCACCAGCGGCAGGTCGCGCCCGGCAAGGAACGGCCGCAGCGCGGCATCGACCTTGCGCGCGTATTGCCGCAGCCGCAGGTTCTGCCCTTCGCTGCCCTGCACCCGGCCCGAGGCCGAGCGCGAATTGACCGTCGCCGTGCCCACGGCCGACGCCGCATCCTTGGGCATGTCGGGCACCTTGATCTCCCGCGCGGGCATATCGCCCGTCACCTCGATCAGCCGCACCCGGTTTTCCTCGAGCGCGAGGACAAAGGCGTGCTGCCCCATGCTGACCGCGCGCATCATCGGCTTGAGGTGGAACCGGTCCGACACCTGCACCATATCGCTCAGATGCGTGGGCAGCCGGTAGCTGCGCAGCCGCTCGGGCGTGACGAGCACGGCAAGGCCATTGGCCTGGAGCCGCCAGAAATCGTCGTCGTCGATCAGGTCGTTCACCTGCTCGGAGATCGGCCAGATGCTGCGCTTGGGCGTGCCGGCCTCCTCGAGCTGGCGCTCCGCCTCTTTCAGAAGGTTGCCCAGTTGCGTGCGCGCGGCGCCGATCTGCTGTGTCTCGGGCGTTGTGGCGATGTAGAAACTGACGGTGGCCGCGTCACGCGCCTCGGCCAGCTTGCGCAGTTCTCCCTGCGTCGGCAAATCGACATAAAGCATGATTTATCCTTCTGTTACTTCACTTGACAGATAGGGACGCCCGGCACGAGTTGCACTGATCTGGGTCAATTCTACGCTCCGTTACCCGGCGCAGGGCACCAGTGGCGCACGCAATCTGCAAGCATCTTTTGGCCAAAAATATCCCCGCCGGAGGCTCCCGAAGCCGCCACAGGCGCGCCTGCCGGGCCGGCGCGCCTCAGCGCGGCAGCGGAAAGGCCGCCTTGTTGTAGGGCGCCCAATCGGTGATGTCGGGGTAATGCGCCTTGCGCCAGGCGCGGACCCTGGGGTTCATCACCCGCCGCCACAAGGGAGGGATCATCGCCGCCCCCGCCATCAGCGGATAGCCATAGGGCAGTTGCGGCGCGGCCTCGGGCCCGTGGGTCTGGAGAAGCGGAAAGCGGCGATCAGGCTTGTAATGATGGTCGGAATGGCGCTGCAGGTTGATCAGGAACCAGTTCGACGCGCGATGCGCCGAGTTCCACGAATGGCGCGGCAGGACATGTTCATATTTGCCCTCGCCCAGATGCCGGCGGGTGAGGCCGTAATGTTCGACATAATTCACGATCTCGAGCTGCCAGATGGCGATGAACGCCTGAAAGACAAAGAACCCCAGCCCCGCCAGCCCGCCCAGCGCATAGGCCAGCGCCAGCATCGCCAGTTGCAGCAGGCCATAGCGCCAGAACGGGTTCTGAAGGCTCCCCATCCCAAGCCCCTTGCGCGCGAGCAGCGCCTTTTCCGCGCGCCAGGCAGACGGCGGACAGTCGCGCAGCACCCGCCAGAAATAGCGGTGAAACCCTTCGTTGTAGCGCGCCGTCACCGGGTCGCGGGGGGTGCCGACATAGATGTGATGCACCCGCAGATGTTCCGACCGGAAGTGGCTGTAGAGCACCTGCGCCAGCAGCAGGTCGCCCAGCCAGCGCTCGAGCACGGATTTCTGGTGCATCAGCTCATGCGCATAGACGATCCCCACCGCGCCCGAGATCACGCCCACGCCAAAGAACAGCACCAGCTTTTCCCACAAGACCAGATGCGGGGCGCCGGTCACATACCAGATCATGCCAAAGGTGATGGCGAACTGGACCGGGAACCATATCAGCGTGATGGCGCGATACCAGAACAGGTCGGCCTCGGGCGTCTGCGGATCGGCATTGTCGGTATTCAGCCCGGCAAAAAGGTCGAGGATGTCGAACAGCACCCATGTCACCAGCGGCAGCAGAAACACCGTCCAGCCGCCCTGCACCGCACCGATCACCGCGGCGGGCACGGTGATCAGCGACAGCCAGAACGGCAGCGCATTGCGCAGGCGGGGCAGGTCCTTGGCGGCGATCATGACTGACCTCTTACAGCAAAGATGGTTATCAAAGCATGACTTTCTGGCAAAGTTTAGGCCCGCGCGGCCCGCGCCTCAACCATGGCGCAGCGTCGCGGCGGCGAGGTCATGCACCTTGCGCATCACCGTCGGCAGGGCGGCGGGGCGGAATGTGGCGGCCGGGTGAAAGGTGCCGCGCGCGGGGGCGGCGTCTTGCGGCAGGCGGGCCACGAGGATGCTCAGGCGCAGGTGGAAATGGGTAAAGGTGTGGCGCGCCTCCTCGCCCAGCGCCTGCCACTCGGCCGCGACAGGCGGGGCGGGGGCGGGGGCATCCGACCAGTCAGAACAGGGAAAGCCCAGCATCCCGCCCAGAAGGCCGCTGTCGGGCCGGGTTTCCAGCAGCCAGGCCCCATCGGCCCGCCGCGCGACATAGGCATAGCCCCGCCGCACCGGCTGCACCTTTTTCGGGGTCTTGCGCGGCAGCTCCGCCTGCGTGCCCGCCGCCCGCGCGGCGCAGGGCGCGCGCCAGGGGCACAGGCCGCAGGCGGGGCTGCGCGGCGTGCAGATCGTGGCGCCCAGGTCCATCACCGCCTGCGCATGATCGCCGGGCCGCTCCTGCGGGGTGAGCGCCGCGGCCCGCGCGGTCAGCAGGTCCTTGGCCGCCGGCAAAGGCGTGTGGATGTCGTAAAGCCGGGCCATCACCCGCTCTACATTGCCGTCCACCACGGTCGCGGCCTCGTCAAAGGCGATGGCGGCGATGGCGCTCGCGGTATAGGGGCCGATGCCGGGGAGGCGCAGCAACTCCTCGCGGCTGGCCGGAAACCGCCCGCCTTGATCGCCCGCCACGGCACGCGCGCATTTCAGAAGGTTTCGGGCGCGGGCGTAATAGCCCAGCCCCGCCCAAGCGGCCATGACATCGGCGTCGGGCGCAGCGGCCAGCGCTTCGACCGTCGGCCAAAGCGTCGTGAAACGGTCGAAATAGGCGCGCACGGCGGCGACGGTGGTCTGTTGCAGCATCACCTCGGACAGCCAGACGCGGTAGGGGTCGGCCCGCACCCCAGCCGCGCGGGCGGCCGGCCCCACGCGCCAGGGCATCACCCGCGCATGGCGGTCATACCAGGCGAGCAGCGCGCGGCTGAGTTCATCACCTTGCAATTATTCCCGCCCCTGCCGTCCGGTTTCCTTGGCCTGCCTGCTGACCTTGGTCTAAACTAGATCTCAACCATGACAAAGCCACGCAGCCCCTCTACCCGCGGATTCGCCCAGGCGTCGAGCCTGATGCAGACGCGCATCCGCTCCGCTTCAGAGGCGCGCGGCTTTGCCGTCACGCGGCTGCTCACCCATTGGGCCGAGATCGTGGGCGAAGGCGTGGCGCAGGTCGCGCAGCCCGTGAACGTGAGCTATGCGCGCGACGGGTTCGGCGCCACGCTCAGCATCCTGACCACCGGCGCGCAGGCCCCGATGATCGAGATGCAGAAGGACCAGATCCGCGACAAGGTGAACGCCTGCTATGGCTACCGCGCCATCGCCCGCGTGCGCATCACCCAGACCGCGCCGACAGGCTTTGCCGAAGGGCAGATCGCCTTTGCCCCCGCGCCCAGACAGCCCCGCGCGCCCGATCCCGCGACGCTGGCCGCCGCCAGCGAAGCCGTGCGCGAGGTCGGGAACACGGATTTGCGACTTGCACTTGAAGCGTTGGCAGCCAATGTGCTGTCCAAAGTGAAATCGACTGACAAGAGGTCCACATGAAACGACGCCTTCTTCTGACCGCCGCCGGAGCCGCCATCGTCGTCGGCGGAGGTTGGGCGCTGACCCGGCCGCGCAGCGCGATTGACCCGCTCCTGGGTGCCGCGATGGCGCAGGATGTCACCATCGACACCTCGAGCATCCAGGACATGGTGCTGGGCGCGGCTGATGCGCCGGTCGAGGTGATCGAATACGCCTCCTTCACCTGCCCGCATTGCGCGGCCTTCCATGCCGACCAGTTCGTGCAGCTCAAGGCCAATTACATCGACACCGGCAAGGTGCGGTTCATCTACCGCGAGGTCTATTTCGACCGCTTCGGCCTCTGGGCGTCGATGATCGCGCGTTGCGGCGGCGAGTTGCGGTTCTTTGGCATCAGCGAATTGATCTACGCACAGCAGCGCGAATGGGCCGCCGGCGGCGACCCGGCCACCATCGCGGACCGGCTGCGCACCATCGGCAAGACGGCGGGCCTTGACGATGCGATGCTCGATGCCTGCATGGCGGATGGTGCCACCGCGCAGAACCTCGTCGCCTGGTTCGAGCAGAACGCCACCCGGGACAACGTCGAGTCGACCCCGACGCTGTTCGTCAACGGCGTGAAATACTCCAACATGTCCTATCAGGCCCTGGCCGAAATCCTCGACGCAAAACTGGCCGAGTGACCATGACGGCGCCGCTCGCCGGCCTCAGGGTCATCGAACTGGCGCGCATTCTGGCTGGCCCCTGGGCCGGCCAGACGCTCGCCGATCTGGGGGCAGAGGTCATCAAGGTCGAGGCGCCCGAGGGTGACGACACACGCCATTGGGGCCCGCCCTTTGTCGAGCCCGAGGGGAGTGCGGCCTATTTCCACGGCTGCAACCGGGGCAAACGGTCTGTCGTGATCGACTTTCGCACCGCCGAGGGTCAGGCGGCGCTGCGCGCGCTGGTGGCCGATGCCGATATCCTGATCGAGAATTTCAAGGTCGGCGGGCTGGCGAAATACGGGCTCGACTACCCTGGCCTTTCGGCGCTGAACCCGCGGCTGATCTATTGCTCGATCACCGGATTTGGCCAGGACGGCCCCTATGCGCAGCGCGCGGGCTATGACTTCATCATCCAGGGCATGGGCGGGATGATGTCCTATACCGGCGCGCCTGACGGGCAGCCGCAAAAGGTCGGCGTTGCCGTGACCGATATCCTGACCGGCCTCTATGCGACCTCTGCGATCCTCGCCGCGCTGCACCAGCGCGCGGCGACGGGGCGGGGGCAGCAGATCGACATGGCGCTGCTCGATGTCGCGGCGGCGGTGAATGCCAATCAGGCGATGAATTACCTCACGACCGGGGTCTCGCCCAGGCGGCTGGGCAATGCGCACCCCAATATCGTGCCCTATCAGGTGTTCGACTGCGCCGATGGCCATGTCATCATCGCGGCGGGCAATGACGGGCAATATCAGCGGTTCTGCCGGGTGATAGGCTGCGACGCGCTGGCCGATGACCCTGCCTGGGCCACCAACGCCCTGCGCCTGCGCGGGCGCGATGTGCTGGTCCCGCTGCTGATGGAGGCCACCCGGCGGATGACCAAGGCGGCACTTCTGGCCGCCTGCGAGGGCGCGGGTGTGCCGGCTGGCCCGATCAACACGATGGAAGAGGTCTTTGCGGACCCGCAGGTCATCGCGCGGGGGCTGCGGATCGACCCTGGCGGCGTGCCGGGTGTGCGCAGCCCGTTCCGCTTTTCCGACGCCAGGCTGGTGCTCGACCGGCCTTCGCCCGCATTGGGGCAGGATCAGGCGATCATTTCGGGCTGAGGCCCAGCCGCGCCAGCGCCGCGTCGAGCGGCCCCCAATCGTCAAGCTCGAGCCGCACGGGCAGGGTCAGAACCTTTGGATGGAACGCCGCAGGCAGGCGCACGGCATCCTTTTCGGTGGTGACAAGCTGCGCCTGCCGCGCGCGCGCCTCGATCTCGAGCCGTTTCATCAGCGCCTCGGTCAGCGGCTGGTGATCGTCGAGCGCCTCGCCCCGCACCAGATCGGCGCCCAAGGCGCGCAGGGTGGCAAAGAACTTGTCCGGGTTGCCGATGCCGGCAAAAGCAAGGAGGCGCATCCCCTGCCAGGCCATCCCGGTGCGCAGCGGCGCGAGATGCCCGGTCAGATGCGGGCGCGGGGCCACCGCCTGCCCCCAGCGCGCGGCAAAGCCCGCCTGCGCGGCGGCTGGCCCAACCGACAGCAGCAGATCGGCGCGCTCCAGCCCCGCCGCCACGGGTTCGCGCAGCGGCCCGGCGGGCAGCACGCGGCCATTGCCAAAGCCCTGCGCGGCATCCACCACCACCAGCGCGAGGTCGCGCGCCACGGCGGGGTTCTGGTGGCCATCGTCGAGCAGGATCACGCCCGCACCCGCCGCCTGCGCCGCCGCGACGCCGGCCGCCCGGTCGCGCGCGACCCAGGTCGGCACAAAGGCCGCAAGCAGCAGCGCCTCGTCGCCCACATCGGCGGCGGTATGCCCGCGCTCGACCACCTGCACCGGGCCGGTGAGCCGCCCGCCGTAGCCGCGCATGACGACATGCGGCGCGAGGCCCCGGCCCGCCAGCCGCTGCGCCAGCGCGATGGCGGTCGGCGTCTTGCCGGTGCCGCCCACATTGATATTGCCGATGCAGATCACCGGAACGCGCGCGCGAAAGCCGCCGCCGCGCGCCACCCGCCGCGCGGTCAGCCCCGCATAGACCGCACCCAGCGGCGCAAGCAGGGCCGCCTGCCAACCGGGCTCTCGAAACCAGAAGTCAGGCGCGCGCACCGCTCAGGCCCCCAGCCGGTCGAGCCGGACGCGGATCAGTTCCGCCAGCCGGTTGGTCACATTCGCCCCGCGCGAGGTCACATCCCAGGCGGCATGCGCCATCGCGGCGGTCCGGTCCGGCGCCAGCAGCACCTCGACCGCATGTCCCAGGTCCATCGCCGTGCGCACGGCGCGCACCGCCCCTGCCCCGGAGAGCAGCGCATAGGCGGCGGTGTAGCCGTCGGTCACCGGCCCGTGCAGCACAGCCGAGCCGAGCGCCGCCGGCTCATAGGGGTGGCGGCCGCCCGGGCCCGTCAGCGTGCCGCCCAGATAGGTGATCGGCGACAACCGGTACCACAGACCCATCTCTTCGCGATTGTCCGACAGATAGACCTGCACCGGCTCATCGGGTTCGTCACCCGAGGCGCGGCAGGCCACGATCAACCCCTCGTCGCGCAGCCGGCTGACGATCTCGGGGCCAGCCGCCGGATCCGACGGCACGATGAGCAGCAAGAGCCTGTGGGCCCTGCGACTGGCCAGCCGGTGCGCGGAGATCACCGCATCGAGTTCGGCCAGCGGCAGGTCGGCGGCGAGCCAGACAGGACGCGGCCCGACCACCTGCGCGAGGTCGCGCCGTTCCGCCTCGTTGCAGGGCAGCACCGGCGGATCGGGCTCGAGCGGGCCCGCCACCTCGATCCGGTCCGTGGGCATGCCCAGCGTGCGCAGCCGCGCCGCGGCGGCATGGTCATGCACCAGCGCGCAATCGAACAGGTCGAGCACCGCGCCGGTCAGGCCGGGCATCCAGTTGCCCCCGGTCAGGGTGACATGGTCAGCCGCGATATCGGCCAGAAGCCGGGGCAGCGCCGGGTCTTCGGTCGCGGACAGCAGGACCGGACGCAGATCCCCATGCAGCCAGACCAGAAGATCGGGCCGCCAATGGTCCAGAAACACCCGCACCGCAGCACGCGATTCGGGCGGGACGGGTTGCAGGATCATCTGGGGCAGCGCGGGCGTGTTGGCCGGAATGTCGGTGCAGGTCACCAACAGGGTCAGCCGGTCCCCCTCGGCCAGAAGCCGTTGCGCCACCGAGGTGACAACCGCGATCCGCGCGGGATCAGGGCAATGCACCCAGATCAGCACACCCGAGGGGCGCGGCACGCCCGGCGCGCCAAAGGCACCCGGTCTGCCGCGATGCAGGGCAAGGTAGGCCGAAAGCGGCAGGGCACGCGCCATTGTGTCCCTTGCCGTCAACTATCCATTTCAGCGGTAGAAGAGGCGGGCACCTCTTCGTCGCGCAGACGGTGCAGGTGGGCGATGAAATAGCGCATATGGGCGTTGTCCACGGTGCGCTGCGCCTCGGACTTCCAGGCGTTGTAGGCGCTCGCATAGTCGGGAAAGATTCCGACGATATGGATGTCATCCACATCCTTGAACGCGGTGCGCGTCGGGTCGATCAATTCCCCGCCAAAGACGAGGTGAAGGCGCTGGGTCATTGCGGCAATCCTGTCGTGATGTGTCGGCCGGCACGCTACGGGTTTGCGGCGGGGGGTCAAGCGCGGCTTGCGGCCTGCCCCCCTCTTTGGCTGCAGTGCTAGCGGATGTTGCGCCCCAGCACAAAGGCCGCGACAAAAAGCGCCGCCGGGCCGATCGCCTGCGGCAGGGCCGGCAGGGGCGGCGGGGCCGCCAGCGGGGCCGCCACCGCCGGCGCGAGAGCAGGCCGCCGGCGCGGGCGGGCCAGCAGGATGAGCCCCGCCAGGGCCATCAGACCGGCCCCCATGACAAGGGCAGCCACCACCGGATCAAGCGCCCGGGACAGCGCGCCAAAGCCCGCCGCCACCAAAAACCCCGCGCCAGCCACAAAGACGAGGCCCGCGAGGAGCATCACCGCGACATCGCGTGCCGCGGTCCGGCCCGCGCGGCGCAGATTTGCAGCCATGCGGGCCAGCAGGACAACTGGCAAGCCGTTCATCCGGTCAGCCCCGTCGCGTCAGCGCGCCCAGCAGCAGCCCGACGCCCGCCGCAAGGCCAAGCGCGAGGTAAGGGTTCGACGCGATCGCCGTTTCGACCCGCAGATCCGCCTCGTGGCCCTTGTGGCTCACATAGCGCGCGGCGCCGGCCACTCCGTCCTCGATATCGCGGGCGAGGGTCTTGCCCGTGTCATTGGCGGCCTTGCCAACCGAATCGCCCAGCTTGGCGAGGTCGTCACGCAGCGCGTTGAGTTGCGCCACGATCGCTTCGTAGTCCGCCGCCGCCTTGTTCGAAGTGCTTTCGCTGGCCATTTCGGGCCTCCTTTCAGGATCTTGTTTCTGAGGATTGGCGCAGGCGCAGGGCCTTGGGATGCCAGGCAGGCCGATGCGGCCCGCCACGATCATCAGGTGGGGGCGCGGCTGCGCCGTTACATCGCCCGGCGGCGACGACAGCCCGTTGACGCTACGTTCATTTGCGAAACGCGCGGGACTCCGCCGGTCGGCGCCGCAGAATTGCGCGGGATCCTGCTGCGCGCTCAGTCGCCGGCAAGCGTCATCGCGTCGATCAGGATCGAGGGGACGACGCGGCTCAGATGCGGACGGGCGTCATTGGCGGGAATGATGCGCAACAGCATCTCGCGCAGGTTGCCCGCGATGGTGCATTCGTTGACCGGGCCGATGATCTCGCCGTTCTGCACCCAAAAGCCTGCCGCGCCGCGCGAATAATCGCCGGTATTGGGGTTGATGGTCGATCCGATCATCGAGGTCACATAGAGGCCCGTGCCCATCTGCGAAATCAGCTCCGCCAGGCTGTGCGCGCCCTGCGTCAGCGCGAGATTCCCGGCCGCGGGCTGCGGCGGGCCAGAGGTGCCGCGTGACGCATTAGCCGTGCTCTCGAGCCCCAGCTTGCGCGCGGTAGCAAGGTCGAGCGTCCAGGACCGCAGCACGCCATCCTCCACAATCGCGCGGCGGGCGGTCGGCAGACCCTCGCCATCAAAGAGGCGCGAGGCGGCGGCGCGCGGGCGGTGCGGGTCCTCGACCAGCGACAGGCCGACGGGCAGCACGGGGCCGTCCATCGCGTCGCGCAGCCAGCTCGACCCGCGCGCAATGGCGCTGCCGTTGATCGCCTGCACCAGATGGCCGATCAGCGACGCGGCGACCCGTTCGTCAAAGAGCACCGGCCAGGTTCCGGTCCTGGGCCGGGTCGCACCTGCCCGGGCCACGGCACGGGCGGCGGCAGAGGTGCCGATATCCTCGGGCGTGCGCAGGTCGGCCTGAAAGATGCGGCTGTCGTGGTCATAATCCCGCTCCATCGCCGTGCCGCTGCCGGTGATCGCCACGCAGGAAATACCCCGGTCGGACCGCTGGTAGCCGGCGGAAAACCCGTTGGTCGCGGCCAGATGCACACGGCGGTGGCTGTAGCCGGCCGAGGCGGACTGCACCTGGCTGATGGCGGGGTTGTCGAGCGCTGCGGCCTCGGCGCGGCGCGCGTCCTCTTGCAGGGTGGCGGCGTCGGGCTCTGGCGTCGGGTCATGGAGGTCGAGCCGCCCGCTGTCGGTCTCGCGCGCCAGTTGCGACGGGTCGGCGAGGCCGGCGGTGGGGTCGGCCGGTGCCTCGCGCGCCATGGCCACGGCGCGCACGGCCATATCCGCGATGGTGGTGTCGCTGATGTCTGAGGAGGACACATTCGCCTGCCGCTGCCCGATGAACACGCGCAGCCCGATGTCGATCCCCTCGGACCGTTCGGCCTGTTCCAGACGCCCCTGCCGCACGTCGATGGAGACCGACGTGCCGTCCACCGCGATGGCATCTGCCGCATCGGCGCCGGCGGCGCGGGCGGCAGCAAGCAGACGGTCGGTGAGCAAGGAAAGGTCGCGCTGCATCGGGGTATCCTTTGGTCAGGGCATGACCCCGGAGGTAGTCCGCCCCGCCGCCGCCTGCAAGCGGGGGGCGGGCGGGATTTACTGCATCCGCTGGCCGTTGACGATCAGATGACCTTCGGCATTGACCTCGACGGTGGTGGACAGCTGGTCATCACCGGTCACACGGGCAAACATGCCCATCATCATGCGCGGCATCATCGCCTGATCCTCGGGCACCAGACCCATCGCGATCAGCCGGTCGAGCAGCGCATTCACGCCGCTGGCATTGGCGGTCAGGCTGCCTTCGGGCCGGGGGACGCCGCCAAAGGTGACCATGTCGTTGTTGTCGAACACGAATGACCCCTCGGCATCGGCATCGACGCCAACCGCGCTCAGCTCCATCCTGAGGGATTCGAGCGTGTTGAGTTCGGCGGGAATGCCGCCCTGATCGACAAAGGGCACCAGCCGTTCAAAGTCGAGCAGGTCCACGAATACCCGCGCGGTGCCGCCGACGCGCACCAGGAGATCGACCGGGTCACGGGGGAGTTGCCGCGACATGTCCAACAGCGACCAGATATCCTCGTTGATCGTCAGCCCACCGATGTTGACCGTCAGGAAATAGGGCTGCGGGTCATCGGCGCTGTTGATCGGCATCAGAAAGCCGATCTCGGCCCCGGCGATGGCCAGGCTGATCGGAAACGGGATCGCCGCATCCATCGGCATGTCGATCCGCGCATCGGTCGCCGTGCCGGTGAGCGACAGCCCTTTGGCATCGAGGCTGATCCCCTGGGTCGAGCCAGCGACGGTCTGCGACTGGTCAGACACCATCTCGCCGTTCAGCGTGGCGATGGTCTGCGACCGGATGTCGTTGCTGGTGGCGTCCAGACTGATCTTCATGCCGTCACGCAGCGCCTGCGACAGGTTCATCACGTCGATCGGCCCGGCGGGCAAGGCCACGTCGATGGTGGCGGTGGCGCTGCCGGTCGCGCTGACCGCACGCGATGTGACATCGGGGCCGATCGCAAAGCCGATATCGCTGATCGTGCGGCCGGTCGTGCTTTCTGACAGGACCGTGAGCAGATCGCCCTCGGTGACGCGGGTGATGGTCCGGCTGTCGTCGATGGACAGCAGAAGGTCGATGTTGACCTCGTCAGCGTCACTAAGCTCGGAACTGTCAAAGCTGACGAGCGTGATCGCAAGATTGTCGGTCGCATCGGTATAGGTCACGTCGCCCGGCACGCCGCTGGCGACGCTGCTGTGGCCGGTAAAGGCCACTTCCATCGCCATGTCGAAAGTCATGCTGTCAGGGCCAGCGATCTCGCCCGACACGGTGAGCGGCAGCACGTCGCCATAGCTGACCGCCACGGTTCCATCCCCGTTTTCGGTCAGAAACAGGCTACCCAGGCCCAGCGACATCTGCCCGGCCCCCATCGGAAAGACATAGTCCCAGACGATGTCGGTCACGGTCAGCGTGGCGCCATCGCGGGTCTGGGTCGCACTGACCGTGGCACCGGTGCGTTCGGCCAGGGCGACCTGGTTGGCCCAGACATCATCTGCCGAGATGTCGGCGGCGGCGCTCTGCGCCAGCAGGGCCATGGCGGTGCCTGCCAGCAGGCGGTGCATCAGGGTCATCGTCGCGTCCTCTCTGAAATGGTGGGCTGAAAAGCAAACGGGGCGGGCGGTGCCGCCCCGTTCATGGGTATCGCGCAAGGGCCGTCCAATGGCCGTCGCGAATTACTGGATCCGCTGGCCGTTGGCGAGGATATGGCCTTCGGCATTGATCTCGATCTTGGAGGTGAGCTGGTCCGGACCGACGGTCGTGGCGAACATGCCCATCATCATGCGCGGCATCATCGCCTGATCCTCGGGCAGCAGCCCCATCTGCACCAGCTTGTCGAGCAGGCCGTTCAGACCGTTGATCGCGAGATTGACCTCGCCTTGGGGGCGCGGAAAGCCGGGGATCGTGGTCATGTCGGTGTTGTCGAGGGTAAAGCCGCCCTCGCCCGTGATCGACGCGCCACCCGCTTCGAGCGCGAATGCGTTCAGGGTGATCGCATCCAGCGCGCCCGGGACATCGGCCATCGCCATCGCATCGGCCTGTGCCGGGTCGAGGATGTCGTAGAACAGGCGGGCCTTGCCGCTCAGATCGATGATCGCCGTGATGGGATCACGCGGCAGGACCGCACCGGGGTCGAGCATCGACCAGATCTCGTCATTGACCGACAGACCGCTGAGGTTGACCAGCGCGGCAAAATCCTCAGGCGTGTCGGATTTGCTGAGCGGCATCAGGATGCCAAAGCCGTATTCGGCGAGCGACACCGTGATGGGGAAAGGCATCATGTCGCCCGAGACGTTCACCTCGACCCCGTTCACCTTCGAATCGAACCCGACCTGATCGGCGTCCATCGAGACGGTCAGCTCACCGCCCGAAGGCACCGAGGCGGTGCCATTGGTCGTATCGCCGAATTGGGTCATCGAGAACATGTAATTGGCGGCTTCATAGTCATAGCCGCCCGCAATCTCGAGGCCGGCCGCAAACATCTGCTCGGGCTCGATCACTGCCGCATCGGCGGGCATCACGACAATGGCATTGGTCCTGAGACCTTCGATCTTGCCCGACAGGGTCAGGACCGTGTCCTCGTCCGGATTGTCAACATCGAGCAGGACGTCGAGCGAACCGGATCCCACATTGTATTCGACGAGGCGCTTACCATCATCCCTGGTCGCGGTCCGATACTGACCCATCAGGTCATTGAACGCAAACAGCATGTCATTGACGATGACCGTGCCGTCCTCGCTCACGTTGTCAACATGCACGGCATAACGGTCCGCCGAGATGGCGTAGAACATCTCTTCGGGCGTGCCCTCGACGGTGATCGCCATGCCCGTGCTGCGCAGCGCGCCGGTGATTTCCTGCGCGGGGCCGAACTCGGGCGTGGTGGTGGCGGTGAAGGGGTATTCGTCGGACATCGTGACCGACACCGTGCCGTCGCCGTTTTCGGTGAACACCAGTGAGGCGAGCGTGGCCGACAGCGCCGTCGAACCGTCGTCGGAGTTGATCGCAAGGTCGGTCACGGTCAGCACACCGCCCACAAGCGACTGGCTGCCCACCGTCACGCTGTCATTGCCGTAAAGCCCGAGGTTGGCCTGCCAGTCGTCCCAGACCTGCTGGGCGGTGACATCGGCCATCGCAGCCGTGCCGGTGAAAAGCGCAGCAATGCACACGCCGGAACGGATATGTTGAAATGCGGTCATCTGAGAACCTTCCCTGTGATAAACAACCTGGTTATCCCGCCTTTGGCCCGGTCCGGTCAAGGTCAGGAAATCTGGACCAGAACCTAGTATCGGTTTATCCCAAACAAAAGATGTCAGAAGGACATAAAGATGCCGATGACCGGAAAAGTTGTGCTGATCACCGGCGCCAGCCGCGGGATCGGGGCCGAGGCCGCGCGCGTCTTTGCCGCGGCGGGGGCGCGGGTCGCCCTGATCGCCCGTGACGGCGAGGCGATTGCCGCCCTCGCCGGCGACATCGGGCCGGCGGCACTCGCCATTCCCTGCGACGTGAGCCGCTTCTGGGAGGTCGAGGCGGCGGTGGCGGCCACGGTCGCGACCTTTGGCCGGCTCGATGTGCTGATCGGCAATGCGGGCGTGATCACCCCCATCGCGCAACTGGCCGATGCTGACCCGGATGACTGGTCAAAGACCATCGACATCAACCTCAAGGGGATCTTTCACGGGATGCGCGCGGCGTTGCCGGTGATGGTGGCGCAGGGCGGCGGCACTGTGCTGACCATTTCATCCGGTGCCGCGCATCACGCCATCGAAGGCTGGTCGGCCTATTGCGCCTCCAAGGCCGGCGCCGCGATGCTCACCGCCATGGCCGACCACGAAAACCGGGGCAAGGGCATCCGCGCGATGGGCCTGTCGCCCGGCACCGTCGCCACGCAGATGCAGCGCGAGATCGCGGCCTCGGGCGTCAACCCGGTGAGCCAGCTTGACTGGGCGGTGCATATCCCCGCCGACTGGCCCGCGCGGGCGCTTCTGTGGATGTGCGGGCCGGATGCGGATGATTTCATCGGGCAGGAGGTGTCGCTGCGCGACGAGGCGATTCGGCGGCGGGTCGGGCTGATCTGATCGGGACGGCGGTAAAGGGGTAACGATGGACGGGATTGCACAACAGGCGCTCGACGCCTTTGACCGGGCGGTGGTGCTGGCGCAGGGCTGGCTGCTGTCGCCCGCCGCATGGTCGCAATTCGCGCTGCTGGTGGGCGCCTATCTGCTCGCGGTGATTGCCGCGCGGATGCTGCGGCCCCGGCTGGCGCGGGTGCTCACCCCCGATCCGGACAGCGAGACCATGCTCGCCCGCGCGCGCCGCTTCGTGCTGATGTTCCTGCCGCTGCTGCTGCCGCTCTTTGCCTATGCCTTTACCGCGCTGGGCGAGCAGGTCACGCGGTCCCTCTTCGGGTCGGGCGCGGTGATCGCATTCGGCAAGCGGGTGTTCCTGTTCCTCGCCGCGCGCATCCTCGTGCAACAGATCGTCACCGACCCGTTCCTCAAGTTCCTCGGTCGCTTCGTGCTGGTGCCGGTGGCCGCGCTTTATGCGCTGGGCATCCTCGACGACATCACCGCTGCGCTGAGCGAAAGCGTGATCGAACTGGGCAACATCAGCTTTTCCGCGATGGCCCTGCTGCGCGGGGTGATCGCGGGGAGCCTGCTGTTCTGGTTCGGGATGTGGACCAACGGCCAGTCGTCGAGCTACATCAGCCGACAGCCGATGCGCCCGGCGATCCGGCAACTGTCGCTCAAGGCGGCCGAGATCGCGATCTATGGCATCGCCTTCCTTCTGCTGATGAACATCATGGGCATCTCGCTCACCTCGCTGGCCGTCATCGGCGGTGCGATCGGTGTCGGCATCGGCTTTGGCCTGCAACAGATCGCGTCGAATTTCATCTCGGGCGTGATCCTGCTGCTCGAAGGGCAGGCGACGGTGGGCGACTATGTGGAGCTTGACGGCGGCGAGGCCGGGCGCATCGTCAAGATGACAGCGCGCGCGACAATCCTGCAGACCTTTGACGGCCGCTGGATCGTGGTGCCAAACGAACATTTCATCACCACCCGCGTGGTCAACTATTCCGACGCGGGGTCGGCCAACCGCTATGAGGCGCTGTTTTCCGTCAGCTATGACACCGACATCAATCTTGTCCCCGACATCGTGGCGGCGGCGGTCGCTGCGCACCCCGACATCCTCGATGACCCCGAGCCGCCCGATTGCGAATTGCGCGGCTTTGGCGAGAGCGGTGTTGATTTCGCAGTCGAGTATTGGGTCAACGGAATCGACGACGGCAAGAACAAGTACAATTCCGAAGTGCTGTTCCTGATCTGGAACGCGCTCAAGGCCCATGACATCGAGATCCCCTATCCGCACCGGGTGGTCGAGATCAAAGGCAGCCTGCCCGCGTGACAGATGCGCTGGTCATCGGGGCGGGTCCGGCCGGGCTGATGGCGGCAGAGATGCTGGCGCAGGCGGGGCTGCGCGTGACCATTGCCGAGGCGATGGCATCGCCCGCGCGCAAGTTCCTGATGGCGGGCAAGTCGGGGCTCAACATCACCAAGGATGACGCCGGCTACCTCGCCGCCTATGCCCCCCTGCCCCCGGCGCTGCACGCGGCATTGGCGGAATTCGGGCCGGACGCGGTGCAGGACTGGGCGCGCGGATTGGGGCAGGCGGTGTTTACCGGCTCGACCGGGCGGGTGTTTCCGGTCGCGATGAAGGCCTCACCGCTGCTGCGGGCCTGGCTGCGACGGCTCGACGCGCTGGGAGTGACGTTGCAGACCCGCTGGCGCCTGACCGGCTGGGACGGGGGCGCGCTGACCTTTGCCACGCCCGAGGGCCGCGCGGCGCTGCGCCCCGTCGTGACCGTTCTGGCGCTGGGCGGGGCGAGTTGGGCGCGGCTGG
>JAACUH010000071.1 GCA_009993005.1 Rhodobacterales bacterium
CGTCATGGGTCGCGTCAGGGGCCGCCACGGGGGCCATGACGGGGGGCAGGACGGGGGCCACAACAGGGGTCGCGGTTTCGATCACAGCGGCCGGCGCGGCGGCCTCGCGCGCGGGGCGGTGTGACCGGCTGCGGGGCGTGCGTGTCTCGGCGGCGCGGGTGGGGGCCTCGGCTGCCTCCTCCGTTGTGGCGGCCAGGTGGCCCAGCGGGTTGGGCAGGCGCGGGATGGTATTCTGCACCAGCCGTTCGATCGCATCGAGGTTCTTCTCGTCGCGCGGGCTGCAGATCATCATCGTGGCGCCCTTGCGCCCGGCGCGGCCGGTGCGGCCGATGCGGTGGACGTAATCCTCGGCATGGCTCGGCACGTCGAAGTTGAACACATGGCTCACCGCCGGAATGTCGAGCCCGCGCGCGGCCACATCGGAGGCGATCAGGAATTGCACCGTGCCGGCGCGGAACCCGTCGAGCGTGCGCGTGCGTTGCGACTGGTCGAGGTCGCCATGGATCGGCTCGGCATTATAGCCGCTTTTCTTCAGGGACTTGGCGACCACATCCACATCGACCTTGCGGTTGCAAAAGACGATGGCATTGGTGCAGGCCGCCCCTTCGCCGTCGATCAGCGCGCGCAGGATCGCGCGTTTCTCGGTGCCTTCGTTCTCGCGCTTGCTGGGGCGGAACATGACCACGCCCTGCGTGATGTTGGCCCCGGTGGTCGCGGCGCGCGCGACCTCGATCCTGGCGGGGTTCGACAGAAAGGCATTGGTGATGCGCTCGATCTCGGGCGCCATCGTGGCGGAGAAAAACAGCGTCTGCCGGGTGAAGGGCGTCAGGTTGAAGATGCGCTCGATATCGGGGATGAACCCCATGTCGAGCATCCGGTCGGCCTCGTCCACCACCATGATCTGCACGCCGGTGAGCAAGAGCTTGCCGCGTTCGAAATGGTCGAGCAGGCGGCCGGGCGTGGCGATCAGCACATCGACGCCGCGGTCGATCAGCAGGTCCTGCTCCTTGAAGCTCACACCGCCGATCAGCAGCGCCTTGGTCAGCTTGGTATGCTTGGCATAGGTGTCGAAGTTTTCGGCGACCTGTGCGGCCAGTTCCCGCGTCGGGCAGAGCACGAGGCTGCGCGGCATCCGCGCGCGGGCGCGGCCACGGCCGAGCAGGGTGATCATCGGCAGCACAAAGCTCGCCGTCTTGCCGGTGCCAGTCTGGGCGATACCCAGCACATCGCGGCCCAGCAGCGCGGGCGGGATGGCGCCGGCCTGGATCGGGGTCGGGGTCAGATAGCCGGTATCGACCACCGCCTGCAGCACCTTGGGGTCAAGGTTGAGGTCGGTGAACTGGATCGGCTGGGTTTGGGTCGTGTCTGTCAATGTATGCCCTTTCAATCTGCGGCTGTTGTGGCCGCGTGATGAGAGCGGCCCGTCCGGCCGGATTGCCGGGACGATGACATGGCATTGCCATACGCCCGGACTGCTGCAAGGTCAAGCAGATGGCCATTTGCGGCAGCACGCCGATGAGCCATCGACTTGGGTCATGCCCGGGGCTAGGGTCGCGGAAGTTTCAGGAGGTGGCAATTGGCTGATTTGGTTCAACTCGTCTATGCGTCGCGCCCGTTCGGCTTTGACAGCGCCATATTGTCGGGGATCCTGCTGACCGCGCGGGCCAACAATGCGCGCGACGACATCACGGGCTGTCTGATCTGCCGGGGGGACCTTTATCTGCAATTGCTCGAAGGGCCGCCTGCCGCGATCGAGGCGCTCTATGGCCAGATCCGCCGCGATGATCGCCATCTTGAGGTGCGCGAATTGCTGCGCCGCACCGTGCAAGAGCGCATGTTTCCCGGTTGGGCGATGCGCGACGACCCGGTGCAAAGCTGGATGTGGACGCAGGACGAGGTGGACGCCGGCGCCGTTGACCGCGCGTCCGAAGGCGAGATCCTCGCGATTTTTGCGCGCGTGGGCGGCTAGACCATCATCTCCTTGGTTGCGGTCAGCCGCACCTCTGGATGGTCGCGCACGACGCGGTCGATGTCCCATTGCAGGCGGGTAAGAAACACCAGATCGCCGTCATTGTCCTGCGCGATATGCTGCTTGTTGATGTTCACAAAGGCTTCGACGCGGGCCTTGTCGCCCGCAACCCAGCGGGCCGAGGTGAATTGTGACGGCTCAAAGCGCACCGGCAGGCCATATTCCAGCTCGATCCGGCTCGCCAGCACCTCGAATTGCAACTGCCCCACGACGCCCACGATGAAGCCAGAGCCCAGCATCGGCTT
Organism: Rhodobacterales bacterium; assembly: GCA_009993005.1. Classification (GTDB taxonomy): domain Bacteria; phylum Pseudomonadota; class Alphaproteobacteria; order Rhodobacterales; family Rhodobacteraceae; genus JAACUH01. The sequence continues at coordinate 2,275 of JAACUH010000071.1, forward strand.
GAATACCTTGGCCGCACCTTCCTCGGCAAACTGCATCAGCGCCTTCTCCAGATGCTTGGCCTTCATCGGGTCGCCGGCGCGGACATTCTGCAAAAGCTCGGGCGCAAAGGACGGGATGCCGGTGACGCGGATCGCCTCGCCCTCGGTCAGCGTGTCGCCGATGCGCAACTGCCCGTGGTTGGGGATGCCGATGATGTCGCCGGCCCAGGCCTCTTCGGCCAGTTCGCGGTCGGCGGCGAGGAACAGCACCGGGTTCGTCACCGCCATCTGCTTTTTCGACCGCACATGCAGCAGTTTCATGCCCCGTTCGAAATGGCCCGAGGCGAGGCGGACAAAGGCGACGCGGTCGCGGTGTTTGGGGTCCATGTTGGCCTGCACCTTGAACACGAACCCGGCGACGGTGGTCTCTTCGGGGGCGATGGCGCGGGGTTCGGCCTTTTGCACCTGCGGCTCGGGGCCATATTGGCCGATCCCGTCCATCAACTCCTTGACACCAAAGGAGTTGATCGCAGAGCCGAACCAGATCGGGGTCATGTGCCCCTCGAGCACGGACTGGATGTTGAGCGCGGGCAGCAGTTCACGCGCCATCTCGACCTCTTCGCGCAGTTTGGCGAGAAGGTCGGCGGGGACATGTTCTGCAATAAGAGGGTCATCCAACCCGTTGATCTTGACGGATTCGGCTACCCTGTTGCGGTCGGCGCGGTCCATCAGTTCGAGCCGGTCGTGCAGCATGTCATAACAGCCGATGAAATCACGCCCGACGCCGATGGGCCAGCTTGCGGGTGTCACGTCGATGGCGAGGTTTTCCTGTATTTCGTCAATGATGTCAAAGGTATCGCGGCTTTCGCGGTCCATCTTGTTGCAGAAGGTCAGAATCGGCAGGTCGCGCATCCGGCAGACCTCGAACAGCTTGCGCGTCTGGCTTTCCACGCCCTTCGCGCCGTCGATCACCATCACGGCCGCATCCACCGCCGTCAGCGTGCGATAGGTGTCCTCGGAGAAATCCGAGTGGCCGGGCGTATCCACAAGATTGAACCGGAACGTATTGTAATCAAATGACATTGCCGAGGCGGACACGGAAATGCCCCGGTCCTTTTCCATCTGCATGAAGTCCGACCGCGTGCGCCGTGCCTCGCCCTTGGCGCGCACCTGACCTGCCATCTGGATCGCGCCGCCGAACAGCAGGAACTTTTCGGTGAGCGTCGTCTTGCCCGCGTCGGGATGCGAGATGATCGCAAAGGTGCGGCGGCGGGCGATTTCGGCGGGAAGGGTGGGGCGATTGGTCATGCAGGGCCGTTTATCGCATAGGCTCGCGGGCGGCAATCGCTGGCTGCCGGCCCGCGCGGCGCGCAACAGAGGCAGATCCAGACGTTGTTATCCCATATCACCGCCATGGCTGCTAGGGATTGGAGCGCTGAGGTCGACCACGACCTGATGAGTCGGGCCTTCTTTGACAGCCCCCATCACAATTGGAGTGAAGTTATGAAAAGTCTGCCACTGTCTACCGCCGGCGTTCTGGCGCTCGCCGTTCTTGTTGCCGGATGCGACGGCGGGGTTGGCCCCGGCCCGGTGCCGCCCACACCGGCCGAGAGCTATCAGGCGCTCGCCAACGAGAATGCCGCGCTGCGCGTCCGCGTGGACTCTGCCCCGGTCACGCCCTCGTTCGGTCTGCCGGTCAGCGGTGTGGCGTTGTATGACGGGACCACGCTCATCAATGTGGCGACGCCGACCACGAGCATCATTTACGGCGACAGCGTTGTTCGCGCCGATTTCGGCAACAGGACGGTGACCGGCTATGCCGAGAACTTTGTCGGCCGCATCAACGGCGCCCCGGCGCGCGAATTTGCGGGCCGGCTGAACATCACCGGCGGCACCATCGTGCCGGCGCGCGACCGTGACGTTCTCGCCAATATTTCGGGTTCGCTGGTGGGCGGGCCGGACCGGCTCAACGTTTCGGGTCAGCTCGGCGGCAATTTCTACGGCAGCAATGCGCAACTGTTCGAGGCGGATATAGCCAATTCGGCGAATATCTCGCTGAATGGCTTGCCCTACGCGCCGGGCGGACGCACCGGCCTCACGGTGCGCGGCGAACGCTAGGCCGACGCCGGACGCGCTGTGCCGATCGGGCCCTGATCTGGGCCTGATCGGGGCCGGGCGCGTGTCGCCCGGCCCTTTTTCGGCATCGGCGGCGCGGCGCTTGATCGGCTTTCCGAAACGTGCGCCATGATGCGCGTGTAAAAAGTGTCATGGAGTGTCAGATGGTTGTGCGGCGTTCAAGGACGCTTGGTGCCTGTCCGACACGCGGCGTTCTGGCGGCCAATGCCCTGCCCGTGGCCGCCACCATCGGCGCAACAACCCCGCGGGCGATGCAATCATCATCATGGAGCGGTAAAGCGGCCCTTGACCGCTGCAAGGGTGGTCGTGCAGGTCAACCCGGATGACCTGCATCTGCCGTGAGCGTTTGTTTGGGAGTTTATGCAGATGACGATTGCCAGATTTGCCGGCTTCGCGATGGCCGCTCTCGCCGGTTGTGGGCCCTCTGGCCCGCGGACGGACGAAGAACGGGCCTATCAGGCGCTTTTTGACGAAACCGTGGCCCTGCGCGGCCGCTATGCCGCGGCTGTGGAGACACCGCCGGGCGATCTGCCCTCGGGCGTGCAGGTCTATGACGGCACGGCGGTGATCAATCTGGCCACGCCGACCCGCAGCGTGCTGATCGGCGATGCGCAACTTGTTGCAGGTTTCGCGACCAATGTTGTCGCCGGCAGCGCCAGCAATTTTGTCGGCACCGTGGATGGCGGGAAGGTCGCATCCTATGCCGGGTCGCTCACCATCGACGCGGGGTCCATCAATACCTCGCGCGACTTCGTGGTGCAGGGGGATGTCGGCGGCGTGCTGACCGGCGGCGGCGGCGCTCTGCCCGATGTCGTGGAGATTGACGGGCGCATCCTGGGCAATTTCCTCGGCCCCAACGCCGAGGCGATCGAGGCACATGTGCAGGACTCGACCGTATTCACCCTCAATGGCACGGCGCTGCCGGGCGGCGCGCCGGGCCCGGGCAATGGCTCTGGTAACGGCCTGTCGATCCTGGTCGAACGCTAGCTGCCCCGAAAGGCTGCGCGCATCAGGTCGCGCGGTCAATCCGGGCTCGACGCCTTGCGCAGCAGGTCCACGGCATCGGGCGTGGACAGCAGGCTTTCGCCGACCTCGTAATCCAGATGTGGGCGATGGGCATGCGTGCGGCGCGTGCCCGAACTGCGCGGCGCGGCCTCTGCGGGCAGCGCCGCGCGGGTGCGCGGGTCGATCAGCAGGCTTTCTGCCGCAATCCCCTCGGCATAGATGATCTGGTGGTCATCGAACAAAAGCTGGAAGTAATCCACAAAGCCGCCATCCTGCTGATAGACGGTCGTGCCGTTGATCAGATGGCGCACCTTGACCAGCACCTCATGCCGGCCCGCGCCCAGCCGGTCGGTCCGCTGCCAGACAAAGATGCGGTGGTCGGGGCTGACCACGAGGTCGTTTTCATTGTGCAGCGCACCGCGCGTGATGACCACCGGGGCAAAGTCGCCCACCGCGCGCAGCGTCGTCTGCCCGATCCAGCGGATCGCCTGCGGCCCGTCGTCCCGCGTCAGCACCATGTCGCCCACGCGCAAATCCTCGATCGGCACCTGCCGGCCCGAGGCGGCGGTGATCAGCGTGCCACGGGTAAAGGACACGCAAGCGACCTCGGCCAGGCGCTGTGTCGCCGCATGCCGGTCGATCCCCACAAGGCGGTAGTCGGTCCGGGGGGCGAGCGGGGCAAGCGGCAGCAGAAAGAGGCCCGCGACCGCGCCATCCTCGACCTCGACCAGCACCAGCGCCTCGAAGGTCACGCTGTCGGGGGCCATCAGCGTGATGCAGCAATCCAGAACCACGGCATTGCCCGGCGTGCCGCGCTCGCTGCCCTGCGCGACCGAAAACGGCACCGGCCCTTCGGTCACCCGCAGCCCCAGCCGCACCCGCCGCGCATCGGGGCGCAACTGATAGACATCGTCGAGCACAAGCTCATCCGCGAAGGAAACGGGGTCCCCTTCGGCCACGCCATCGGTGACGCAAAAGGCACCTGCCTCGTAGATCGGCAGGGTCTGTTCTGTCGGGTGGTCGGTCTTGTCCTGCATCGGGCCGGTCCGGTGTCAATCGTTTCGGGGCACAGGCTATCTCTGCGCCATGAACAAGGCGTCAATGTGCCCCGGCCATGACGGTGATCCTGTCCCGCGTTGCCCAGATAGGTCATGACTGATAGCACCGCAATGTATTTGGGAACCGTCGGGAGAATGGTGATGGATCTGGGGATCGCAGGCAAAAGAGCACTGGTTTGCGGGGCGTCAAAGGGGCTTGGTCAGGGCTGCGCGGCGGCGCTGGCGGCGGAGGGCGTCGCTCTGGTGATCAACGCGCGCGGCGCCACGGCACTCGAGGCGACGGCGGCCACGTTGCGCGCCGCCCATGGTGTCGCGGTGACGACGGTTGCCGCCGATGTCACCACGGCCGAGGGGCGCGCGCAGGTGCTGGCGGCGGCAGGCGACATCGACATCCTGGTGACCAATGCGGGCGGCCCGCCGCCGGGCCTGTGGTCGGACTGGTCGCGCGAGGATTTCATCCGCGCGCTCGATGCCAACATGCTCACCCCGATCGCGCTGATGCAGGCGGCGCTGCCCGGCATGATCGCGCGGCGCTGGGGGCGGGTGGTCAACATCACCTCCAGTTCGGTCAAAGCGCCGATCGCGCAGCTTGGCCTGTCCAATGCCGCGCGCACCGGGCTCACCGGCTTTGTCGCGGGCACGGCGCGGCAGGTGGCCGGGGCAGGGGTCACGATCAACAACCTGCTGCCCGGCATCCATGCGACCGACCGGGCCGATGCGCTTGACGCCGGGGTTGTGGCGGCCGAGGGGCTGACGCTCGCACAGGCGCGCGCGCGCCGCGCCGCCGGCATCCCGGCCGGGCGCTACGGCACAGCGGCCGATTTCGGCGCGACCTGCGCCTTCCTGTGCTCGCAGCATGCAGGTTACATCGTCGGGCAGAACATCCTGGCCGACGGCGGTGCGATCAACGCCACGCTCTGAGGCTTGTCGCGGCGGGGCAGAGTTGCTACCTCTCCCGATACCCGATGATTTTCATCGGGAAACCGGCCCGCCGCCGCCATGGACATCAGAGTGACGCTGACACCCCGCCTCGAGATTTCGCACATCACCCGCGTCTTTGACGGGCGGCGGGTGGTCGATGATGTGTCGCTGCGGGTGATGCCGGGGCAGGTGACCTGCCTGCTGGGGCCCTCGGGCTGCGGCAAATCCACCACGCTGCGCATCATCGCGGGCGTGGACATGCAGGACAGCGGCACGATCCATGTCGATGGCCGGCTGATCTGCGACACCGTCACCCGGGTGCCGCCCGAAGGGCGCGGCATCGGGCTGATGTTTCAGGATTTCGCGCTTTTCCCGCATCTGAGCGTGGCGGGAAACGTCGCCTTTGGCCTGCGCGGGCGTGGAGCTGACGCGCAGGGGCGGGTGCGTGACCTGCTCGATCGGGTGGGGATGCTGCGCCACATCGACGCCTATCCGCACCAATTGTCAGGCGGCGAGCAGCAGCGCGTCGCGCTGGCGCGCGCGCTGGCGCCCCGGCCGCGCATCCTGCTGATGGACGAGCCGTTCTCCGGCCTCGACGATCGCCTGCGCGACGACATCCGCGACGAGACGCTGGCGCTGCTCAAGGCCGAGGGGACGGCGGTGCTGCTGGTCACGCATGAACCCGCCGAAGCGATGCGCATGGCCGACGAGATCGCGCTGATGCGCGACGGGCGGATCGTGCAGCAGGGCGCGCCCTACAACATCTACAACACGCCGGTGGATCGGCAGGCGGCGGCGTTTTTCAGCGATATCAACGTGATCCATGGGCGTGTGCAGGGCGCGCTGACTGAAACCGCCTTTGGCCAGTTCCTCGCCCCCGGCGTGGCCGACGGGACCGAGGTCGATATCGTGATCCGCCCGCAACATCTGCGCATCGACTTTGACCGCCATGGCCGCGGCCCCAACCCGACCCCGGCAGAAGGGATCCCCGCGCGCGGCGTGGTCGAGCGCGCGCGCTTCATGGGGTCGGAAAGCCTGGTCGAGTTCCGCATGGATTTCGACGGCTCGCGGCTGCGCGCGCTGGTGCCTTCGGTATTCCTGCCCAAACCGGGCACGCCGCTCTGGTTGATGATCCGCCGTGACCGCTGTTTCGTCTTTCCTCATCCCGCAGCGCCTGTGGGCCGCGATGGAGCCTCCGGCGGGAGTATTTAGAGCACAAAGAAGTCGAAGGGGCTGCTCTTCGGCTTCTTTGCGCCCCAAATACTCATGTCTGACCGGTGCCACCGGGCTCGGCGCTTGTGGCGAGGTAGTCCGCCAATGTCTTGCCCGGTTCGTCGAGAAAGAGTTGTGGCAGGAGTTGCAGGGTTTCGATGTGGTCAACGCGCAGCAGGACAAAGCCGTCGCGCGTCTCGCACCAGGCGGCCAGGGTCCACAGCCGGCCCCAATACTCCAGTTGCAACGGCCGCACGACCCGCTCGGAGAGGGTGCCGGCGGGATCGCGACTGGCGATGCGCAGTTTCTGGCGCACCTTCAGCGCCGCGCGCAGGGCCGGCATATGGGCAAAGCCGCGCGCCGCATCCGAGAGCGGATAGGGTATCGGGCCGGGCATCGCGGCCGTGTTGCCGCGGTCTGCGGGCAACCCCGCGTCGATATACGCCAGCACCGCGCGCGCGGCGCGCGCCAGCTCGGCATCCTGCCTTTCGCCGACGATGGCGAGGCCCAGTTGCAGCGCCTCGAGTTCGGCCAGGGACAGGTTGAGCACCGGAAGCGTCACCGCCGCCGTCGTCTTGTAGCCCAGTCCGCGGGTGCCTTCGACGGGCAGACCCGCCCCGATCAGCCGGTCCATGTCGCGGTAGATGGTGCGCAGCGAGACGCCGAGCCGGTCTGCGAGGTCCTGCGCCCGGTGGAGCCGCCCGTCCCGCAGGACGGTGATCAGATTTGCCAGACGGTCAGAGCGGGGCATGTCAACCATTCTCGATTCGTGGAGCGGGCAGGCGGGTTGCGGGGGCTTGCGCGGCAGTCTACAGGCAACTGACAGTTTCTTGACACTAAAAACGCGCCGGGCGCCGCTCTGCACCCGGTTCTGGCGGCCTTGGTGCTTTTCGTGGGGGCCTGTGGGCTCTATCTAGGACGCATGATGCAAACGCAGACCCCCGGGTCGGGGGCGCTCGCAGAGGAGAAAGAACATGGGTTTGGGACAAATCGGGCCGATGGGCCTGTTGCTGATCGCGGTGGTGGTGCTGGTGCTGTTCGGCCGCGGCAAGGTGTCGTCGCTGATGGGCGAAGTCGGCAAGGGCATCACCGCCTTCAAGCGCGGCGTCGATGACGGCAAGAAGGAAGTCACCGATGAGACCGCCACGGCCGCGCGGGATGTCACCCCGTCCGAGGACAAGGACCGGGTCTGAGACCCGCCCCGCACGAGTCGTAAAGGTGCAAGGATATGTTTGATCTGGGCGGCACAGAGCTGTTGCTGGTGGGGATCGTGGCCCTGATCGTGGTCGGGCCGAAAGATCTGCCCGGAATGTTCCGGGCGGTCGGGCGCTTTACCGGCAAGGCCCGCGGCATGGCGCGCGAGTTTTCGAGCGCGATGAACGCGGCCGCCGATGAGGCAGGTGTCAAGGACATTTCGAACACGATCAAGGCAGCGGCCAATCCCAAGGCCTTTGGCATGGACAAGCTGCGCGAGGCCTCGGGGCTGGGCAGCACTCTGGGCAGCACGCCGGTGCCGCCTGCGGGCACCCCGCTCGCCACCCGCCCGCCGATCAAGCCGGGCGGCGCGACCGAGGCGCTGGCGGCCGAACGGGCCGAAGCCAAGCGCAAGATCACCGAGGCCACCGCGCGCGCCGCCACCGAGCGCAAGGCGCGCGAGGCGGCCCTGGCGGCTGAACCTGTGGCGCCGGCCGCTCCGGCCAAGCCGAAAAAGACACGCGCAAAGGCGGCGCCTGCCGCGACCACCGACGTGGCCCCCCCCCCGGCCAAGGCCGCCACGGCGAAACCCAAGACCTCGCGCAAGCGGGCCGATGCGGCCAAACCGGACACAGCCAAATGACCAGTTCTGATGATATCGAAGACAGCTCTGCCCCGCTGATCGAGCATCTGGCCGAATTGCGCAGCCGCCTGATGAAGGCGGCCGGGGCCTTTGTCGTGGCGATGCTGATCTGTTTCACGGTCTGGAACCCGATCTTCAACTTTCTGACCCGGCCGCTGTGTTCGGCGCTTGCGCTGCGCGGGCAGGATGACTGCGGGCTGGTGCTGATCGCGCTGCAGGAGGGTTTTTTCGTCGCGGTTTCGATCTCGCTGCTGGGGGGGCTCGTGCTTGCCTTTCCGGTCATCAGCTTCCAGCTCTGGCGGTTCGTGGCGCCCGGCCTCTACAAATCGGAAAAGGGCGCCTTTCTCCCCTTCCTGATCGCCTCGCCGGTGATGTTCCTGATCGGGGCGACCTTCGCCTATTACGTGATCACGCCGATGGCCTTCGGCTTTTTCCTCGGCTTCCAGCAACCGGGCACGCTGCTGACCGGGACCGATGGCGATACGGCTGTCGCGGGGATCGCCTTTCAGGGATCCGCGCAGGCCTATCTGTCGCTGACGATCAAGTTCATCGTCGCGTTTGGCCTCTGCTTTCAGCTGCCCGTGCTGCTCACGCTGATGGGCAAGGCCGGGCTGGTCAGCGCGGCGGGACTTGCGCGGGTGCGCAAATATGCGGTGGTGGGCATTCTGGTGGTGTCCGCGCTCGCGACGCCGCCTGATGTGATCTCGCAGGTGATCCTGTTCTCGGTGGTCTATCCGCTCTATGAAGTGTCGATCATCCTCGTGCGGCGGGTGGAAAAGCAGCGCGAGGCACGGCTTCGGGCCGAAGGGCTCTGGGATGATGAGGCCGAGGCCGATCTCGCCGAAGGGGAGCCCAAGGCGTGAGCGACGACAGCCTGCGCCGGATCGCAGAGGCGCTGGAGCGGATGAGCCCGGCGCCGCGCCCGGCCCCTGATTTCGCGGCGGCGGCCTATGTCTGGCATACCGAGCCTGACCGGCTGGAACCCGTGGTGCGGATCAACCGTGTCGATGTGGGGCTGCTGGTGGGTGTGGACCGCGCGCGCGATACGCTGCGCGCCAATACCGCGCGGTTTGCGCAGGGTCTGCCGGCCAACAACGCCCTTCTCTGGGGCGCGCGCGGCATGGGTAAGTCGAGCCTTGTCAAGGCGTTGCATGGCGCTGTTCATGCTGATTTCCCGGCGCTCAAACTGGTCGAGGTTCAGCGCGAGGACCTGCCGTCGATCAACCGCTGCCTCAACCTTTTGCGCGATGCGCCGGGGCGGTTCATCCTGTTTTGCGATGACCTGAGCTTTGGCCATGACGATGCGCATTACAAGTCGCTCAAGGCGGTTCTGGATGGCGGGATCGAGGGGCGGCCCGACAATGTGGTGCTTTATGCCACGTCGAACCGGCGCCATCTGATGCCGCGCGACATGATCGAGAATGAACGGTCATCCGCGATCAGCCCCTCCGAGGCGGTCGAGGAAAAGGTGTCGCTGTCAGACCGGTTCGGGCTCTGGCTGGGCTTTCATCCCTGCGATCAGGACCAGTATCTGGCGATGATCCGGGGCTATTGCGATGCCTATGGGGTCGCCATCGACGAGGCCCGACTGCGCGCCGAGGCGATCGAATGGCAGGCCACGCGCGGCAGCCGGTCAGGCCGCGTGGCCTGGCAGTTCTTTACCGATCTGGCGGGCCGCCACGGGGTCAGGATCTAGGGCAGGAAGCCCGCCGGATCGGCGCTTTCCATGCCGCGCCGCACTTCGAAATGCAGGAAACTCGGGGCGCCCTCGCGCACCCGGCCGATCACCTGGCCTTGCCTAACGGTCTCATCCTTGGCCACGGTGAGGCGGTCGAGGTGGGTATAGACCGTCAGCAGGTTGTCGGCATGGCGGATCACGACGATCTGGATGCCTTCGGTGTTGGTCGTCACGGCGGCGACGGTGCCGGCGGCAGCAGCCTTGACCTCGGTCCCGGCGGGGGCGCCGATGTCGATCCCGTCGTTGCGGCCGCGCGCATAGGCGCGGATGATGCTGCCCTGCACCGGATAGACCATCTGGCTTGCGCGCGCCGGCGCGGCGGGTTGCGCGCCGATGTCAGGCGCGGCCGGTGTGGGGGGCGTGGCCGCGACGGCTGAGGTGGGCGGTGTCGCGGGGGCCGTGGCCGGCGGCGGGCTTTCGGCAGGGAGCGGGGCCGCGGCACTCGGCGGCACCGGGGCCACGCTGCCCGCGCCGGGCGGCGGCGTGACGGGTTCGGCGACGGGGGGCGTGGTCGCGCCAGAGGCCGGGATCAGCAGATATTGCCCTTCGCGCACGGCCAGGTCGCTGCCAAGGCCGTTCCATTCGGCGATGCTGCGCACCGGCACGTTGTAAAGCCGCGCGATGGAATAGGGGGTTTCGCCGCGCGCGACCTGATGGCGGATCGGCTGGCCCGCCGCCACGGCAGGGGCGGCCGCCGCAGCGGGCGCGGGTGGCAGGGCGGTCGTCGTGGTGGGCCCGGCGCGGTCGATGGCGGCAGTGGCGATGGAGGACACGTCGATGGTGCCGGGCTGGATCGGGCTGGCCGCCGCGCCACCGCCGGTCGCGTCCGCAATACGGGCGGGCAGGGCGATGACCTCGTCCCGGCGCAGCGCGACATCGGGGGCGATCCCGTTGTAGCGCGCCAGCGTCTCGGCCTCGAGCCCCAGCCGCCCGGCGATGCTGCGCACGGTGTCGTCGCGCTGCGCGACCACGACCTGATAGTTGGGGTAGGAGATCACCCCCCGGTCATCCGGGCGCGGCCGGTTGGGCGGATTGAGGGCTGCCTCGGTGGTGTCGAGTGTGCTGCCGCCCATGTCACGAAAGTCGATGTCAAACGGCCCGCCGTTGCATCCGGCGAGAAGGGCCAGTGCCGTGCCCGCCAGCAACAGGCTGCGCAGGCGAAAAGCGGCGGGCTGGGTCACGGTATCGGGCGTCTGCATCGCGCGGTCCTCGGTTCAATGGCGACCCCTTGTTGGCCGGGGTCTTGGTCTTTGTCGCCTCGGTCAGTCGGTGCCCAGACCTTCGGTCAGGGGCACGAAACGGACGGAGCGCAGTTCTTCGTAGTCAAAGCCTGTCTCGTGCCGGGTGACGCGGATCAGGCTTTGCACCGCATCCGACTGGCCCACCGGCAGCACCATGATACCGCCAATTCGCAACTGGGCCAAGAGGGGGCCGGGCGGGTCTTCGGCGGCCGCGGTCACGATGATGCGGTCAAAGGGGGCCTGTTCGGGCAGGCCATGGCTGCCATCGGCGGTAAAGGCGGTGATATTGGTGATTTTCAGCGCGTCGAACACCGCCCGCGCCTCTTTCACCAGCCGACGGTAGCGGTCCACGGTATAGACGCGGCGGGCAAGCAGGCTCAGGATCGCGGCCTGATAGCCCGAGCCGGTGCCGACCTCGAGCACCTTGTCGCGCGGGCTGACCTGCAGCGCCTGCGTCATCAGCCCGACGATCGAGGGCTGGCTGATGGTCTGGCCGCAGGCGATGGGCAGCGGCATGTCTTCATAGACACGCTCGGCAAAGAGCCCCCTGACAAAGAGCGCGCGGTCGATCCGCTCCATCGCGGTCAGCGTGCGCGTGTCGGTCACGCCCTTGGAGCGCAGGGCATAGAGGAATTGCATCTGCCCTTCGGCATCCATGCTCACGCGGGCGCCTCCGCGAGCCGGTCGCGCAGCGCGTCGATCGCGTCATGCGCGGTGAGATCGGCGCGCATCGGCGTCACCGAGATATAGCCGTCGAGGTTGGCGGCCGCGTCGCTGCCCGGCGCCGTGCGTTCATCCTGCGCCCCGCCGTGGACCCAGAGAAACCGCCGCCCGGCCGGCGAGATATGCGCCTTGGCGCCAAAGCGGGCATTGCGCCGGAAGCCCTGGGTGCAGACCCGTGTCCCCTTCACCTCGGCTGCGGGCAGGGGCGGGAAATTGACGTTGTAGAACAGCCGGTAATCCTGTGCATCCCAGATCGCGTGGTCGAGCAGGCGGCGGATGACGGCCGCGCCGTGCTGCGCCGCGGCCTCGAACGGGTCGTCGAGGTCGGTATTGCCGGGGCCGAAGTATTGCGACAGGGCGATGGCGGGCAGGCCCTGAAGCGCCGCCTCCATCGCGCCGCCGATGGTGCCGGAATACATCACGTTCTCGGCCGCGTTGTTGCCCCGGTTCACACCCGAGAGCACAAGGTCGGGCGGGGCGTCGGCCATCACGTCATAGAGCCCGGCGAGCACGCAATCCGCCGGGCTGCCCTCGGCGGCATAGCGGCGTGGCGCAAGGCGGGCGATCATCGTGGGATGGGTGTAGCTGATGCAATGGCCCACGCCCGACTGCTCGAATGCGGGGGCCACGGTCCAGACCTCGCCCTCCGGTCCCGCGATGGCGCTGGCGATTGCCTGCAGCGTGGCGAGGCCCGGTGCGTTGATGCCGTCGTCATTGGTGATCAGGATACGCATGGGGGCTCCGCTGATGGGTGATTTCTTCCTATGCGAGGGCGGGCAGCGCGGCAAGCGGCGGCGCGGGGAAGAATTTTCGTACGAAAATTCTTGCAAGAGTTTTCGTACGAAAACTCTTGGCCTCCGGCGGGAGTATTTGGGGCGCAAAGAAGCCGGGACGCGGGTGGTTTGGGCGATCAGTGCAGGATTTCGGGCAAGAGGCGGGCGGCTTCGGCGTGGATATCGGCCAATGTACTGCGGTCCTCGCCGGGGTGGAACCGCGCGCGGGTGGCCGTGGGCATGGGCCGGGGCGCGAGGATGCGCACCTGCGGACCGATGCGCCGGGTCTCTGCCGCCCAGGACTGCGCGAGCGCGATCTGGCCGGCCTTGGTGCTGCCGTAATGGCCGAAATAGGGCGCGCCGCCTTGCGGGTCGTCGAAGAACACCGCGCGCCCTGTCGCGCCCAGCAATGGCGCGGCATAGGCGATCAGCCGCGCGGTGGCGCGCAGGTTGACCGCGATCGAGGTGTCGAGGTCCTTGTCCGCCAGATGCGGCGTCGGGGTCAGGGGGCCCGCGTGGATGGCCGTGTGCAGCCACAGGTCGAGCCCGCCCCAGCGGTCATGGATCGCGCGGCAGAGTTGCTGCATTGCCTCGGGCTTGGTGATATCCATGGGCGCAAGTGTCGCGGCTCCTCCCTGCGCCTTGATCCTGTCGTCCAGCTCCTCGAGCGCGCCGATGGTGCGCCCTACCGCGATGATGTGATGCGTGGGCGCGAGCGCGAGGGCGAGCGCGTGGCCCAGGCCGCGCGAGGCGCCGGTGATCAGGCAGGTCTTGTCCATCGTGCGCACCCTTCTTGTTCGGATCGACCGCGTCTTGTGGGCAAAGGCGGGCGGGGTCAAGGGTGGGCGTCGGCCTCGGCCAGCCGTGCGGCGATGAGGCGCGCGAGAAGGTCGTCCGGGATCGGGTGATCGGGCGTGAATTGCAGCGCGCCGGGGGTAAAGCGGAACCCCGCCGCGGTGAGTTCGGCCGCGAACTGCGGCAGGATCTTGCCGGAATGCGGGTAGTAGCCGCAGTTGCGCGCGAAACCCGCGTAGCCCGCGATCACCCGCCGCCCAAGGCGAAAGCCGGGCATGGCGTAAGAGATCACCTCTTCCGCCTGCGGGATGATCCGCGCGATCCTTGTGCGCAGGTCAGACAGCGCCACCTGCTGGGCGGCGGGCCGCGTCGCGAGATAGGCGTCGTGACCTGCAAAGGCGATCATTCGGCCGCGGTCTTCATCCGGAATCCCTGGTCGATCATGTCGGCCGGCACGACCGGATAGTCACCCGAAAAGCAGGCGTCGCAATATTGCGGCTGGCGTGTGTCGCGCCCGCCGGCCTCGCCCACCGCGCGGTAGAGGCCGTCGAGCGAGATGAAGCGCAGGCTGTCCACGCCGAGGTAGTCGCGCATCTCGTCCTCGGTCATCGTCGCGGCGAGCAGCTTGTCCCGGTTGGGCGTGTCCACACCATAGAAACAGGGCCAGGCCGTGGGCGGCGAGGCGATGCGGAAATGCACCTCGGCGGCGCCCGCGTCGAGGATCATCTCCTTGATCTTGCGGCTCGTGGTGCCGCGCACCACCGAATCGTCCACCAGGATCACCCGTTTGCCCCGGATCAGCGCGCGGTTGACGTTGAGCTTCAGCCGCACGCCCATGTTGCGGATGCTCTCGGTCGGTTCGATGAAGGTGCGGCCCATATACTGGTTGCGGATGATCCCCATCGCATAGGGAATGCCCGATTGCAGCGAATAGCCGATCGCCGCCGGCGTGCCGCTGTCGGGCACCGGGCAGACGAGGTCGGCCGCGACCGGCGCTTCCTTGGCCAGTTCGCGCCCGATCGCCTCGCGGGTTTCATAGACCGACCGGCCGCCGAGGATGCTGTCGGGCCGGCTGAAATAGACATGTTCGAAGATGCAGCCGCGCGATTTCTGCCGGCGGAAAGGGAAATGCGATTCGACCCCGGCATCGGTGATCACGACCATCTCGCCCGGCTCGATCTCGCGCACGAAATCCGCGCCGATGATGTCGAGCGCGCAGGTCTCGGACGACAGCGCCCAGCCGTCGCCGACCCGGCCCAGCACCAGCGGGCGCACGCCCAGCGGGTCGCGGCAGCCGATCAGCTTGGACCGGGTCATGGCGACGATGGAAAACGCGCCTTCGACCTTGCGCAGGGCTTCTTCGATCCGGTCGGTGATCTTGCGACCCATCGAGCGCGCCATCAGGTGAATGATGCATTCGGTGTCGGACGAGGACTGGAAGATCGAGCCGCGCTCGATCAATTCGCGCCGCAGCGATACGGCATTGGTGATGTTGCCGTTATGCGCGATGGCGGCCCCGCCCATGGCGAATTCGCCAAAGAAGGGCTGCACATCACGGATCGCGGTCTGTCCCTTGCCGCCGGCGGTGGAGTAGCGCACATGGCCGATGCCCAGACTGCCGGGCAGCGTCGCCATCACGTCCTGCGAGGTGAAATTGTCGCGCACGAGGCCCATGCGGCGGGCCGAACTGAAGCCTGCCGTATCGTCATAGGTGACGATGCCGCCCGCCTCTTGTCCGCGATGTTGCAGTGCATGCAGGCCGAGCGCCACGAAATTTGCGGCATCCGTGACGCCGATCACACCAAAGACGCCGCATTCCTCGCGCAGTTTGTCATCGTCGAACGGGTGGGCGAGGGGCATCTCGCGCGGCATCTGACAGGGGTTCTGACGGGCCAAGGGAACGCTCCGAATCCGGGTAGTTTCCTCTGCGTGATAGTCCCTGACGCGGGCGGTGTCACGAAACTATCACGTCCGGCGGGCGGGAAAAGCGGCCGCTCCGCCGGACCTGTCCGAATGCCTCATGCCGCGCCGCAATTGCCCACGAGCTGTTCGTATTGCTGCTTGATCCAGCCCAGCGCCGCCTCGGGGTCGCGCTCTTCGATCTGGCCGGTGAGCTTGCCGAACACCGCCGCGGACCGGCTGTCCTCGATCATCGCGACGTTCTGCGAGCTCAGGACCGTGTCATAGACGAAAAAGGCGACCGCCACGAGCAGGACGCCGCGCGCCACGCCAAAGAGAAAGCCCAGCCCCTGATCGACACCGCCCAGGGCCGAGCGTTGCACCACGCCCGAGAACAGCGGGGTAAAGATCGAGAAAATCACCAGCGCCACGGCAAAGACCGCCGCAAAGGCGAGGATGATCGACAATTCGCAACTGTCGCCGATGAAATCGCCCAGCATCGGGATCTGGCGGATCAGCGGCTGCACCTGATCGGCAAAGATGAAGGCGATGATCGTCGCCCCGATCCAGCCTGCGATCGCCATCGCCTCGCGCACGAGGCCGCGCGAATAGGCCAGCAGGGCCGACAGCACGATGATGACAGCGACGACCCCGTCGATGATGGTAAAGCCTTCCATGTCCTGCCCTCAGTCCTTTTGTGCGGGCCCCGCCCCAGCGGGGTCGGTGCCGAAAATCTCTGTCACGAATCCTGCGAGCGTCTGCATCTCGCGCAAGCGCAGCCCGTGATCCGCGCCGCGTTTTGCCATTTGCGGCAGGATGGCCGTGGTGAAACCAAGTTTTTGCGCTTCTTTCAACCGGTTTTCCGTCTGTGACACCGGCCGCAGCGCACCAGAGAGGCTGATCTCGCCGAATATGACGCTTTCGGGCGACAATGCGATGTCCTCGCGTGCGGAAACCAGGGCCGCGGCGACGGCGAGGTCGGCGGCAGGCTCGCTGATGCGCAACCCGCCCGCGACGTTGAGATAGACGTCGAGCCCGGCAAAGGGGATGCCGCAGCGCGCCTCGAGCACCGCCATGATCATCGCGAGCCGCCCGCCGTCCCAGCCCACGACCGACCGGCGTGCCTGACCTGACGGCGCGGGCGAGACCAGCGCCTGGATCTCGCACAGCAGCGGCCGCGTGCCCTCGATCCCGGCGAATACCACCGATCCGGGGGCGGGCTGGCCGCGTTCGGACAGGAACAGGGCCGAGGGGTTGCGCACCTCGGCCAGTCCCTTGCCGGTCATCTCGAACACGCCGATTTCGTCTGCGGGGCCAAAGCGGTTCTTGACCGCGCGCAGGATGCGGAACTGGTGGCCGCGCTCGCCTTCGAAATAGAGGACCGTATCGACCATGTGCTCGACCACGCGGGGGCCGGCAAGCGTGCCCTCTTTGGTGACATGGCCGACGAGAATGACCGCGACGCCGCGCGATTTGGCAAAGACGGTCAGCTCATGCGCCGCCGCGCGCACCTGGGAGACCGAGCCGGGCGCGGCCTCGACATGGTCGGCCCACATCGTCTGGATCGAATCGATGATGACGAGGTCGGGCTTTTCGGCATCCAGCGTCGTCAGGATGTTGCGCAGGTTGGTCTCTGACGCGAGCCGCACCGGGCTTTGCGTCAGGCCGAGGCGCTGCGCGCGCATCTGCACCTGCGCGGTGGATTCCTCGCCCGTGACATAGACCACCCTGAGCCCGCCACGCGCAAAGCGCGCCGCCGCCTGCAACAAGAGCGTGGATTTGCCGATGCCGGGGTCGCCGCCCACCAGCAGCGCCGAGGCCGCGACCAGCCCGCCGCCCAGCACGCGGTCAAGCTCCTCTACCCCCGAGACGGTGCGCGCGGGGGCGTCCTGCTGCGTGGCGAGGTCGGTCAGCGCCAGCGCCGTGCCGCGCCGGCCGCCCAGCGTGCGCGCGGAAGGGCCGGCGGTGAGCGGCGCTTCTTCCACGATGGCATTCCACGCGCCGCAGGCGTCGCAGCGCCCTGACCATTTGGAATGGGCGGCGCCGCAGGCGGTGCAGGTGAATGACGGGTCCTTGGCCATGCCGTTGCATCGCCGATCCGGGCTCTCGGGGCAAGTGGCGCGTGCGGAGCCTCCGGCGGGAGTATTTTGGGCACAGAGAAGCCGGGGCGTCAGTGCGGGCGTGCGGGGCGGGTGGCCCTGGCGGTGAGGGTCGAGATCACGATCGAGGCGAGGATGCAGGCGGAAAAGAGGTAAAGACCCCAGCGCGTTTCGACGGCCCCCACGCCCACGCCCTTGGCCAGCACGACATAGAGCGCCACGAGGAACACATCCGCCATGGCGAGTTTGCCCATCCAGGCCAGCACCGGCAGCACCCGGCGGCGCATCAGCCCGAAATGGATGAGCGCGAGGCCCAGCGTCTTGAGCGTCGGCGCGAAAAGGGCAAAGGCGGTGACCAGCAGCGCCAGCGCCACATCGCTTTGCCACAGCGCCTGCAGGCCGGTGATGATCGAGATGTCGTCGAGGCCGACGAAGGGCATCCAGGTGCCGACGAGACTGTCCTCGGGGATGCCGAAGGGCGGGCGCAGGCCGGCGCGCATCAGGGGGGCGAACCAGGAGACCGGGAACAGGATCAGCAGGGCGAGGTTGGCCCATTTGAGCGTTGAATACATTTTCGAAACCCTGCCGTGTCGAAACCCTGCCGTGTCGAAACCTTGCCGTTGCGCCTGAGCATGTGGCGGGGCCGGGGCGGGGGCGCAAGGGGCGGGCGCTATTCGGCGGCGGGTTTCTGTTGCAGGGCCACGACATTGTCGGCCTTCTGCGGCTGCGGCGTGTCGAAGCCTTCGAGCGCATAGCCCAGCGCGGGCAGGGCGGCCTGCAACTGTTCGTCGAGCTGCGCAAGCTGGCTCGCCACCACGCTTTCCTCGAGCTCGATCTGTTGCACCCATTTGCGGATGTCGCGGCAGGCGTGTAGCGCCTCGACGATGCGGGCCTGCTGCGCCTCGGCCTCGGCCTGCCGCTCGGTCAGGAAGGCGCGGGCACGCGCGACCTTTTCGTCGGAATAGACATCGGCCAGATGGCGGGCCTGCTGGCTCATCTGGGCGGCGAGCGTGAGCACGTCGGTCTCAAGATGCCCGAGGTCGGGGTGGTCGCGCAGATAGGCGAGCCGTTCGCGCACGGAGTCGAACTCGGACGACAGGGTGAACACCCCAGCCCGGTCGGCGGTGTGGCACAGGTGATAGGCGCGGGCCACATCCTCCATCGAGATGCGAAAATCGCGGTGGCTGCGTTCGAGCGCGAGGATGCGGCCATTCATCGGCATGAAGAAGAAGAGCGCGCCCAGTAGCAGCGCCAGCGCGGTCTGCACCACCGGGCCGGCTTGCGGCAGGCTCTGGTCGCCGAATTGCAGGGTGAGCGCGAGCCAGGGCGCCTGGCCGGCCGCGCAGAGCAGCGTATAGGCGAGCACGGTCGCGCCGGCAAAGGCAAGGATGAACAGAGACAGCACCTGAAAGCCCTGCGACAGGCGCAGCGCTATGCGCGACAAAGGCAAGACGTGTTCCCCCCAGAACCCGCAATCGTTAACGACTTTACGTTAGGCGAACAAGGCGCTGGGGGGAAAGGATAAAATGAGGCAGAGTTTCCCCTGGCCGCGGCATTGTTTCCAGACCGACAACAGTCGCCCGAAGACCGGGCGATTGTTTCCGCCCCTAGCGCAGCGTCTCGATCGGGCCATCGGCGCGGCCATGGATGAACTGGTCGAGATAGGGGTCGGTTGCGGCGTCGATGTCACCCACCGGGCCGCACCAGCGCACCTTGCCCCGGTGCAGCATCGCCACCCGGTCGGCAATGGCGCGCACCGAGGTCATGTCATGGGTGATGGTGATCGCGGTCGCGCCCATCTCGGTCACGATCTCGCGGATCAGCGCATTGATGACGCCGGCCATGATCGGGTCGAGCCCGGTGGTCGGTTCGTCGAAAAAGATCACCTCGGGGTCGGCGGCGATGGCGCGGGCGAGGCCCACGCGCTTTTGCATGCCGCCCGAAAGCTCGGCCGGCAGCCGGTCGGCCACATCGGCGTCGAGGCCCACGCGGCGCAGCTTGGCGATGGCGATGGCGCGCGCCTCGGTGCGGGGGCGCTTGAGCCTGCCGCGCAGCAGGCGGAAGGCGACGTTCTGCCAGACCGGCAGGCTGTCGAACAGCGCCGCCCCCTGAAACAGCATGCCAAAGCGCGCGAGGAACGCGTCGCGCGGCACCCGGGTCACATCCTGCCCGTCCACGGTGATGGTGCCGCTGTCGGGCGCCACCAGCCCGAGGATACATTTGATCAGCACCGATTTGCCGGTGCCCGACCCGCCGATCACCACCATGCTTTCGCCGCGCGCGACATCGAGATCGACACCGCGCAGCACGTCATTGGTGCCAAAGGATTTATGGACCTGCGCGAGCCGGATCATAATGCAAAGAACGCCTCTGTCAGGATCAGGTTCGCCGCCAGGATCAGCACCGCCGCCGCCACCACCGCGCCCTTGGTCGCGCGGCCCACACCCATGGCGCCGCGCGCCGAGGTCATGCCGAAATAGCAGCCCATCAGCGCCGCGATGAAACCAAAGGCCGCGCCCTTGACCAGCGAGGAGGCGACATCGCGGGCTTCGAGAAAATCGACGGTGTTCTTGAGGTAGGTCGTGGCGTTGAAGCCCAGACGCTCGGTCCCCACGATGAAGCCGCCGAAAATGCCGATGGTATCGCCCACCGCGACCAGCACCGGCATCACCAGCGTCGCGGCCAGCACGCGCGGCAGGGTGAGGTATTTCATCGGATGGGTGGAGAGCGTCACCAGCGCGTCGATCTGCTCTGTCACCTTCATCGTGGCAATCTCGGCCGCGATGGACGAGGTCACGCGCGCTGCGATCATCAGGCCGACGAGCACCGGGCCAAGCTCGCGCACCATGCCGATGGCGACGATCTGCGGCACCACCGCCTCGGCCGAAAAGCGTGCGCCGCCGGCGTAGATCTGCAAGGCCAGCGCGCCGCCGGTAAACAGCGCGGTGAGGCCGACGACGGGCAGCGAGTTATAGCCGATCTGCACCAGCGCATGGCCGAATTCGCGCGGGTAGAAGGGTGGGCGGGCGAGGTGGCTCAGCGTTTGCGCGGTAAAGAGGGCGAGCCGCCCCAGCCCCGCCAGCCCGGCCAGCACCGCCGCACCCAAAGCCGCGACCAGGCGGATCATCTGCTGTGGTAATGGCGGGCGTAGCGGGCGCCCAGAGAGGTCAGGACCTCGTAGCCGATGGTCCCCGCGACTTCGGCCAGCGCGTCCACGCCCTGATGCGGGCCGATCAGCGTCAGCGCTTCGGGCACCTCGGTCAGGTCGGTGACATCGACCGTCATCAGGTCCATCGACACGCGGCCGACCAGCGGGCAGGGGGTGTCGCCATGCCAGAGCGTGGCCTTGCCCGAGAGCGACCGCAAGAGCCCGTCGGCATAGCCCGCCGCCACCGTCGCGATGCGCGAGGGGCGCGCGGCCTGCCAGGCATTGCCGTAGCCCACGACCTCGCCCTCCTGAAGCGCGCGGATCTGCACCACCGGCAGGTCGAGCTGCACCACGGGGCGCGCGCTGGCAAAGGGCGCCGCGCCATAAAGGCCGATACCGGGGCGCGTCACGTCGAAATGATACTGCGGCCCCAGCAGGATCCCCCCCGTCGCCGCCAGCGAGCGCGGCGCGGCGATACCGTCGGTCATCTGCTGGAAAACGTCGAGCTGATAGGCGTTCATCGGATGGTCGGGTTCATCCGCGCAGGCCAGATGGCTCATCACCAGCACGGGGCGTTCGGCCAGCGCCACGGCGGCGACGGCCGCCCATTCGTCCCATTCCATCCCCAGCCGGTTCATGCCGGTGTCGAGCTGGATGCCGAAAGGCCGGCCCGGCAGCGCCTCGAAATGGCGGGTGAGCTGGTCGAGCGAATTGACCATCGGCGTGAGCGCGAGGTCGGATATCATGTCGGTGTCGCCGCGCATATGGCCGGAAAAGACGCAGATCTCGGGCCCCGGGCCCAGTGCCTCGCGCACCGCCGCACCTTCTTCGGCCATGGCGACAAAGAACCGCCGCGCCCCTGCGCGCGCCAGCGCCCGCGCCACGCGCGCCGCGTCGAGCCCATAGCCATCGGCCTTGACCACCGCCGCCGTCTCGCAGCCCGTCAGCGCATCGAGGGCGCGCCAGTTGGCGGCGATGGCGTCGAGGTCAATATGTAGCGCACCGGAACTCATGCCCGCCTTTTGACAGGCGGGACGGGGGCGTCAAGGGGAGAAGGCGCCGCAGTGTCAGCCTTCTTGGGCCGGAGGGGTGACAAGGCGAAAGCCTGCCAGCTCTTCGGGCAAGAGCAGGTAGATCTCGTCCGGCGGCGTGAGCAGTGCGGGCTGCATCAGGCCGGGGTCGATGCCCATCTCGATCAGATAGCCCATCACCTCGCCTTGTCCGCGCTGGATGTCGGCCACGGCGAGAAAGGCCGGCAGCGCCGTGTTCTCGCCGAAATAATGCTGGTGCACGCCGACCCAGGCGTCGGTGTCAACCGTGCGGGTCGTGCCGGCGGCGAGGATATAGGGGCAGGCCGAGAGGCAGACATCGGCGGCGCTGATCCGCGTGGCGACACCCAGCGCGCGCAGACTGCGGCCGATGGCCAGCGCATCGGCGACAGACCCGCCGGGGCTGTCGAGGAACACCGTCGCAGGCACCGTGCCGCGCGCGAGGTGATCGGCCAGGCGCGCGGCATCGCCCGGCGCGATCTCGCCTGTCAGCATCAGCGCGGGCGCGCCCTGCCACGCCACGTCTTCAAACAGCAGGCGCGTGGGCATGTCGCCGCTGGCAGGCAGCGGGCGGCTGCCCGGCGGCGCGCTGCGCGCGGGCAGGTCGCGCGGGGCAAAGCGGCGGGTCTGGTCGCCGGGCGCCACGGGTTTGGTCAGCGCCGGCGCGGTGGACGGGGCCAGCAGACGCGGCAGCGCGCGGCCGATGTCACCGCTGAACAGAAACAGCGCAAAGCCGATCTGCAAGGCCACGATCCACAGCATCGCGCGGCGTTCGGGGGTGCGGGCGGCCTGCGTGCGCAGGGCGTGCCCGGTGGGGGCGGGGGCTTTGGTCATTCGGCGGGGCGGGTCGGCGTGGCCTCGACCGCGCTCAGCGGCGGACGGCGGATGGGCCCGGGCACGGGTTCGGGCACGGGTTCGGGCACGGGTTCGGGCGCGGTTTCGGGCGCGGTTTCGGGCGATGGTTCGGGCGCCGGCCCGAGCACCGGTTTGTGTGCCATGTCGGCGCCGCCATCCATCCCCCGGTCGATCTCGCGCAGCGCCTGCATCGCGGCGCGCAATTCGGCCAGCGTCATCTGGTCCTCGCCCCCCAGCCTTTCGCGCCCGGACCGGATCGCGGCATGAGCCACGGCGAGGATGAACACCAGAACGGCGGGCAAGAGGTCGATGGCGATCGCCCCGGCCCAGGACGGCCCGAAATTGGCCGCATAGCGGATCACCGCATCGGCGGTCGATATGGGCGTATAGACCGTCTCGGGCGCGGGCGGCATGGCGAGCACGCTCTCGGCGGCCAGCCGCAGCGTGTCGGCCCGCTGCGCCAGCACCAGCATCACCGAATCGATGGTCGCCTGCTGGCCCACGCGGGTATCCGCACTCGCCCCGTCAAGCTGCGGCAGCACGACCGAGGCCGACAGGTCCTGCGCCGAGCGCACCACCAGCGGCGCGACCGAAAGCTGCCGCAGCCGGGTGATGACATTGGCGAGCCGCACGGCCTCTTCGGCGAACTGCACCGACCGGCCTTCGACCGCGCCTGGCTCGACTGTCAGGCTGCGCATCCGGCTCAGGATCGCGTTGCCCTCGGCAAAACCCGCATCGACCAGCGCATCCTGGCTCGCGATCTGCGCCTCGAGTGCCGCCAGCTCATCGGATTTCTGCCGCAAGAGGCGGAATACCGCGCCTTGCCCGGCAAAGCCCGACAGCCCGCCCGACGCCTCCTGCTCGCTCAGGTCCGAAAAGCTCTGCCGCACGCGGGCCACGTCAAGCTCGAGGCTCTGCGCCGCCACCGCGATGGTATTGGCCCGCTCGAGCGCACCCTGGTAGTCCTGCACGGTCGTGGCCAGATGCTGCTCGACCGCGGCCGCGCCCGCCAGCGCCGCGGCATTGAGCCAGGACGACATCGCGATGATCGCGGCCGAGCCCAGCACCATCGAGGCCATCAGCCCCAGCCGCGCGCCCATCGTGCGCACGGCAGGCAAGAGCCGCATCATGTAGGACCAGAACACGAAGATGCCGACCGACACCGCCACCGAATAGGACATCGCCGCAAAGACCGACAGCGCGCCATTGTCGTCGAGCAGCGAGGACACGCCGAGGTAGGTGTAGATGCCCGAGGCGATGGCCAGGATCGCCAGCGCCGCCCCGGTGAAACTGTCGAGCCAGCGCAGATGCGCCTCGATCTCGCGCGCATAGCGGATGCCGCTCGCCTCGCTGCGGCTCAACCGGCTGGTGTCGTCCATCATCTGCGCTCCCTGTCAGCTCGGCGCAGGATAGGGGAATGCGGACAGAATGCGAGTCACGACGCCGCGCGTCAGTAGGCGCGGTCACCGTCCTGCTGCCAGGGCTGCGCGAGGTTGCCGAACCGGGTGAACCGCCCTTCAAAGCTCAGATCGACCGTGCCGATCGGGCCGTGCCGCTGCTTGCCGATCACCACTTCGGCGCGGCCATGCAGGCGCTCCATCTCGGCCTGCCAGGTCGCCATCTTTTCCAGCTCGTGATCGCCCGGCTTCTCGCGCTCCTTGTAGTATTCCTCGCGGAACACGAACATCACCACGTCCGCATCCTGCTCGATCGAGCCCGATTCGCGCAGGTCCGACAGTTGCGGCCGCTTGTCCTCGCGGTTCTCCACCTGACGCGACAGCTGCGACAGCGCGATCACCGGAATGTCGAGCTCCTTGGCGATGGCCTTGAGCCCCTGCGTGATCTCGCTGATCTCGTTCACGCGGTTCTCGGACCGCCCTGCGCCGCGCAGCAGTTGCAGGTAGTCCACGAACAGCACATCGAGCCCATGCGTCCGCTTGAGCCGGCGCGCCCGCGCCGCCACCTGGCTGATCGGCAGCGCCGGCGTGTCGTCGATAAAGAGCGGGCAGGCCTCGAGCTGCTTGGCCGCCTCGACGAACTTGCGAAACTCGCCCTCGGTCATGTCGCCGCGCCGGATCTGGTCCGACGGGATCTCGGACGCCTCCGACAGGATCCGCGCGGCGAGCTGTTCCGCGCTCATCTCGAGCGAGAAAAAGCCCACCACCCCGCCATTCACCGCACCCTCGCTGCCATCGGGCAGGCGGCCCTTGCGATAGGCCTTGGCAATGTTGAAGGCGATGTTGGTCGCCAGCGACGTCTTGCCCATCGACGGGCGCCCCGCGAGGATCAGCAGGTCGGACTTGTGCAGCCCGCCCAGCTTCTTGTCCATGTCGGTGAGCCCGGTCGAGATGCCGGCAAGCCCGCCGTCGCGCTGATAGGCGGCATTGGCGACCTTGATCGCATCCGTGACCGCGCGCAGGAAACTCTGGAACCCGCTCTCCGACGTGCCCTGCTCGGCCAGCCGGTAAAGCTCCTGCTCGGCCTCCACGATCTGTTCGCGCGGCTCGCTCGTCACCTCGACGCGCGCGGCCTTGGCGGCGATGTCGCGGCCCAGATGGATCAGCTCGCGCCGCACCGCGAGGTCATAGATCATCTGCGCATAATCGCGCGCCGCAAAGGCCGAGATCGCCGCACCCGCCAGCCGTGCCAGATAGGCCGGCCCGCCCAGATCGCGCAGCCCCTCGTCATCCTCGAGGAAGGTCTTGAGCGTCACCGGCGAGGCCAGCGCATTCTTGGCGATCCGCGCCGCGGCAACCTCGAAGATGCGCGCATGCACCGGCTCATAGAAATGCCGCCCCTGCACGAGGCTCGAGATCCGGTCATAGATGTCGTTGTTGGTCAGGATCGCGCCCAGAAGCTGCTGCTCGGCCTCGATCGAATGCGGCATCAGGTCGGCGCTGACCTCTTCGACGCCACGCGCCCGGAATGTGGTGATCTCGCTCATGTCCGCCCCTCGGTCGTGCCCCGGTCCCGGCACCTTCGCCCCGTTCCCCGCCGGTCTGATAGACCCCTCCGCGCGCGATCCGCAAATTGTATGTTTCTGTGGATCACCTGTGGACAACCGGCCGGTCCCCACATCTTGGGGCCTGAAGGCATGTCCGGTCAACATCTACCGCAGGTGGCCCGAATCTACCGCAGGAGGCCCGGCGGGCGGCAGAAATCAGCCCGCCGGCTGCCAGCCGGCCGGGTCGCGCAGATAGGCCTCGACCGCATCCAGCGTCGCCACATCAAAGGTTCCGCCGTCCCGCGCCGCAGACACCACATCCCACCAGGTGCACAGATGGATCAGCGTCACGCCCTCTGCCGCCAGCGCCTCAGTCACGCCCTCGAAGATGCCGTAATAAAAGATCACCGAAGTATAGGCGCAGGTGGCACCCGTCTCGCGGATCGCATTGACAAAGCTCACCTTCGATCCGCCATCCGTCGCCAGATCCTCGACCAGCAGCACCCGCTGCCCCTCGGTCATCACCCCTTCGATGCGCGCATTGCGCCCATATCCCTTGGGCTTCTTGCGCACATAGGTCATCGGCAGCGCGAGCCGCTCTGCCACCATCGCGGCAAAGGGGATGCCCGCCGTCTCGCCGCCCGCGATATTGTCAAAGGCCTCGACCCCCGCCACCCGCATCACCCGCAGCGCCATGAAATCCATCAGGATCGACCGGATCCGCGGGTAGGAGATCAGCTTGCGGCAGTCGATATAGGTCGGCGCCTGCTTGCCGCTCGCATGGGTAAAGGGCGTGCGCGCGTTGAAATGCACCGCGCCCACCTCGAGCAGCATCCGCGCGCTCAGCCGCGCAATCTCGTCATCCGTTGGAAACCCCGATGGGATCATGGCGCGCCCCCTGACTTCTCTGTGCCCAAAAATACTCCCGCCGGAGGCTCCGACGGCTCAGCCCTCGACCCGCCAGTGCAGCGGAAACCCGGGGTCGAACACCGTCACCGGCCCCTCTGCGGTGGTGATCTGCGCGGGATAGTCCACCGGCGTGCCCTTGACCAGCGTCACCGTGGCCGCGTTCGGCGTCAGCCCGTAGAACTGCGCGCCGTTGAGCGCCACAAAGGCCTCGAGCTTGCGCAACCGCCCCGCCACGTCGAACACCTCGGCAAGGCAGGACAGTGTGTTGGGCGCCGAAAACACCCCCGCGCAGCCACAGGGCTGCAGCTTGGCCGCGTCCACATGCGGCGCCGAATCGGTGCCGAGGAAAAACCGCGGATCACCCGACACCGCCGCCTGCACCAGCGCGATGCGGTGGCTTTCGCGTTTGGCCACCGGCAGGCAATAGTAATGCGGCCGGATCCCGCCCGCGAGGATATGGTTGCGGTTGATGATCAGGTGATGCGTGGTGATGGTGGCTGCGAGGTTGCGATGCGTGTCGCGCACGTAATCGACCGCATCCGCCGTCGTCACATGCTCCATCACGATGCGCAGGTCCGGCACCCAGCGGCGGATCGGCCTGAGCACCCGGTCGATGAACACCGCCTCGCGGTCAAAGATGTCGATGTCGGGGTCCGTCACCTCGCCATGCACGCAAAGGATCATCCCGATCTCGGCCATCTTTTCGAGCACCGGGCGGATGCGCTCGAAATCGCGCACGCCCGAGGCCGAATTGGTGGTGGCCCCCGCCGGGTAGAGCTTGGCCGCCACCGCGATGCCTGCCGCATGGGCCTGGGCGAGGTCGGCGGGGTCGGTGTCCTCGGTGAGGTAGAGCGTCATCAGCGGGGTGAAATCCGCACCCGCAGGCAGCACCGCACGGATCCGGTCGCGGTAGGCCGCGGCCTGCGCGCCGGTCACCACGGGTGGCACCAGATTGGGCATCACGATGGCGCGGGCAAAATGCGCCGCGCTCTGCGGGGCGACGGCCGCCAGCATCGCGTCATCGCGCAGATGCAGGTGCCAGTCGTCGGGGCGGCGGATCGTCAGGCGGGTGAGATTGGCGTCCTTCATGCGCACCCGATTACACCGCCCCGCCGCCAAGGGCCAGAACCACTTGCAGCCGGGGCGCGGCGCGGCGATAGTCTGCGCGTCACGCCGCCCCCGCAGGAGAGCACCATGTTCGGCTTCATCGCAGCCTTTGTCGCGGGCTTTCTCGCCCCACATGCCGAGGGCCCGCTGGCCCGGCCGCTGGCGTCCGCGATGGGCGACAAGGTGCCGCTCGCGCCCGGCGAATTGCGGCTCCTGAGCTTCATCCTCGTCATGCTGATCGCGGGGATCGTGGCGGAACTGCTCGACAGCGGGTCTGCCTTCTGGATCATTCTGGGCGGAGCGCTGGGCTATTTCGCCCTGCGGCTGGTCGCGGCGGCGCAGGCGTTTCTCGAACAGCGCCGCAAATAACGCCGCAAACAGCGCCGCAAACAGGGCCGCAAACAGGGCCGCAAACAAGGAAGCGACCATGCAGATTTCCCGGGTTTTCATCCTGGCCTGTGCGCTGACGGCCGCATCGCAGGCGGTCTGGGCCGATTGCCGGACGGCGGCCGATCTGGGGCGCGGCGTGGTCGTGGGCTATGGCAATGGCGATGTGAACATCCTGCAACGGCGCTCCGACGGCTATATCATGGTCGATGAACAGCCCGCCTCCGGCGTCGCGTTGCGCCTGCGCGCGCATCGCGGGCTCTATTTCGTCGAGGAATACGAGCCGGGCCCCGACGGCGCGCCGCTGGCCGGCACCTATACACGGATCGACTTTGACGAAGACCCCGCAACGCTGCCCACACCGGTGCCGGGCGCCAGTTGGGACGGGCGCACGCGGATCGTGTCCGCCGACGGATCCGGGCGCGACGAAAGGGCGAGCTACCGCTTTGCCGCGGCTGACCCGATCGTGCTGTCCGGATGCAGCTATGACGTCGTGCGGGTGGATGTGCGCTATGACTGGGGCGATCAGGGCGGCATGTCGCTGATCTATGCCTATCTGCCCGCGCTGGGCAGTGCGGTGCTGATCTCGAGCCAGGTTGACGGCAGCGCCTTGCGCGTGGCGCAGCCGGTCACGCTCGCGCTCGTCAGCAAATAGCGCCTATTCGGCGGCGGCGTGGGGCCGGGGCTGGGACTGAGGCTGGGGCAGAGGCTGGCCGAGGTCGGACAGTTTCGCCGCGAAATAGGCCTGGTCGCGGGTGGTGACGCCATGCCGGCACACCCGCGCGGCAAGGCCGGGGCGGCCCGCTGTCTCGGCCTTTTTCAGCAACATCCGCAGATAGGGAACCGAGGCGCGCCGCGCGCGCCACAGGCGGGCGAATGCCAGCCGCGACAGGCTGCCGTCCATCAGTGCCGCGATCATCGCGGCGCTGACCTGCATCGCATCCAGCATCTGGTCGGTGCGGGCCCCGCTGAGCGGGCAGGGCAGCGCGGTGACATTGGACCGGCGGAACAGCGCGGCATGCATCGCGTCGAGCGCATGCGCCGGGTCATAGGCGACAAAACCGGCCTGCGCCGCCTCGATCATGTCGGGGGCAAAGCCATAGCGCGTGGTGAAATCGCGCCTGCGGTCGGCGATGAAACGCCGGTCCCAGCCCGCAACCGCCGGGTCGAGCGTCGCCTGCGGGCGCAGGGCGAGCACCTGCGCGCCCGGCGCCGCCACGCAAAAGGCCGCCGCCGCATAGCCGGCAGATCCCGCGCCAAAGAACCCGACGCGGTCGAAATCCTCGAAAAACCCGTCGTCGATCAGCCTGTCGAAATAGCCATAGACCGCCGGTTCGCGAAACCAGGTGTCGCCGTCGCTCACCAGCGCCAGCAGCGACCAGCCGTGCTGCGCCACGAGGTCGAGCCCGCGCGGCTGGTTCTGCGGGTGGCGCGCGATGCTCTCGCGCGTCTCGAACGTGACCAGAAGGCGCGGCCCGGCGTCGATGAACAGCACCGAATGGCTGCCCCCCAGCTTTTCGAAATAGCCGTGGCGATCACCCATCGCGTCGAGCCGCTGGCACCAGTCCTGCTTGGACAACCCGCTCAGGTCGCAGGAAAGGTCGTCCTTCAGGTCTGCCGGAACTTGGGTCATCGTCACTCGTCTCGCTCTTGTGGTAATGACACCTTGCCGCTGTATTTGGGCGAAATTGGGCTTTTGCCGCGCCCCTTTTAAGCCTTCTGCAGATCGCCCCCCGCGACCGGTCCGCGTGTCAGAAAAACGCCTGCAAGCCCGTCTGCGCGCGGCCGAGGATCAGCGCATGCACGTCATGCGTGCCCTCGTAGGTGTTGACGGTCTCGAGGTTGATCATGTGGCGCATCACCGGGAATGCGTCCGAAATGCCGTTTCCGCCATGCATGTCACGCGCGGCGCGGGCGGCGTCCAGCGCCTTGCCGCAATTGTTGCGCTTGATCAGGCTGATCATCTCGGGCGCTGCCCGCCCCGCCTCCATCAGCCGGCCCACCTGCAACGCGCCCATCAGGCCCAGGCTGATGTCGGTCTGCATGTCGGCCAGTTTCTTCTGGAATAGCTGCGTCTGCGCCAGCGGCCGGCCGAACTGCCTGCGGTCGAGCCCGTATTGGCGCGCGGCGTGCCAGCAGGCCTCGGCCGCGCCCATCACGCCCCAGGCGATGCCATAGCGCGCCCGGTTGAGGCAGCCGAACGGGCCCTTGAGCCCCTCGACACCGGGCAAGAGCGCCTCTTCGCCCACCGCCACATCGCGCAGCACGATCTCGCCCGTGACCGAGGCGCGCAGCGACAGCTTGCCACCGATCCTCGGCGCGCTCAGCCCCGGCATGCCCTTGTCGAGCACAAAGCCGCGGATCCTGCCACCATGCGCCTCTGATTTCGCCCAGACCACGAAGACATCGGCGATGGGCGCGTTCGAGATCCACATCTTGGCGCCGTTCAGGACATAGCCATCAGCGGTCTTGCGCGCGACGGTCTTCATCCCGCCGGGGTCAGAGCCGGCATCGGGCTCGGTCAGGCCGAAACAGCCGATAAGCCGGCCGGCGGCGAGACCGGGGAGGTATTTGCGCCGCTGCGCGTCCGACCCGTAGGCGTGGATCGGATACATCACCAGGCTCGACTGCACCGACATCATCGACCGATAGCCCGAATCGACCCGCTCGACCTCGCGCGCGATCAGGCCATAGGTGACATAGCCCGCGCCCAGCCCGCCGAATTCTTCGGGGATCGTCGTGCCCAGGAGCCCGGCCGCGCCCATCTCGGCAAAGATGGCGGGGTCGGTCGCCTCGTCGCGATAGGCCTGCGTCACGCGGGGCGCGAGGCGGTCCTGCGCAAAGACGCGCGCGGCGTCGCGCAACATCCGCTCATCCTCGGACAACAGGTCCTCGAGGCGCAGCGCATCGGCCCAGTCGAAGGGGCCGAGGTCGGGGCCAAAGCCCGCGCTGGCAATCGGGGTGGTCGCGTTCATCGGATCGTCTCCCGCCATGGTCCGCATCAGAGGTAACGCCAAAGCCCGCCGGCATCAATGCCGCCCCGGCCATGGGCCGCGCCGCTTGACGCCGCGCCGCTTGACGCCGCGCCGCTTGACGCCGCGCCGCTTGACGCCGCGCCGCTTGACGCCGCGCCGCTTGACGCCGCGCCGCTTGACCTTGACGGCGCGCGGCGCACATGCAGCTTTGGGGCGGCAGAGGGGGAGCGCAGCGCATGCAGTTCGACAGCATCGAGGCCGTGCAAGGGGCATTGGGAGCGCAGGGCTATGTCTGCGACCGGGCGCTGGCGACGGTGGTCTTTCTCGCGCTGCGGCTGGGCCGCCCTCTGTTTCTCGAGGGTGAGGCCGGCACCGGCAAGACCGAGATCGCCAAGGCCATCGGCGCGGCCCTGGGCCGCCGCCTGATCCGGTTGCAATGCTATGAGGGGCTCGACGCCGCCAGCGCCGTCTATGAATGGAACTTTGCCGCCCAGATGATCGCGATCCGCGCCGCCGAAGCGGGCGGCGGGGCCGACCGCGAGGCGCTCACGACCGAGATGTTCACCGAACGCTTTCTGGTCGAACGCCCGCTCTTGCAGGCGATGCGCCCTCAGCCCGGCGGTGCGCCGGTGCTGCTGATCGACGAGATCGACCGCACCGACGAACCCTTCGAGGCCTTTTTGCTCGAGGCGCTGAGCGATTTCCAGGTGACGATCCCCGAGCTTGGCACGATCCGCGCCGCGCAGGTGCCGATCGTCGTGCTGACCTCCAACCGCACCCGCGAGGTGCATGACGCGATCAAGCGGCGCTGCCTCTACCATTGGGTCGATTACCCCGATTTCGACCGCGAGATGGCGGTGTTGCAGGCCCGCGTGCCCGAAGCGTCTGAGGCGCTGTCGCGCGAGGTGGTGGCCTTTGTGCAGCGCCTGCGCCGCGAGGACCTGTTCAAGCGTCCGGGCATCGCCGAGACCATCGACTGGGCGAAATGCCTGCTCGCGCTCGATGTCGTGGCCCTGTCGCCCGGGGTGATCGCCGACACGCTGGGCGCCATCCTGAAATATCAGGACGATATCCAGAAACTCCAGCAGTCCGAGGCGAAACGCCTGCTCGATGCCGCGCGGGCCGATCTGGCGGATTAGGCGCCCGCGGTCTTCTTCTGTGGCATTCCGGTATGGCAAACCCGACTTGATATCCGATAGCATTCAAATTTTCTTGACAGAAGCAGGTCGGCGGAATGACGCTGTTATCGTCAAAACGGCCGGGAAGGGTCGTCATTTCAAGGAGACACATTGATGATCAAGAAAACGCTTGCCGCTCTCGTGGCAATCGCTGCGCTTGCCGCGGCACCCGCGGTGGCCTGCCCCGACTGGCAGGGCGCCCCTCATTTCGGCCAGATCAACCTCAACGCAGGTTTCACCCCCGACCCCTATGTGCGCAACGTCACGGCGGGCGGGACCATCAACATGCAGCGATGCTTCAACGGGGGCTATTCGGGCTTCGTGACAACGCGGCCGGACTTTGACCTCTACTGGAACGGCTCGTCGAACCAGATCACCATCGCAGTGGAATCCAATGCCGATGCGATCCTGCTGGTCAATGCCCCCGATGGGTCCTGGCATTACAGCGACGACTATCGCGGCACCAATCCGGCGATCACATTCTTCAATCCGCAGCAGGGTCTTTATGACATCTGGATCGGGTCCTACGACGGGTCGCGCCGCAACCCCGCGCGGCTGATCTTTACCGAGTTCAACTACTGAGCCATCGCAGGGGGCGCGTCGGATTGGCCCAATACGCGCCCCTTGTCCTGCCCGATGACGGCAAACTCGCCGACAATATCACCCATTTCGCCCGCGCGCTGCGCCGCGCCGGGCTGCCGCTGGGAACCGGGCGGATCATGGATGCCCTGCGCGCGGTCGAGGTGGCGGGCTTTACCAGCCGCACCGATTTCTACTGGACGCTCCACGCCTGTTTCGTGACCCGCCCCGAACACCGCGCCACCTTTGCGCAGGTCTTTCGCCTGTTCTGGCGCGATCCGGCCTTTCTCGAACACATGATGTCGCTCTTGCTGCCGACCCTGCGCGGCACCCAGGACGAGACCCCAGCGCAGCCCGCCGAAAAGCGCGCGGCGCAGGCGCTGCTCGACGGGGCGGCGCCCGATCTGCCGCCACCCGCCGACAACGGCCTGTCCGAGATCGAGATCGACGCCCGCCAGACCGCCTCGGACGAGGAACGCCTGCGCCAGCTCGACTTTGAACAGATGAGCGCCGACGAGATGGCGCAGGCCCGTCGCATCCTCGCCCGGATGACGCTGCC
The DNA here is from genome assembly GCA_009993005.1 of Rhodobacterales bacterium. Taxonomy (GTDB): domain Bacteria; phylum Pseudomonadota; class Alphaproteobacteria; order Rhodobacterales; family Rhodobacteraceae; genus JAACUH01. The sequence continues at coordinate 35,381 of JAACUH010000071.1, forward strand.
GGTGCCGCCGCTCGCCAGCCGCCGGACCGAGGCGTGCGCCGGCCCGTTGCCGGACTGGCGCCGCACGCTGCGCCAGGCCTTGCGGCAGGGCGGCGAGATTCGCAGCTTTGCCACGCGCCGCCGCCGCACCCGCCGGCCCAACCTTGTCGTGCTGTGTGACATCTCCGGCTCGATGAGCCAGTATTCCCGTGCCGTGCTGCATTTCGTGCATGCGCTCAGCCAGTCGCGCGGCCAGGGTCGGGGCCAGGGTCGGGGTCAGGGCTGGGGGCAGGTCCATGCCTTTACCTTCGGCACGCGGCTCACCAATATCACCCGCCATCTGGCGACCCGCGACGTGGACGCGGCCCTGGCCGCCGCGGGGGCCGAGGCGCAGGACTGGTCCGGTGGCACCCGGATCGGCGCCTGCCTCGCGACCTTCAACCGCGACTGGTCGCGCCGGGTGCTGGGGCAGGGCGCGGTGGTGCTGCTCATCACCGACGGGCTTGAGCGCGACAGCGACGGCGCGCTGGGCGCGGCGATGCAGCGGCTGCGGCTGTCGGCCCGGCAGGTGATCTGGCTGAACCCGCTGTTGCGCTGGGACGGTTTCGCACCGCGCGCGCGCGGGATCGCGCAGATGCTGCCGCATGTCACCAGCTTTCGTGCCGGGCACAACATCGCCTCGCTTGCCGGTCTGGCCGGGGCGCTGTCGGGCGCGGATAGGGGTGACCAAAAGGCCCGGCTGATGGCGCGTCTCGCCGGAGACCGAGCCTGATCTGAGCGTTGTTTTGCCTGGCAGCCTGCGCGCCCTCACCTGTCGCACAAGACCAATGTCGCGCTGCCGTCCGACCACCCCGGTCGGGCGCCGTTTGGCTGCGCACAGACAAAAGGTCGTCCGATGCCCCGTATTCCCTGTCGCACCTCGACCGCTCCCTTCGCCACGGTCTCGCTCCTGTTGCCGCATGTGACCCTGGTGAGCAAGGCGCGCGCAGGAGGTCGTGGCGCTCTGCCTCGCCCTGTCCGACCGGCGCGCGGAATCGGTGGCGCTGGCGCTGACCGTGACCTTTGGCATCCGGCCCGGGAACCTTGTGGTGCAAGGCCATGGCGCGGCGTTCCTCAAGATCGAGACGCAGGCGGCCGAGGACCGCAACCGCCGCGCCCGGGTGCGCCGCACCACCCCGCTGCTGCGCCAGATCGCGGCGAACTGACCTGCACGGCGGGCAGCGCGCCTTCGGGTCCGCAGCCCGTCGCCGGCATCTTTTGGCCAAAAATATGGGAATTATATACTTAACTAGCCAAAAATAGCTTGATGGCGCTGCACATAATGGCTAGTTTAATCCCAAAAGCAGGGATTTAGTCTATGTCCGATACACTTAGCACATTCGAGTTCTTCCAGAAGTTTCCAAACGAGAAAGCAGCGCGGACGTTCTTTGAAACTCGCCGTTGGGGCGACACACCTGTTTGCGGTCATTGCGGTTCTATCTATGTGTCGGAATGCAAAGATCACAAGCCAATGGCTTATCGTTGCAAGTCCTGCCGTAAGCATTTCAGCGTCCGCACAGGCACGGTCCTGTCTGAAAGCCGCTTGCCCCTGCAAAAGTGGCTGCTGGCGATCTACATGCTCACCAGCGCACGTAAGGGCATCCCTAGCATACAGATGGCCCGCGAATTGGGCGTTACTCAAAAGACCGCTTGGTTCCTTGCACAGCGCATCCGTGAGACGTGGCTGAACGATCAGGGCAACAATGACATGGGCGATCATACGCAAGTTGATGAAACCTACATTGGCGGCAAAGAGGCCAACAAGCATGCCAGCAAGAAGCTGCATGCGGGTCGCGGCACAGTTGGCAAGACTGCTGTTGTTGGCATTCGCGACCAGCACAACCAAGTGCGGGCCATGCCAGCAAAAAACACCGGAGGCGCACTCCTGCGCTCTTTCGTGGCTAAGAACGCGCCAGAAGGCGCAACGGTTGTGACCGACATGCACAAGGGCTAAGACCTGCTGTCTACCCTTGGCTTCACACACAAGCGCGTGAACCACACGGTTGGCGAATATGTCCGCGACATGGCTCACACCAATGGCATTGTAAGCTTCTGGGCGCTTTTAAAGCGTGGCCACTACGGCGTCTATCACTACATGAGCGTCAAGCACCTGCATCGCTATGTGAACGAATTTTCGTTCCGCCATAACACAGCACGTGTTGGCACACTGAATTTTATCGGCATGACGATTGATCGGATGACCGACAAGCGGCTGACTTACAAAGGGCTGATCAATGGCTGACGACAAAAAAGGCCTGATTGAATCTATCGACGCATCGTTCGACGACGTAGTTTGGGCCATCGCACCAAAAAACAACCGACGCAGGAAATCCGAAGATTTCATACCAGAATCAGTGGGCCCCGAGAATGAGGCCACACATCGCGGGACACTGCGTATCGGCTCTGTCCAAATACCCTGCGCGGTACTGCGCGATGGTACGAGACTCTTGTCAGAGAATGGCATCGCAAATGCGCTTGGAGGAAGGAGCGGCGCGGCGAAACGCCTGAAAACTGCCGCTGCAGAGGGTGGGGCCCATATCCCCGTTTTTCTGGCGGCAAAGAGTCTTTCTCCCTATGTTACCAAAGAGTTAGCCGATGGGCCCCTAAAGCCGGTTTCCTACATTTCCGGAGGGTCTGAGGTTGTCGGGTATCAAGCAGAAGCACTGCCGGAAATCTGCAACATCTGGCTTCAAGCAAGGCAGGATGGAGTGCTCAGCGAACAGCAGAATGATCGAGCGCAAGCCGCTGAAATCGTCATGCGAGGTCTCGCAAATCTTGGTGTCATTGCACTGATTGACGAGGCTACCGGCTATCAAGACACGCGTGACAGAGACGCCCTTCAAGCAATACTGGACAAGTACCTGCAGAAAGAATTCGCAGCATGGGCGAAGCGCTTCCCTGACGCGTTTTATCGTGAGATATTCCGGCTTCGTGGCTGGAGTTGGAATGCAATGTCAGTTGCTCGACCCGGCGTCGTCGGGCGATACACCAACGACATCGTTTACGAACGACTTGCACCAGGGATTCTTGATGAATTGCAACGATTGAACCCGAATCAAGATGAAAGAGGGCGCGCACGGAAGCACCAACAATTTCTGACTGATGATATTGGGCACCCGGCGCTCGCACAGCATCTTCATGCTGTCATAGGCTTGATGCGCGCATCGGCAACCTGGGAACAGTTCAAGTCCCTACTGGACAGAGCCTTCCCCAAAAAGGGTACGCAACTGGAACTGCTGCTTCCTGAAGACTACCAGTGAAGGTGGGCCCCACGGGCCCGCTTTCCTGTCCTCTGGCTAGTTAGGTATATAGGCCCCAAAAATATCCTCGCCGAAGGCAAGACTGGCCAGCGTTGCCCCAAAGGGTTCCGCCTCCGGCGGGGATATTTGGGGCCAAAAGATGCGACAGGGGCCGGGCCCCGCGGCCGGGCCCCGCGGCCGGGCCCAGCGGCCGGGCCCCGCGGCCGGGCCCCGCGGCCGGGCCCCGCGGCCGGGCCCAGCGGCCGGGCCGGCCGATTTCGTGATTGCGCCGCCGGTTGCGGGTTCTAGACTGACGGTGATCCGGAGGAGAGGCGAGATGGCAAGCGGCGGGCCGGCACTGGCTGGCGAGGATATTCCCGCACTGGCGCTGGCCTGGCATGCGGCGGGGCGGGGCGCGGTGCTGGCCACCGTGATCGAGACCTGGGGGTCGGCGCCGCGCCCGGTGGGCAGTCAGCTTGTCATCGACCGGGACGGCGCGATGGAGGGGTCGGTCTCGGGTGGGTGCGTCGAGGGCGCGGTTGTCACCGAGGCCATCGAGGCCCTGGCAGATGGCGCCGCGCGGCTGCTTGAGTTCGGTGTGAGCGATGATGATGCCTTTGCGGTGGGTCTGGCCTGCGGCGGGCGGATTCGGGTGCTGGTCGAGCCGGTGGGCGGGGCGCTGCCGGTGGCGCTGCTGGGCGAACTCGTTGCGGCCCGCGCGGCGCGCAGGCCGGTGGCGCTGGTCGCTGAACTGGCCGGGCCCGGCCGGCGGCTCGAGGCGCGCGCGGCCTTTGCGGAGCGTTTTCGCCTGGACCGGTCCGGCATCACCGAGGATGGGCAGAGCTTTGTCGCGGTCCACAATCCGCCCCTGCGGATGGTCATCGTGGGCGCGGTGCATATCGCGCAGCCGCTGGTCGGCATGGCGCGCGCCTGTGGCTATGACCCGGTGATCGTCGATCCACGCCCCGCCTTTGGCGCGCAGGCGCGTTTTCCCGGTGAGGTGATCCTTGACGACTGGCCCGATGCGGCGCTGGCCGCGCAGGGGCTCGACGCGCGCACCGCGGTGGTCACGCTCACCCATGACCCCAAGCTCGACGACCCGGCGATACTTTGCGCGTTGGCGTCCGATGTGTTCTACCTCGGCTGTCTGGGCTCGACCCGGACCCATGCCAAACGGCTGGACCGTCTGCGCGCCGCCGGTGTGAGTGCGGCGCAGATCGCGCGGATCCATGCGCCTGTGGGGCTCGACATCGGCGCGCGCAGCCCGGCCGAGATTGCGGTGAGCATCATGGCGCAGGTCACCGCCTGCCTGCGGCAGGGCATGGTGCCGGACATGCGGCAGGACATGCGGCCGGACATGCGGCAGGACATGCGGCGGGACATGCGGCGGGCATGAGGTTCGGCCCGGTTCCCCTGGGCGAGGCCGAGGGCGCGATCCTCGCCCATTCGCTGCGGCTGGGCGGGCAGGTGCTGCGCAAGGGGGCCATGATCGGCCCCGCACAGGTGGCCGGTCTGCAGGCGGCGGGGCTGACCGAGGTGGTGGTGGCGCGGCTCGATCCCGGCGATCTGCACGAGGATGCGGCCGCGGCGGCCGTGGCGGCCGTGCTGTTGCCCGATCCGGCGGGGCAGGGGCTGCGGGTGACGCCGGCCAGCACCGGGCGGGTCAACCTGCATGCCACCGGCCCCGGCGTGCTGCGGGTGGACGCGCCCGCGATCCGGGCCTTCAACGGGGTCAACCCGATGATCACGCTGGCCTGCCTGCCCCCTTATGCGCGGCTGGCGGCGGGCGACATGGTCGCGACGGTCAAGATCATCGCCTATGGCGTGCCGGGGGCGGATCTGGCGCGGGCCTGCGCCCTGCTCGGGCCGGCGCTGGCGCGGGCGGCGCCTGTGCATGCAACGGCAACCCTGATCGAGACCCGGCTCGGGGCCACGCCCCCGCCCAAGGGGCGCACGGCGCTGGCCGGACGCCTCGCGCGGCTCGGCCTGACGCTGGGCCCCCGGGTCGTGGTCGCGCATGAGCGGCAGGCGCTGGCGCAGGCGCTGCGCGATGCGACCGGCGACATCGTTCTGGTCCTGACGGCCTCGGCCACATCTGACCCCGAGGACGTCGGCCCTGCCGCCCTGCGCGCGGCGGGGGGGGAGGTGGTGCAGTTCGGCATTCCGGTCGATCCGGGAAACCTGCTCTTTCTTGGCCGGCTCGGACAAAAGCCCGTGATCGGCCTGCCGGGGTGCGCCCGCTCGCCCGCGCTCAACGGGGCGGACTTCGTGCTCGAGCGTGTGGCCTGCGGGGTCAGCGTCACGCCGGGCGACCTTGCCGCTCTGGGGGTCGGGGGCCTGCTCAAGGAGATTGCGAGCCGCCCACGTCCGCGCACGCTCTGACCTGGTCGCCCTGCGCGGGATCGTCGCGGGTTCGCCGGGAGGGCGAAAAAGGTGTTCTCAGCTTCGCAGACCCGTGGTTTAGTCGCGGTGAGGAAGAGATCAAGGGAGGATCCAATGACACAGGTCTCGATGACCGTGAACGGAAAGGCTGTGAGCGGCGTGGTCGAGGGCCGCACGCTTCTGGTCGATTTCCTGCGCGGCAACCTGCGGTTGACCGGCACCCATGTGGGATGCGACACCAGCCAATGCGGCGCCTGCGTGGTGCATGTGGACGGCCGCGCGGTCAAGGCCTGCACGATGTTCGCGCTCGAGGCCGAGGGCGCGCAGGTGCGCACGATCGAGGGGATGGCCAATGCCGATGGGTCGCTCGGCGTGATCCAGCAGGCGTTTCAGGACCATCACGGGCTGCAATGCGGCTTCTGCACACCGGGCATGGTGATGTCGGCGGCGGCCCTGCTCAAGGACAACCCCAGGCCGACCGAGGCCGAGGTGCGCGCCCATCTCGAGGGCAATATCTGCCGCTGCACCGGCTACCACAACATCGTGAAGGCGATCATGGCCGCCAGCGGTCAGGATGTTGCCGCCATCGCCGCCGAATGACCGCAGGCGCGCCGGGGAGGGCGCGCCGCGACCCCAGGACCAGATCAGGAGGGTGAGGGCCGCTATCCCGCGCGCCCCCCTTTGCAGGAGGAGCACAAGATGCCGAAGGACAGCAATGTGGGCGCGAGCCCGAAGCGGCGCGAGGATATCCGGTTTCTGACCGGGCGCGGCAAATACACGGACGATATCCAGATCGCGGGGCAGGCCCATGCGGTCTTTGTGCGCAGCCAGGTCGCCCATGGTGCGATCCGGTCGATCGACACCAGCGCCGCCAAAGACATGCCCGGCGTGCTCGCCATCTTTACCGGCGCGGATTTCGCCGATGTCGGCGGCAACCCGGCCGGCTGGCTGATCAACAGCCGTGACGGCACCCCGATGAAAGAGCCCAAGCGCCCGGTGCTCGCCCATGGCAAGGTGCGCCATGTGGGCGACGCCTATGCCGCCGTGATTGCCGAGACCGCCGATCAGGCGCGCGACGCGGCAGAGGCGATCGTGGCAGACATCGAGGAACTGCCTGCGGTGGTCAACATGGCGCAGGCGCTGTCGGGCAGCACCTATGTGCATGACGAAATCGGCACCAACCAGTGTTTCGACTGGGGCTGGATCGAGGACAACCGCGCCGCCACCGATGCCGCGATCAAGGGGGCGGCGCATGTCACCACGCTTGACCTTGTCAACAACCGCCTGGTGCCCAACGCGATGGAGCCGCGCGCCTCGACCGGCGATTATGACCCCGGCACCGGCGAATACACGCTCCATACCACCAGCCAGAACCCGCATCTGACCCGGCTTCTGATCGCGGCCTTCGTGCTGGGCATCCCCGAGAACAAGCTGCGCGTGATCGCCCCTGATGTCGGTGGCGGCTTCGGCTCAAAGATCTACCACTACGGCGAAGAGGCTCTGGTGCTGGCCGCGGCGCGGCGACTGGGCCGCCCGGTGCGCTGGACGGCCTCGCGCAGCGAGAGCTTTCTCACCGATGCGCATGGCCGCGACCATGTCACGCGCATCGAGCTTGCCACCGACAAGGACGGCCATTTCCTCGCCTTCCGCACGGAAACCATGGCCAATGTCGGCGCCTATCTGTCGAACTTTGCCACCGTCACGCCGACCTTTCTGCATGGCACCCTGATGGCGGGCAACTATACCGTGCCGCATGTCTATGTGAACGTGAAGGCGGTGTTCACCAATACCGCGCCGGTCGATGCCTACCGCGGCGCGGGCCGGCCCGAGGCGACCTTCAGCCTCGAGCGGGTGATCGACAAATGCGCGCGCGAACTGGGGATCGACCCGATCGAACTGCGCCGGCGCAATTTCGTGAAGCCGGACCAGTACCCGTTCACTTCGGCCGCCGGGCTGCAATACGATTCGGGCAATTACGACGCGCTGATGGACAAGCTCGAAGAACTGGCCGACCGCAACGGCTTTGCCGCGCGGCGCAGCGCGTCCGAGGCAAAGGGTCTGCTGCGCGGCTTTGGCGTGAACAGCTATATCGAGGCCTGCGGCATCGCGCCGTCGAACCTTGTGGGCATTCTGGGCGCGCGCGTGGGGCTTTACGATGCGGCGACGGTGCGGGTGAACGCGACCGGGTCGCTTGCCGTGATGGTGGGCGCGCATAGCCACGGGCAGGGGCACGAGACGGTGTTCCCGCAGATCGTGGCCGACATGCTGGGGATCGACCCCGCCAGCATCGAGATCGTGCATGGCGACACGGCCAGGATCCCCTTCGGGATGGGCACCTATGGGTCGCGCAGTCTGGCTGTCTGCGGCTCTGCCGTGGTGCGCGCGACCGAAAAGATCATCGCCAAGGGCAAGAAGATCGCCGCCCATATGCTCGAGGCCGCCGAGGGCGATATCGAGTTTGCCGAGGGCCGCTTTGGCGTGGCGGGCACCGACAAGGGCGTGAGCTTTGGCGAGGTCGCCTTCAAGGCCTATGTGCCGCACAACTTTCCGCACGAGGCGCTCGAGCCGGGGCTGGAAGAGACGGCCTTTTACGATCCCGCCAACTTTACCTATCCGTCAGGCGCCTATGCCTGCGAGGTCGAGGTGGACCCCGAGACCGGCAAGGTCACGATCGACCGCTTTGTCGCGGTGGATGATTTCGGCAATGTCATGAACCCGATGGTCGTCACCGGGCAGGTGCATGGCGGGCTGGGGCAGGGGATCGGGCAGGCGCTGCTCGAGAATACCACCTATGACGCCAACGGCCAGCTCATCACGGCGAGCTACATGGACTATGCGATGCCGCGCGCCGATGACCTGCCGTTCTACACGGTGGACCATAGCTGCGTGACGCCCTGCACCCACAATCCGCTGGGGGTCAAGGGCTGCGGCGAGGCGGGCGCCATCGGGTCGCCACCGACCATCGTCAATGCGGTGATCGACGCGCTGCAATCGGGTGGCAAGCCCGTCACCCATATCGACATGCCGCTCAGCCCCGCACGGGTCTGGGCCGCGATGAACGCCTGAGGGAGGGACCGGGAATGTATGCTTTCGAAATCGAACGGCCCACGACCATCGCCGCCGCCGCGGCGGCACTCGCCCATGACGGCGCGCAGGCGCTGGGCGGGGGGCAGACGCTCATCCCCTCGCTCAAGCAGCGGCTGGCCTCGCCGGAAAAGCTGGTGAGCCTCACCGCCATCCCCGAGATGCGGGGCGTCTGCCTGTCGGATGCGGGCGAGGTCTGCATCGGCGGGGCCACCGCCCATGCGACCGTGGCCGCAGAGGCTGCGGCGCATTTCCCCGCGCTGGCCGCGCTGGCCAGCCATATCGGCGACCCGGCCGTGCGCAACCGGGGCACCATCGGCGGGTCGCTGGCGAACAACGACCCCTCGGCCTGCTATCCGGCGGCGGTGCTGGGCACCGGGGCCACCATCATCACCAACAGCCGGTCCATCGCGGCGGATGACTATTTCGACGGGATGTTCTCGACCGCGCTGACCGAGGGCGAGATCATCACCGAGGTCCGCTTTCCGGTGCCGCAGCGCGCGAATTACCAGAAATTCGTGCAACCCGCCTCGCGCTTTGCCCTCGTGGGGGTGTTCGTGGCGCAATATGCGGGCGGCGTCCGGGTCGCGGTGACCGGCGCGTCAGAGGGCGGCGTGTTTCGCTGGGCCGAGGCGGAAGCGGCGCTTTCGGCCTCCTTCAGCGCCGCGGCGCTCGAGGGGCTGAGCGTGCCGGCCGAGGGGATGATCGGCGACCTGCACGGCACGCCCGAGTATCGCGCGCATCTGGTCAAGGTGATGACGAAACGCGCGGTCGCGGCCGCCTGAGCGCTGCCCCTGCGTCAAGACCCGGCAGGGCCTCCTCCGTCAGTCGAGAGGCCCAGCCGGCCCCATGGCGGGCAGGTAGAAGCTGACGACCGTGCCTTCGCCGGGGCGGCTGACAAGGCCGATGGCGCCACCCGACTGCGCCGCGAACCCCGCGGCCATCGACAGGCCAAGGCCCGATGCCTGCCCCTTTTTCTTGGTCGAGAAGAACGGCTCATAGACTTGCTCGACGTCCTGCGGCATGATGCCCCGTCCTTCGTCTGCGATGGTAATCACGCAATAGTCGCCCTTTGCCAGCCGGGTCTTGCCATGCAGCTTGCGCGGCGCCGCGACCTGGATTTGCCCGAGGGACAGCGTGACCGTCCCACCCGTCGGCATGCTGTCGCTGGCATTGTGCAAGAGCTGCTCCAACGTGTGGTCGAGGTGGTCCCTGTCCACCATCACGGGCGCAAGGCCGTCCGGCAGATTGGTGTGCAGGGCTATGTTCTGCGGCAGCAGGCGGCGGTTGCGCTCGGCAAAGTTGCGCAGCAGCACCGCGAGATCGGTTCTCGTGTTCTCAAGCCGGGCCTTGCCGGCAAAGACCATCAACTGCCCCGTCAGCCGCGCCGCGCGGGTCGCCGCCGTATGGGCCGCGCGCAGGCTTTCCGTTTTTTCACGCGGGTCGCTCAGGGCGTCGTGCAGGTCGATATGGCCCAGAACTGCCGTCAGGATATTGTTGAAGTCATGCGCCACACCAGCGGTGAGCCGGGCCACGACCTGATGGCGCGCCGCCTCGACCGCAGCCTCCTCGGCCGCCTTGAGGCGCTGCCGCGTCACGAAATTCTCGCGCATGTTCAACAGATAATAGGCCAGCACGATTCCCAGCATGGACAGCGGCACGGCAAAATGGACTTCCTCCAGGTGCTTTGCCGCATAGTTGGTCACGATAAAGCCCGCACCGACAACCACCGGCAGCGCGTCGATCACCGCCAGTTCCGGCATCGTGCCATTGCGCGTGATCGCATAGATGCCGAAACCCACCAGAAAGAAGGCCGCGCTGAACCGCGCCACGTCGGTCTCCAACAGCCAGAGCCCGACCGGCAAGGCCAGGAAGATCACCGAATTGAGCGCGCAAGCCAGCAGCGCGACCACATAATCCCACTTCGAGGCATCGGCCCTACGGGTCAGGATCCAGCCGAACATCGCCACCTGCCCGATCACAAAGAGGCCCAACCAGCCAAGCAGCCGCGGCTCTTTCAAGAGCCAGGTCACGATCGCAATCCCCGTGGCGACAGCCACATTGCGGCCCACCAGATCCACCCGCGACCCGATCAGATTGCCGGCCAGCTCCTCGATGCGGCAGGCCCAGCCGCTCTTTCCGGACGGCGCCGATGTCACAAAAGCCATATCTGAAATTTGAGCCATACCGCCCCCCTCCGACCCCTGACTATACCCTGATCGCCGGTCTGCTTCCCTGCGACAGACTAGCGAAACTGCCGCTTTTCCGACATTCAAATTGCGTCACGCAGGACCATTGCCCGACCTGCGCGCCCGATAACGGCGACACAGAACGAACAAGGGCCGTGACACGCGTCACGACCCCCGAACCCTGAACCCTGAACATCTGCCGATCGGACAGATTATTTCGACGGCCCGATCATCATGACCATCTGACGCCCTTCGAGGCGCGGCATGCTCTCGACCTTGCCGACCTCTTTCACGTCCTCGGCGACCCGCTCGAGCAGCAGCCGCCCGAGGTCCTGGTGCGCCATCTCGCGCCCGCGAAAGCGTAGCGTGATCTTGCACTTGTCGCCATTCTCGAGAAACTTGAACACCGAACGCATCTTGACTTCGTAATCATGGGTGTCGGTGTTCGGGCGGAACTTGACCTCCTTGATCTCGATGACCTTCTGGTTCTTGCGGGCCTCGGCCTCTTTCTTCTGGCTCTCGTACTTGAATTTGCCGAAGTCCATGATCTTGCAGACCGGCGGAACCGCGTTGGGAGAAATCTCGACCAGGTCCAGTCCGGCCTCTTCGGCCATCACGAGCGCGCGTTCCGCCGAAACGACGCCGACGTTTTCGCCGTCCACGCCGATCAGTCGAATGTCAGAGCCCCGGATGCGTTCGTTGATCCTGGGGCCGGTCTCACGCACCGGGGGTGCGTTGTGGGGTCTGCGGGCTATGGCCTGTGTCCTCTCGGTTGTTGAACTGTCGCGGGCGCAGGGTAATCTTGCAGCGGGCCCGGTTCAAGGCGCAAAAACAGGGCAAATCCGGTTTGGCCGCTTCCGACGCGGGCCTGCCACATGTTTCAATGGTCCTTTTCAACGTGCAGTCGTTCTGACATATGACGGGCGAGGGCCCGCCTGGGGGTCTGCCAAATGTATTTGGAAGGACAGGAAGATGAGAGCGCTAATCATTGTCGTGCTGGTCGCGGTTCTGGGTTTTTTCGGTTATCAGTATGCGTCCAACGGCCGTACGCCAGCGGATGTCTTCAGCGGCCGTGATCCCGTAGCCGAAGCCGCCGCCGCCGCCGCCGCCGAAGCCGCTGCGGCCGCCGAAGCCGCCGCCGCCGCAACGGCCGCCGCTGCCGAAGCTGCCGCCGCCGAAGCTGCCGCCGCAACCGAAGCTGCCGCCGCCGAAGCCGCTGCCGCAACCGAAGCCGCCGCCGCCGAAGCCGCTGCCGCTGTCGAAGGCGCCGTCGAAGGCGCCGTCGAAGGCGCTGTCGAAGGCGCCGTCGAGGATGCCGCCGCCGCCGTCGAAGGCGTCGTCGATGACGCTGCCGCCGCCGAAGCCGCCGCTGCCGAGGCCGCCGCTGCCGCCGAAGCCGCCGCCGCCGAGGCCGCCGCTGCCGCCGAAGCTGCCACCGCCGCGGCCGAAGCCGCTGCCGAAGCCGAAGCCGCTGCCGCCGCCGAAGCCGCCGCCGCTGCCGAAGCTGCCGCCGGCGAAGCCGCCGCCGCTGCCGAAGCCGAAGCGGCTGCTGCCGCCGAAGCCGCTGCCGCCGCAGCCGCTGCTGCCGAAGCCGAAGCCGCTGCTGCCGAAGCCGAAGCCGCTGCTGCCGCCGAAGCCGCTGCCGCCGAAGCTGCTGCCGCCGCCACCGACGCCGTCGAAGCGGCCGCCGTGCCGCTCGACCAGCTGCTCGACCCGGCCAACCTCAACGTCGATGCGATCGGCGCCGCCATCGACGCCTCGGCGCTTGACGATGCGGTCAAGACCCAGCTCAAGAACGCGCTGAACCTCGCCAAGGACCGCCCGACGCTGCTGCCCGATGTGCTGACCCGCATCCGCACGCTGCTCGAAGGCTGATCCAGCCAGCCGCAGTTACGGAAAACGCCGCGCGGAGCGATCCGCGCGGCGTTTTTCTTTGGGCCGTCGAGACACCAGTCAGCCGACGAATGTCAGCCGACAAAGGCCTTTTCGATCACGAATTCGCCCGGCTCCGAATTCGCCCCCTCGCGCAGCCCCGCCGCTTCGAGCAACAGCTTGATGTCGCGGTTGAAGCCGAGCGAGCCGCAGACCATCGCCCGGTCCGTCGCCGGGTCGAGCGGTGGCACGCCCAGATCGGCAAAGAGCGTCGCGTTCTCGATCAGCGTGGTGATCCGCCCCATCCGCGGCGAGGTCTCGCGCGTGGTGGTCGGGTAATAGCGCAGCTTGCCCGCCACCATCTCGCCGATCAGCGGATCCTCGGCCAGCCCCGCGACCAGCTCACGCCCATAGGTCAGCTCTGCCACCTCGCGGCAGGTATGGGTGACGATCACCTCCTCGAACCGCTCATAGGTGTCGGGGTCGCGCAAGAGGCTCGCAAAAGGCGCAAAGCCGGTGCCGGTGGCAAAGAAATAAACCCGTTTTCCCGGCAAAAGCGCGTCATGCACCAGCGTGCCCACCGGCTTGGGCCGCAGGATGATGGCGTCACCCGGCTGGATGTGCTGCAACCGCGAGGTCAGCGGCCCGTCGGGCACCTTGATCGAATAGAACTCGAGTTCCTCATCCCAGGACGGCGAGGCGATCGAATAGGCCCGCAACAGCGGCTTGCCGTTGTCGCCCATCAGCCCGATCATGACGAACTCGCCCGACCGGAACCGCAGGCTGCGCGGCCGCGTCACGCGAAAGGAAAACAGCCGGTCGGTATAATGGCGGACGGCGGTGACGACCTGCGCATCGGGCAGGGCGGCAATCTTGGTGGCGGTGGCTTGGGTCACTGTGCTCTGCTCGGTCATGGCTGTTGCGGCGTCAATGACACCGCCCTCTGTCATAGGCGTTGATCTGGATCAGGGAAAGCGAAACTCAGGTGCGCAGCCGCGACTGATAGTCATGCGCGCGCCAATCGGCCCGCGCGCGCCATTGCGCCTCGGGCTGGCGGGCGGCGAGGTCATCAGCGATCTCGACCTCGTCGAACCCCGCCCGCCGCGCCATCGCATATTGGTCGGCCAGCACATGCCCCACAGCGCGCAGCCGCCCGGCATAGCCCATCGCCCGCAAATTGCGCGCGATGGTAAAGCCGCGTCCGTCGCTGAAGGTCGCAAAGGCCACACGGATCATCTCCACCCCGTCGAACCGCCGCGCCCCCGGAACATCCGCCGGCTCATCCGCCGGCCCGATATCCACCACCACGCCGCCGGCCCAGTCGTCCGGGCCAAACCCGCTATCCGTCACGATCACGCTCATCCACTGCTCCCGCGCTGCACCTTCTCTGTGCCAAAAATACTCACCTTGCGACGCCCGCCTCAGGCCGCCACGCCGGGGTTGCGCACCAGCTTGCCATCGACAAAATGGATGCCGCATTCCTCCTTGGGCAGGTCGCGCCAGCGGCCCGCGCGCGGGTCTTCGCCGTCGTTGACCCGTGTCGTGCAGGGCGCGCAGCCGATCGAGGGATAGCCCTTGGCCACCAGCGGATGCCGCGGCAGGCGGTTCTCGATCATGTAGTCCTGCAGGTCCGCCGTCGTCCAATGGGTGAGCGGATTGACCTTGATGCGCAGATCGGCCTCGTTCTCGAAAAACTCGATCCCCTCGCGGCGGCGCCCCTGATAGCGCTTGCGCCCGGTGATCCAGGCGTCATAGCCCGCCAGCGCCGCCTGCAGCGGCTCGGTCTTGCGCAGCGCGCAGCAGGCGTCGGGGTCGTGCAGGTGCAAGAGCCCCTCGTTGTCCCGCTCGAAAACCGCGGCGCGGCCCGCGCGCACCACCTGCACATGGCCCAGCCTCAGCCTCTCGGTCAGCTCGAGCTGATAGGCCAGCGTCTCGGCAAAGAGCATCTCGGTGTCGATGAACAGCACCGGCGTGTCGCGCGCCATGACCGAGATGAGGTGCAGCAGCACCACCGATTCCGCCCCAAAGGAGCTGACCAGCGCGATGCGTCCCAGATCGGCGTCGCCCAGTGCCCGCTCAAGTACGGCAGTCGCGCCATGGTGGCGGTAGCGGGCATTGAGCGCCGCCACGCGGGCGGCGACGGGGGTATCAAGCGGCATCTGCGGCCTCCTGCGGCGGGTAGAGCACCGCCTTGAACGGCTCCGCTCCCAGGCGGCGGAAGGTCTCGATAAAGGTCTCGTCGCGCGTCGCGCGCAGGGCAAGATAGCCCCGCACCAGCCGCTCGATGGCGGGCACGATCTCGTCCGCCGAAAAGCCCGGACCGGCACGTTCGCCGATCACCGCGGTTTCGGTATGGTCGCCGCCGAGCGTGATCTGATAGTTTTCGACCCCCGCCCGGTCGAGCCCGAGAATGCCGATATGGCCGACATGGTGATGCCCGCAGGCGTTGATGCAGCCCGAGATCTTGATCTTGAGCGGGCCGACCTCATGCTCGAGCTTGAGCGCGTCAAAGCGCAGCGCGATCTCCTGCGCGATGGGGATCGACCGCGCGGTGGCGAGCGCGCAATAATCCATGCCGGGGCAGGCGATGATGTCGGAAATCAGGCCGATATTGGCTGTGGCAAGCGCGGCCGCGCGCAGCGCCTGATAAACGGCCGGCAGGTCGGATTTGTGAACATGCGGCAGGATCACGTTCTGCTCGTGACTGATGCGCAGCTCGCCATGGCCATACCGTTCGGCCAGATCGGCCAGCACCCGCATCTGGTCCGAGGTCGCATCGCCCGGGGTCGCCCCGTGCTTCTTGATCGAGACCTGAACGATCGCATAGCCCGGCGCCTTGTGCGCGACGAGGTTGGTGTCGGTCCAGGACCGGAAGGCAGGGTTGGCCAGAAGCGCGGCCTCATAGCCGTCCGTCGGGGCGGTCTTGAAAGCGGGTGACGCAAAGTGATGTTCGATTTGTGCAAGAATCTCCTGATCCACACCGCTGAACTGCGCGCGCGTTGTTGAAAATTGCTCGTCCACCAGATCACGGAAGGTTTCGAGCCCGTTCTCGAACACGGTGATCTTGATCCGCGCCTTGTATTTGTTGTCGCGCCGGCCAAGGATGTTGTAGACCCGCACGATCGCCTCGCAATAGGGCAGCAGGTCGGCCTTGGGCAGGAAATCGCGGATCACGCGCCCCACCATCGGCGTGCGGCCAAGGCCACCGCCCACGATCACCTCGAACCCCGGCGCGCCTGCGGCATCGCGCACCATGCGCAGCCCGATGTCATGCGCGCGGGTCACGGCGCGGTCATTGGGGCTGCCGGTGATGGCGATCTTGAACTTGCGCGGCAGGAACTGGAACTCGGGATGGTCGGTGGACCATTGCCGCAGCAATTCGGCGACCGGGCGCGGGTCCTCGATCTCGTCCGCGGCGGCCCCCGCGAAATGGTCGGCGGTCACGTTGCGGATGGTGTTGCCGCTGGTCTGGATCGCATGCATGCCCACATCGGCGAGCGCGTCGAGCATGTCGGGCACATCGGCGAGGCGCGGCCAGTTGAACTGGATGTTCTGCCGCGTGGTCCAATGGCCATAGCCCTTGTCCCAACGGTCGGCGATCATCGCAAGCTGCCGCATCTGCGCGACGTTCAGCGTGCCATAGGGGATCGCCACCCGCAGCATATAGGCGTGCAGTTGCAGGTAGAGCCCGTTCATCAGCCGCAGCGGCCGGAACTCGTCCTCGGTCAGGCTGCCGTCGATACGCCGTTCGACCTGCCCGCGGAACTGGGCCACGCGGGCGCGCACAAAGGCCTCGTCGAAGTCATTGTAAACATACATCTGTCACACCTCGACTTGCTTGCCATGGGCATAGTTGGACGGACCGCGCATGCGGAACGCCTCGCGAAAATGGGTGGGTTCCGGCCCGTCGCGCCCGGCCTTCGCGTCGGCCAGATAGGCGCCGACGACGACGTTGCGCTGCGCCTGCGCGTGCAGCA
This sequence comes from Rhodobacterales bacterium, assembly GCA_009993005.1. Lineage (GTDB taxonomy): Bacteria > Pseudomonadota > Alphaproteobacteria > Rhodobacterales > Rhodobacteraceae > JAACUH01. The sequence goes on from JAACUH010000071.1 coordinate 52,142, forward strand.
GGCGGATGGCGGCATCGGCCTCGTCCTCGAGCAGCTCGGCCTCGCGCATGTCGCGCGTCCAGCGGTCATCGGCGGTAAGCCAGACCGCATCGCCTTCGATCAGGGCGTTGGCGGTGACGACCTTGGGGGTAAAGCGGGTCATGACAGGGCCTCGTTGAGGGGGGTGAGCGCCGGGTCGGCAGGCAGGCTGAGCGCGAGCGCCTCGCGCGGGGCGAGACCGTAGAAGATGATCGCCGGACCGGTGAGCGCCGCGTCGGTCAATGCGGGTTCGAGCCGGTCAAGTGTCACGGACAGCACGCGCTGGTCGGGCCGCGAGGCGTTTTCGACCACCGTGACAGGCGTCGCGGGATCGGCACCATGCATGAGCAGGCGGCCCTGCAGGAAACGCGCCGTCTTCTTGCCCATGTAGATCGCGGCGACCTCGCCGGGCCGCGCCAGCGCGCGCCAGTCATGTTCGGCAAAGCCGCGCGTGTCGTGCCCGGTGAGCGTGCGCAGCGAAGAATTGCGGCCACGGCTGGTCAGGCTCTGGCCGATTGCCGCAACAGCCGCCGAAGCGGCGGTGATACCCGGCACGATCCGCCACGACAGGCCGGCGGCCTCGCAGGCGGCGATTTCCTCGTCTAGGCGGCCAAAGACGGTGGGGTCACCTGCCTTGAGCCGCACCACATGCGCCCCGGCGCGGCCGTGCCGCACGATCAGCGCGTTGATGTCCGCCTGCGCCATCGCCGCGCCAAAGCCTTCCTTGCCGGCGTCGATCAGGATCGCCTCGCGCCGCGCCAGTTCGAGGATCTGCGGCGTCACCAACCGGTCGTGGATCACCACATCTGCGGTGTCGAGCGCCTTGCGCGCCTTGAGCGTCAGCAGGTCCGGGTCGCCGGGGCCCGCGCCGACAAGATCGACATGACCGACCCGGTCGCCGGCCGCGAGATGGTGTCCAAGCAGCAGGTCAAGCGCGACGTTGGCTCCCATTTCACCATGTTTGTCAATCGCCTGCGGGCCGGAGTTGAAGTAATAATCCGCCCAGAAGTCGCGCCGCCGGCGGCCCATCGGCAAGGCTTCGGCCGCATGGCGGAACGCCTTGCCCAGCCGGGCGAGCAGGCCCAGCGTGGGGGGGAGGCGCGTCTCGAGGTCGGCCTTGATCGCGCGGGCGAGGACCGGGGCGGCGCCTTCGGTCCCGATCGCCACCACGACCGGGTCGCGGTCCACGATGGCGGGCGTGATGAAGGCGCTGTCGGCGAGATTGTCCACGATATTGACCAGCGCGCCGTCGGCCCGGGCCAGTGCCGCGACGCGCGCATCCTCTGCCGCATCGTCATGGGCGGCATAGGCCAGCACCGCGCAGAGCGCATCACCGGGGCCGAAGGCACGGCGGACAAGGCGGATATGGCCCTCGGCCGCCAGTGCCTCGACCCCGGCATCGGGGGTGGCGGCAAAGACCGTGAGATGCGCCTCGGTCTTGCGCAGGAGCCGCAGCTTTGCCAGCGCGGTCTCTCCCCCGCCCGCGACAACGATGCGGCGGCCGGCGACGGCGAGGAAGATCGGGAAATGCTGCATCGGCGGCGGCTCACTGTCTGGCGGGTTCTGATGCCTGCAATATAGGATATTGTTCCTGTATTTGACCATTGCATCGCAGAGATAAGAACGTATGTTCGAAAATGCCGCCTGAGGCTGCTGAATGTTCGCAATCGGGGAGAAGTCTGGAATGGTGTTTCGACTGGATGAGGCTGACCGGAAAATCCTTGTGGAGTTGCAGCAAGATGCCAGCCGCTCGCTTGACGAGATCGCGCGCGCGGTGGGGTCGTCCAAGACGCCGGTCTGGAACCGGATCCGCAAGATGCGCGATGCAGGGATCATCCGGCAGCAGACGGTGATGCTCGATGCCGAGGCGCTGGGGTTCGAGGCGACATTCTTTGTGCTGATCCGCACCTCGGAGCATGAGGTGGACTGGCAACGCCGGTTTCTCGAGGCGCTGCGCGCCCGGCCCGAGGTGCAGGAGGCGCACCGGCTTGCGGGCGACATCGACTATATCCTCAAGGTGCGGGTGCGCAATGCGCGGGCCTATGACGCCTTTTACCAGGCGCTGATCGCGGAGGTGCGGGTGCATAATGTCACCGCTCTTCTGTCGATGGAGGAGATCAAATCGACGGTGGCCCTGCCTTTGTGAGGGCGGAGGGGGGCTCTGCCCCCCGGCCCTGCGGGCCTCCCCCCGGGATATTTCTGGCCAAAAGATGTCAGCAGGTGACGTGCAGGGCGTCGAGGCCGTGGAAGTGATAGACGTCGGCATAGGCGGGCGGGGTTGCGAGCGAGAGCCCGGGGCAGCGGGCGCGCAGGGTGGCCAGTGCTGCGCGCAGTTCGAGCCGGGCCAGGGGCGCGCCGACGCAGAAGTGGATGCCGGCGCCGAAGCTGGTGTTCTGCGGGCCGCGGCGGGTGGGGTCGAACCGGGTGGGGTCGAACCGGGCGGGGTCGAACCGGGCGGGGTCGAACCGGGCGGGGTCGGGCCAGGCGGCGGGGTCGCGGTTGGCGGCGGCGAGCAGGCAGGCGATCCGGTCGCCCCGGTGGAAGGGGTGGCCGAAGAGCGTGACATCCTCATAGACCCAGCGGGTGAACATGTGCAGCGGTGGATCGAAGCGGATGATTTCCTCGACGCAGAGGTCGGTGATGGGCGGGTTGCCATGCGCGAGCAGCGTTTTCACCCCATTGCCCAGCGTATGGACTGTCGCCTCGTGGCCGGCGTTCAGAAGCAGGATACAGGTGGTGACGAGTTCCTCGGGCGAGAGCCTTTCGCCGGCCTCTTCTGCCGCGATCAGCCGGGTGATCAGGTCATCGGCGGGGCGGCGGCGTTTTTCGGCGACATACTCGGTGATGAAGGCGGTAAAGGCGCGGGTGGCGGCGATGGCCGCGTCTTCGTCAGCGCGGGTGCGGCGGGCCTGATACATCGTCACCATGGCGTTGGACCAGGCGAGCAGGTCATCCGCGCGCTCTTCGGGCACGCCGAGGAGCCGGCAGATGATGATGACGGGGACCGGGCGCGCATAGGCGTCGAGCAGGTCGAACGGGCCTTGGGGGAAGCGGTCGATCAGGCGGTGGCAGAGATGTTCGATCTCGGGCTCGAGGTCCGCGATGCGGCGCGAGGTGAAGGCGCGCAGCACAAGGCTGCGCAGGCGGGTGTGGCGGGGCGGTTCGAGTTCGAGCATGGAATGCGCCTCGACCGCGTAGAACGGGGCGAGATGCGGCGCTATGGCGGGGGCGTGATCGGCCGGGGCCTCGCGCCCCAGGCGGCGGTCCTTGAGCAGGGCGGTGACGGCGCGGTGCGTCGTGGCGCAGGGCAGCGCATAGTCGTCCCAGAAAAACAGGTCGCCCGCGGCGCGGGCGCGGTCGTAGAACGGATAGGGGTTCTGCACGAACTCCGGGTCGGTGGGGGACTGCGCGAGGCGTTGCATCAGGCGGCTGAGAGGGCCGCGATGATGGGCGAGAAATCGGCGGCCTTGAGGCTGGCACCACCGACGAGCGCACCATCGACATCCGGCACGCCAAAGATCCCGGCCGCGTTGGCGGGTTTGACCGAGCCGCCGTAGAGGATGCGGAAACCGGTGCCCTCGGCGCCGAAGCGGGTGGTGAGGCCGGCGCGGATGAAGGCGTGGACTTCGGCGATCTGCTCGAGCGTGGGGACAAGGCCGGTGCCGATGGCCCAGACGGGTTCATAGGCGATGACGGTATTGGCGGCGGTGGCGGCGTCGGGCAGCGAACCGGCAAGCTGGCGGCCCACGATGGCAAGCGTCTCGCCCGCCTCGCGCTGCGCCAGTGTTTCGCCCAGGCAGACCACGGCGATCAGGCCCGCCGCATGGGTGGCGCTGGTCTTGGCCAGCACCTGCGCGTCGGTCTCGGCGTGGTCGGTGCGTCGTTCGGAATGGCCCAGGATCACATGGGTTGCGCCTGCGTCGGCAAGCATGGCGGCGGAAATGTCGCCGGTATGCGCGCCTTTGGCGTTGGCGTGGCAATCCTGCCCGCCCAGTGCCAGCGGATGGGCGCCACGTGTGGCGGCCATGCGGGCCAGCAGCGTGGCGGGCGGGCAGATCAGCAGGTCGATCGTGGGGGCAGGGTGCGCCGCCGTGAGCGCCGCGATCTCGGCCAGATCGGCGGCGGTGCCGTTCATCTTCCAGTTTCCGGCGGCGAGTTTGCGGCGCATGGTCGGTCTCCCTTTGCTGTGGCGCAGGGATAGCAAGGCGGCAGGCCGGGGGGAAGGGGGCAGACCCGCTCCGTTAGACTCGCCCCGTCAGACTTGAGCCGTCAGACTTGAGCCGTCAGACTTGAGCCGTCAGACCTGAGGCGTCAGACCTGAGGCGGTAGCCCTGAGGCGGTAGCCCTGAGGCGGCAGCCCTGAGCCATCACTCCTGAGCCGTCAGCTTTTCATCGAACTTGATCGATTCGCCGCAGCCGCAGGCATCGACCACATTGGGGTTGCGGAACTTGAAGGCCGATTCGAGCAGCGTCGTCTCGTAGTCTATCTCGGTGCCGAAGAGGAACATCTGCGCCATCGGCGCGATCATGACGCGCGCGCCGTCCGCCTCGACGATCTCGTCGAGCGGGTTGACCTCTGTCACATAGTCCATGGTGTATTCCATGCCGGCGCAGCCGCCCTTCTTGACGCCGATGCGCAGGCCCTGGTGGTTGTCGCGCGCCATCAGCCGCGCGATCTGGGCGGCGGCGCGGGGGGTGATGCTGACGGCCTGTTTGCCGGGAATGCCGAACATGGATGGGTCTCCTTTGCCGAAGAAGATAGGCGCTGGAGCCCGGCGGCTCAAGGGCCGGGGCGTCGGCGCCTCCGGCGGGAGTATTTGGGGCACAGAGAAGCCGCGGGTGTTCAACCGAAGAGGCCAGGCGGCTGTGGCCGCAGTCCGGGGAACACGGCCTCGGTGTCGGTCAGGCCCATGTGGCCGGTGAGCACCTCGGCCAGCACGTCGCGGTAGTCGGTCGTGACCGCGAGGTCGGCGCCTTCCTCGAGCGCCGCGTTGTGCAGGCCGGGCCAGCGGCCCAAGAGCCGGCCGCCGCGCGCCTGCGGGCCCAGCACCATCATCGCGCCGGCGCGGCCATGGTCGGTGCCGCCGCTGTCATTGGCACGCAGGCGGCGGCCGAATTCGCTCTGCACCACCACGCTCACATCCTGTTGCAGCGGGCCCAGGTCGCGCCAGAAGGCCATCAGCGCGCGTGACAGGCCCGAGAGGCGGGCGGCGAAGTCGCCCTCCTGATGCGCATGGGTGTCCCAGCCGCCGTAGTCCACCGTGGCGATCCGCAGGCCAAGCCCGGATTTGAGCGCTTGCGCGACGGTCAGCAGCGGCGACGACAGGTCGCTGTCCTCGGGGTAGGGGGTGGACGGCGCATAGCTGCGCATCGCGCCCGTATCGGCCTGCCAGAACCGATCCTGAAAGAGGCTCGACACCGACAGCAGTTCCTGGATCGTCGGCCCCAGCGTCGGGTGCACGCCAAAGCCCGCGGCAAGACGTGCGCGCAGCGCGGGGGCGAGCCAGTTGCCCGGCGCGAGCATCAGTTCCGACAGGTCGGGGGCCACGGCGGCGCGGCTGCCGCGCAGGCTGTCGGGCAGGGAGGTGCCGACAGCCAGCGCGGGCAGCGGGCCGCCGGGCCGGACATGGGCGAGCCAGCGGCCAAGCCAGCCACCGGCGGCGGCGCCTTCCGCCGCGCGTTCGATCCGCGCCTCGGCGTCGAAGTGGCTGCGCGTCGCCTCGCGCAGGCCGGTTGCGTGCAGCAGGCTCAGGTCGCCCGCGTGAAACAGCGTGCCCAGGTCCACCGCCAGGGGGTGCAGGCGGAAATCGACATCGGCGAGCCCGTCGCCCAGCGCGACCCCTGCGCCATCGCCCTTGCGCAGGACGCGCAGCGCTTCGGGGCGGGCGGCGATATAGTCGGGGTCGGCGGTGGGGCTTACGAGGTTGAGCGCATCGGCGCCGCCCCGCAGGAAGATCACCACAAGGACTGGTTCGGCCATCTCGGGCGCCCCTCTCAGCGGAACAGGAATTGGGGCGAGAGTGCCGCCATGGCGATCGCCACCGTGGAATAGTCGTGCCGGCCCTGGGCATCGGTCGGCAGCGGCTGGTCGGCGGGGATGTCGAGCGTCGCGAACATCTCCTGCAGGCGGTCGCCGGGCGCGCCTTGCAGCCGCGTGGCCCAGAAGCCGGCGAGGTCGCCCAGCCTGCGCACCTCGGCCGGCACCGCGCTGCCGATGGGGACCGCAGTGGCGCCGAACCAGTCGTCATGGGCACTCAGCGCCAGGTCCACCAGCCGCAGGATCACGGTCGAGGTCTGCCAGTCCTCGCTGCGGTCGGCGTGGCCGGTGGGCGGCGGGAAAGTGTGCTGCATCCAGCCGGCGCGCGACAACTGCCAGTGATAGCTGTTCTCGGGCGACACCACCTTGGCACCGCTTGCGCGGTAGAGCGCGGCGAGGTATTCGAAGGGGCGGCGCAGCTTGCCCGGTGGTGCGGCAAAGGCGGGGTCGGCCACCAAAGCGCGGATCACCTGTGCGATCTGGTCGGGCGCCGTGGCCTGCGCGACAAAGACCTCTGCCAGCCGGTCCACAAGCGCGGGGTCGGGGTCGTCGGCGAGCAGGCGGCGCGCGATCTTGGTGCAGATGAACCGCGCCGTGCCGGGATGTGTGGCGAGCAGGTCGAGCACCTCTTCCCCATCGGCCAGCGGCGCGCGGTTGGGGCTGAATTCGCGGCCCAGCACACGCTTTTGATAGGGGTCGTGCCAGCCATCGACATAGTGAAAGCGCAGGGTGCGCGGCGCCTCGGACCCTTCCGCGAGCCAGCGGCCATCGCCCACCGACCAGCCGGTAAAGGCGCGGGCGACCTCATACACATCCTCGTCGATATAGCCCTCGGCCAGCCCCGCGGCCGCGCCGGGCACATCGGACCAGCGGTTGTAGCGGTCGTTGAGGTAGTGGCCCGCGCCCAGCGTATGCAGTTCCAGCAGTTCGCGGGCAAAGTTCTCGTTGGCGGGCGAGGCGCGGCTCTCGTCGTTGTTGAGGTAGTAAAGCATCGCCGGCGCGCGCGCGACCTCGCCCAGCATGGCGCGGAAATTGCCCAGCGCATGGTCACGCAGCATCGCGTCATAGGCGGGAAAGCTGATCGCGACATATTCGTTCTTATGCGCGTGGACGTTGAAATGGTCGTGCCAGAACTGCGTCATCACCTCGCGCAGTTGCGCGGGCGCATGGACGGCGCGCACCAGGGCGGCGGCGATCACCTCATCGGCGGGGCGCGCGCGCTCTGCGTAATGCATCGGCCGTTCCCAGTCGATCAGCGGCAGCAGCGTCGCGGGGTCGGCGGTGAGCGCGGCAAGCGGGCGCATCTCGTCCATCGCGCTCCAGCGGTAGTCCTCGCCCTGGTCCCCCGCCTCGTAGCTGATGCGCAGGCGCAGGTCTGCCAGGCGGGCGTCGAGGTCTGCGTCCTGCGCGGGCCGGGCAAGCTGGTCATCGAGCCAGGCCGCGCGCCCCAGCGCGGCGAGGGCGGCACGGCTGTCAGGTGTCGCGCCAAAGGTCAGGCGGTTGAGCATGACCTCGGCGGGATCGGCCGCCATGGCCTCGGCGGCAGAGGGGCGCAGCGCCCAAGTGGCAAGTGACGCAGCGAGGGCAGAGCGCAGGAACTGGCGGCGGTTGAACATCGGGCACCCGGGCTATGACGGGCCACAACCACCCGACGCCCTGCAACTGAGCCTCAGCACCGGCCGTCAGAAAAGGGGAATTTGGCGCACCCGGCGCGGATCCGGCCATTCCTTGCCGATGCGCGGCCTTCTACATGAAGCCCAGTTCGAGTTTGGCCTCGTCCGACATCATGTCCATGCCCCATTGCGGCTCCCAGGTCAGGTTGACCTCGACCTGCTTGACGCCGGCGACCGGCTCGATCGCCGAGGCGACCCAGCCGGGCATCTCGCCTGCCACGGGGCAGCCGGGGGCGGTCAGTGACATGGTGATGGCGACCGCGTTCTCGGCGTTGATGTCGATCGTGTAGACCAGCCCCAGGTCGTAGATATTCACCGGGATCTCAGGGTCATAGACCGTGCGGCAGGCCTCGACCACGGCGTCATAGAGCGGGTGATCCGTGCTCGACGGGGCGATCAGCGGTGTGCCTTCGATCTGGGGGGTGGTGTTGTTCATCGGGGCCTCGACTGCGCATCGGACAAGCCGTATGCAAATCCTGACCGATTATATAGGGAAGCGCGCTGCGAGGTAAAGAGCGGGTATCACCGCGGCGGCGGGCGCTTTGCCGCGCCGCTTGCCCGCAGGGGCCGAAGCGGTTAGAGGCTGCGCGATGAGCCGCTTTTCATTCGCCCTTCACGCCACCGACGGCGCCGCGCGCAGTGGGGTCATCAGCACGCCGCGCGGCGCGATCCGCACGCCCGCCTTCATGCCCGTGGGCACCGCCGCCACGGTCAAGGCGATGCTGCCCGAAAGCGTGGCCGCGACCGGCGCCGATATCCTGCTGGGCAACACCTACCACCTGATGCTGCGCCCCACGGCCGAGCGGATCGCACGGCTCGGTGGCCTGCACCGCTTCATGAACTGGGACCGGCCGATCCTGACCGACAGCGGCGGTTTTCAGGTGATGAGCCTCGCGGGGCTGCGCAAGCTGACGGAAGAGGGCGTGCGCTTTGCCAGCCATATCGACGGGTCAAAGCACATGCTCACGCCCGAGCGCAGCATGGAGATCCAGCGCCTGCTGGGGTCCGACATCGTGATGTGTTTCGATGAATGCCCCGCGCTGCCCGCGCCCCTCGAGGAGGTCGCGCGCGCCACCCATCTGTCGATGCGTTGGGCGCAGCGGTCGCGTGACGCCTTTGGCGACCGGCCGGGGCATGCGCTCTTCGGCATCCAGCAGGGTGGTGTGACACCTGAACTTCGGGCTGAAAGTGCCGAGAAACTTAGGGAAATCGGCTTTGACGGTTATGCCGTCGGCGGCCTTGCCGTGGGCGAGGGGCAACAGGCGATGCTGGGCGTGCTCGACTATGCGCCCGCGATGCTGCCGGTGGACAAGCCGCGCTATCTGATGGGCGTGGGCAAGCCCGACGACATCGTCGAGGCCGTGGCGCGCGGCATCGACATGATGGACTGCGTGCTGCCGTCACGATCGGGCCGCACCGGACAGGCCTGGACGCGGCGCGGTCAGGTCAACATCAAGAACGCCCGCCATCAGGACGACCCCCGCCCGCTGGACGAGACCTGCACCTGCCCGGCCTGCCGGGGCTATAGCCGTGCCTATCTGCACCATGTGTTCCGCGCCGGCGAGATGATCGCGGGCATGCTGCTCACCTGGCACAACCTGCATTATTATCAAGAGCTTATGGCGGGCATGCGCGCGGCGATCGCAAATGGATCCTTTGCCGCCTTTCGCGCCGATTTCCACAGCCTGCGCGCGCAGGGCGACATCGAACAGCTTTAGCCTAGCAGCGCAATTCGCGGTCGCGCAGGCCGGTTTCGACCAGCAGGCAGCGGTTGCGCGCCTCATAATAATAGCCGCTCGCATACCAGCGCACGGCTTCGGCCTCGTCGCCATTGGCCACGATCCAGGCGCCGCGCAGATAGCGGCCGGCGAACATCAGATTGGTTTCCGCATCCAGCAACTCGGGCGCCGGGCCGCGATGGCCCATCTGGCGCGCGGTCTCGGGCAGGATCTGCATCAGCCCGTAATAGGGCCCGTTGCGCGCGGCGGGGTTATAATCGCTCTCGCGCTGGATCACACGGTGCAGGAGCGATTCGGGGATGCCGTGGACCTCGGCATATTTGCGCACAAGGCGGCGCATTTCGGGCGTCTCGCCGGGGTAGAGGTTGCCGGGCACGGCTGTCGCGGTGTCGGGGCCAGGCCGGGCACAGGCGGCAAGCGCGCCCAGCATCAGGACAAGCGCCGCGCGGCGGGTGGGGAATGGTGTCATCGGTTGCTCGTCAGTCGGATGGTCCCCGGATCAGGCCGATCCGGTCCATGAAGCTTTCCAGTTCCGCGCGCCCCTTGTCAAACCCGCCCGCCTTGAGCGCGTCGAAACCGGCGCGAAGCCGCGCCTTTTCCGGCCCCTTGCAATCGTTCCAGGGCCGCCCTTGCAACGCCATGTGCAGCACATAATAGCCGATGAAATGCGGCCTCTCGCCGTTTTCAAGCAGCCTTGCATAGGCGGCGTCCGCGCCAAGCGCGCGCAGGTCTTCGGCCGTGGTGATCCCGGCCCTGATGAATGCGGCCTCGGTCGCGGGGCCCAGATTGGGGATCGAAGAGATGGCGGACATGCCGCGAGCCTAGTCGCAGGGCAAAAAAAGGGCCAGAGGGGAGCGGCGCAAGGGAGGAGGAGGCGCCGCGTCACCCGTCTGGCCATTTTCCCGCGTGACGCCCAGGGAGGAGGGCGACCTGCGGGTCGTTGTGTTGCGGGACGGGGCTAGATGCTCGCCAGATCCCGGAATACGACCGGCCCCGGCGGCGGGGCAACCGGCGCCTGCGCGGCAGGCACGGGTGGGCGGGGTTGCGAAACGCCGCCAATGTCCTCGCGGACGGGGGATGCGGTTGCCATATGCTCTGTCCTCGTTCGTGTCGGTTGTTCTTGGGCCGGGTCGGTTGCCCCCGGCCGATTTGGCTGGCCGTTTCGGTCATCCTGCCACGGAAATCAAGCGCTGTGGTGGCGCAAATGCGGCAGGAATGTGGCGCCCGGCGGGATGCGATTTGCGCCTGTTCCTGACTTATGTCGTTCCCATACCCCGCTGTCCGCATTAGTATGAGGCTGCAATGCATTGATCCGACATGCCATTCGACAGGCAGAGATTGACCGGAAGGACCACAGCACCATGAAGATCGCAGTCATCGGCACCGGCTATGTCGGGCTTGTCTCTGGCGTTTGTTTTTCCGATTTCGGGCATGAGGTGACCTGTGTCGATCTCGACGCGGCCAAGGTCGCGCGGCTCGATCGCGGCGAGGTGCCGATCTACGAGCCCGGCCTCGACACGGTCATGGCGCGCAATGTGGCGGCGGGGCGGCTGCGCTTTACCACTGACCTGCGCGCAGCGGTGGCGGGGGTCGATGCGGTCTTTGTCGCGGTCGGCACGCCCACGCGGCGCGGCGATGGCCACGCCGACCTCACCTATGTGATGGCCGCTGCCCAAGAGGTCGCCCATGCGCTCACCGGCTATGCCGTTGTCGTGACCAAATCGACCGTGCCCGTCGGCACCAACCGCAAGATGGCCGAGGTGATCCGCGCCGCCCGGCCCGATGCCGATTTCGACGTCGCGTCGAACCCGGAATTCCTGCGCGAAGGGGCGGCGGTCGATGACTTCATGCGCCCCGACCGGGTCGTGGTGGGGGTCGAGAGCGACCGCGCGCGGCAGGTCATGGGCGACATCTACCGCCCGCTGTTCCTGCGCGATTTTCCCATTGTCTATACCGATCTGGAAAGCGCGGAGATGATCAAATACGCCGCCAATGCCTTTCTGGCGACCAAGATCAGCTTTATCAACGAGATCGCGGCGCTGTGCGAACGGGTCGGCGCGGATGTGAAGGCGGTGTCGCGCGGCATGGGCCTCGACGGGCGGATCGGCAACAAGTTTCTTCATGCCGGGCCGGGCTACGGCGGGTCATGCTTTCCCAAGGATACCCGCGCGCTGGCGCGCACCGGGCAGGAACATGGCGTGCCCTTGCAGATCACCGAAACCGTGATCCGGGTGAATGACGACATCAAACACCGGATGGTGGACAAGATCACCGACCTGTGCGGCGGCGCGGTGAATGGCAAGGTCATCGCGGTGCTGGGCGTGACCTTCAAGCCCAACACCGACGACATGCGCGAGGCGCCGAGCCTGACCATCGTGCCGGCGCTGGTGGGGGCGGGGGCGCAGGTGCGCGTGGTCGATCCGCAGGGCGAACGGGAAGGGCGGCTCATGCTGCCGGGGGTTGAGTGGATGGCCAGTGCCTATGCCGCCGCCGATGGCGCCGATGCGGTGGTGATCCTGACCGAATGGAACGAGTTCCGCGCGCTCGACCTGCGGCGGCTGGCGGGCAACGGCGGCGCGCGGGTGCTGGCCGACCTGCGCAACATCTACAGCCGCGCCGATGCCCTTGCGGCGGGCTTTGCCGCCTATGATGCGGTGGGACGCTAGGCGCGCCGCACGGTTGATGGTTGTGTCCGCAGGGTGATCCGCGCTATCGGCTACAGGTCGCGGCGGCCGGACCGGCCGCGACGCGCGGCCTCCTGATGTTCCTGACCGAAAGCCACACCCGATGACCGATCTGCCCGGCGTTCCCGCAGCCCTTGCCCGCGCCCTTGCCGACAAGGGCTATGCCACGCTCACTCCGGTGCAGGAGGCGATGTGCGACCCTGCGCTCGCCGGGCGTGATGTGCTGGTCTCGGCGCAGACCGGGTCGGGCAAGACGGTGGCCTTTGGCCTTGCCATGGCGGCGGGGCTGCTCGACGGCAGGGATCGCTTTGCTGCGGCGGCGGTGCCGCTCGCGCTCATCATCGCGCCGACGCGAGAGCTGGCGTTGCAGGTGCAGCGCGAGCTTGACTGGCTCTACGCCCCCACGGGTGCCGTGATCGCAAGCTGCGTGGGCGGCATGGACATGCGGGCAGAGCGGCGCGTGCTCGACCGGGGCGCGCATATCGTGGTGGGCACGCCGGGGCGGATCAAGGACCATATCCTGCGCACGTCGCTCGACCTTTCGGGGTTGCAGGTGGCGGTTCTGGACGAGGCGGACGAGATGCTCGACCTGGGGTTCCGCGAGGATCTGGAGTTCATCCTGCAGGCCGCACCCGAGACGCGACGCACGCTGCTCTTTTCCGCCACCGTGTCACGCGGGATCGCCGCGCTGGCCAAGGACTATCAGCGCGACGCCGTGCGCGTGGCGACCGAGGCGGAACGCGAGCAGCATATCGACATCGAATACCGCGCGATGGTCGTGGACAATGCCGACCGTGAAAACGCCATCGTCAATGTGCTGCGCTACTACGAGGCAAAGAATGCGCTGGTCTTTTGCGGCACGCGGGCGACGGTCAACCACCTGACGGCACGCTTCAACAATCGCGGCTTTGCCGTGGTGGCCCTGTCGGGAGAGCTGTCGCAATCCGAGCGGACGAATGCGCTGCAGGCGATGCGCGACGGGCGCGCGCGGGTCTGTGTGGCGACTGACGTGGCCGCGCGGGGCATCGACCTGCCGGGGCTCGAACTGGTCGTGCATGCCGATCTGCCCACCAACCGCGAGACGCTGCTGCACCGTTCCGGCCGCACCGGGCGGGCGGGCAACAAGGGGGTGTCGGCGCTGATCGTGCCGCACAACGCGCGCAAGAAGGCCGAGCGCCTCTTGGCCGCAGCCGGCGTGTCGGCCGGCTGGGGGCCTGCGCCTTCGGCCGAGGAGGTGACGCGGCGCGATACCGAGCGGCTGCTGGCCTCGCCGATCTTTGCCGCACCCGGGACGGCCGCCGAGGCCGATCTGGTGGCGCTGCTGCTCTCGGCCTTCACGCCAGAGGCGATCACCGCGGGTTTCGTGCGCCAGTACATGGCCGCACGCTCTGCCCCCGAGGACCTGCGCGCGGCTGACAGCAAGGCGCCGGTGCGGCTCGATGCGGCCAATTCCGTCTGGATCAGCGTGGCGCTGGGGGCGGCGCAAGGGGCCGAGCCGCGCCGCCTGCTGCCGATGCTCTGCCGCGCGGGCGACCTCACGCGCGGCGATATCGGCGCGATCCGGGTGCAGGACCATGAGACGCTGGTGCAGTTGAGCGCCGCAAGCGCCGACCGGTTCTGGAAGGCGATCGGACCGGAGGCGCGTATCGAGGGTGGGGTCGCCGTCACCCGCCGCGACGATGCGGCGAAGTCCGGCCCCGCCACGCCTGCGCCGGCCACACCGCGCCCGGCTACGGTGACACGCTTGTCGCCGCCCGCCCAGGTCGAGCCGAGCCCCGAACAACAACGCCCCGAACAACAGCGTCCCGTGCAGGTCGATGCGCCCGCACGCGCACCGGCACCGGCACCCGCACCGGCGGCCGGGCCGGACCCGGCACGCCAGACCCGCCCCGACGCGCCGAAGCCGCGGCGTGACGGCCCAGCGCCCGGTGGGCCGAAACCCCATGCCCGCGGCCCGCGGCCCCCCCGCGACGACGCCAGATCCGCCGCACCCAAACCACCGCGGGCCCCGCGCAAACCCGGCCAACTGGCGGCACGCCCCGCCGCGGATGTCGCACCCGGTGCCGTCACCGAATACCGAGCCCGCCCGCAGGCCGACGCGCCGGGCCGCCCGGCTGCGGGCAAGCCACGCTTCAAGAGCAAGGGGCCGGGCATGGGCTTTGAGGGGCGCAAACCCGGTGCTGGAAAGCCGGGTGGCAAACCGGGGCACCGGCCCGGCGACAAGCCCGGCGGCACCAAGCCCCCGGGCAAAGGCTGACCGCCGCGCGGGTCAAAATTCTTCGTACGAAGAATTTTCAAAGAATTTTCGTACGAAAATTCTTGGCTCCGCGCGCTAGAGCATGTCCGTCATCACCCGGTCGCCCGGGCGAGCGGCAAAGCCGACCTTGCTGCAAAACGCCATGGCGGCTGCGTCCGCATCGCTCAGCCGCACATTCAGCGCCCTGACCCCGCCTTGCGCGAGCGACACCGCCACCGCATGGAGCACCTCGGTCCCGATGCCGCGCCGCCGCACCGAGGGGCGCACAAAGACATCCTCGATCCATCCCTCGAGCCCCGCCAGCGCCACCGACCAGCCGAACGCGACAACGACATAGCCCAGCGGCGCCCGCTGCGGTCCGATCAGCCAGACCGCGCCATGCGGGCTGCCGTCGAGCAGAGGCCGCACCGCCTTGCGCCGATGGGCATCGTCAAAAGTCAGGGCGCGCTCTGCATGGCCGCGCGCCATCAACGCCACAAGTGCCTCGATGTCATCGGGCCGGGCCAGGTGGATGGCGGTGCTCACAGCCGCGCCAGCCTCTCGGCCAGGAGCGCATAGAAGCCTTCGGCGGCGATCTCCCCCATGAACTTCGCGTTGCGGGGCCGGTTGGTGATGCCCCACCAATCCGCGACCGTCATGCCAAGTGTCAGTTCGGACGCGGTTTCGATCTCGACGTTGATCAGACGACCGGTAAAGAGTTCGGGCCGGATCAGGAAGGCGATCACGCAGGGGTCATGCAGCGGTGCCCCCTCCGAGCCGTATTTCTCCATGTCGAAGCGTTCGAAAAAATCTGTCCAGGCCGCGACATGATCGCCCACCGTGCTGCCCATCGCGCGGAACGCGTCGATCCGTTCGCGCGTGGTGAGCGCCTTGTGCGTCACATCGAGCGGCATCACGGTCAGCGGCACGCCAGCGCCAAAGACGATCTTCGCGGCCTCGGGATCGACAAAGATGTTGAATTCGGCCGCCGGCGTGATGTTGCCCACCTCGAAATAGGCCCCGCCCATCAGCACGATCTGCGCCACGCGGCCGATCACGTCCGGCGCGCGCTCAAAGGCGGTGGCGACATTGGTGAGCGGCCCCAAGGGGCAGAGCGTGACGGTGCCGGGCGCCTCGCGCCGCAACGTCTCGATGATGAAATCCACCCCATGCTGCGCCTGAAGCGGCATCGTCGGCTCCGCCATCGGTGGCCCGTCGAGGCCGGTCTTGCCATGCACATGCTCCGCCGTGACCAGCGGCCGCGCAAGCGGCCTGTCGCAGCCGGCAAAGACCTTGACGTCGCGCCGCCCGGCCAGTTCGCAGACGATCCGCGCATTGCGCTCGGTGAGCGCGAGGGGCACGTTTCCGGCCACCGCCGTGATGCCCAGCACCTCGATCTCTTCGGGGCTGGCCAGCGCGAGAAGGATCGCCACGGCATCGTCCTGGCCGGGGTCGGTGTCGATGATGATCTTGCGCGGGGTCATGGCGATCCTGTCTGGCTGGCGTGTTGGGCGGCACCAAATCAGGATTGCCGGGGGGAATCCAGCCTTTGCGGTCGCGTCCTGCGCGGGCCGGTCCCGGCGCCGACGGCGGTGCCTTGCCGATGGGCGGCCGCGGCGCCGGTCATCTCTTGCCGAGATGGCGCGCGCCGGCCGCATTGCGCAAGGCGCCGCCGGTCGTCGAAGGCCATTTGCGCCCGACCCCGCCGAGATCGGCCAACGGGTCCGCCATGGCTGGCGTCAGGGCAGGGGCCCGCGCAGAACAGTCAGCGAGGTCGCAACGACCTCGTCCATGTCCCCTGAAACAGGAGTTTCATCCATGACACCCAAATCCCGCAACCTGATGGCGGTCCTTGTCCTGTGCGGCGGCGCGTTCGCAGCGCTGCCCGCTCTGGCGCAAGAGCCCGATGCGGCGATCGATGTGAACGGCGACGGTTTCTACAGCTTTCCCGAGATGCTCGCCGTCTATGCCGACATGACCGAGGAGGGCTTCAGAACGATCGACGCCAACGGCGATGGCCTGATCGACATGGAGGAGTTCGCCGCCGCAACCGAGGCGGGCCTGCTCACACCGCCCGAAGGCTGACCAGAACGGCCCGGGCCGCGCTAAATGCGGGCCGCGCTCAAGCTTGGCCGAACTCAAGCCTGGCCGCGCTAAATCCGGGCCCATATCTGGCCCAGACCGGGCCCATATCAGGCCCGGATCATGCCCGGATCAGGCCCGGATCAGGCCCGGGCCGCCCCCACCCAATTCCATCCCCGGATGCGCGGGGGCGGCCGTCAGTGCTTTGCGGCGGCGCCGCGCGACAATGCTGCAACACCGGTGCGCGCGACCTCGCGCAAGCCCAGCGGCCGCATCAGCTCGGCGAAGGCATCGATCTTTTCGCTGGTGCCGGTGATCTCGAACACAAAGCTCTCGAGCGTCGAATCGACCACATTGGCGCGAAAGATGTCGGCCAGCCGCAGGGCCTCGACGCGCGCATCGCCTTTGCCGGCCACCTTGAACAGGCCCAGTTCGCGCTCGACCGCCGGCCCTTCGGCGGTGAGGTCGATCACCTCGTGCACCGGCACGATGCGGCCCAGTTGCGCCTCGATCTGGTCGATGACATGGGGCGTGCCGCGCGTCACGATGGTCATGCGCGAGCGGTGGCCGCTGTGATCGATCTCGGCCACGGTCAGGCTTTCGATATTGTAGCCCCGCCCGGAGAACAGACCGATGACACGGGCCAGCACGCCGGGTTCGTTTTCGACCACGATGGCCAGCGTGTGCCGCTCTTCCACGCTGCTGTGCGTGTCGCGCAGGTTGTAGGCGGAGTGGCTCGTCGAGCCTTTCTTGATCTTCAATGCCGACATCGGTCGCATCCCTCTTCCATTCGCGCGCCAAGATTTTTCGTACGAAAAATCTTTGAAAAATCTTCGTACGAAGATTTTTTGCCTACACCATCACCGCCCCGCCGGCCCCGATCGCGCCCTTGGTCGAGGCCTCGCCCAGCAACATCTCGTTATGCGCCTTGCCCGAGGGGATCATCGGAAAACAGTTCTCGTGCTTGGCGACAAGGCAGTCAAAGATCACCGGGCCGGGATGGGTGATCATCTCCATGATCGCGTCATCCAGCGTCTCCGGGTCGCTGCAGCGGATCCCCTTTGCGCCAAAGGCCTCGGCCAGCTTGACGAAATCGGGCAGGCTCTCGGACCAGCTATGCGAATAGCGCTCGCCGTGCAGCAACTCCTGCCATTGCCGCACCATGCCCAGGCGTTCGTTGTTCAGGATGAACTGCTTGACTGGCAGCCGGTATTGCACCGCCGTGCCCATCTCCTGCATGTTCATCAGCCAGGACGCCTCGCCCGCCACGTTGATCACCAGCGCATCGGGATGCGCAAGCTGCACGCCGATCGAGGCGGGAAAGCCATAGCCCATCGTGCCCAGCCCGCCGGAGGTCATCCAGCGGTTGGGCGCGTCAAATCCGAGGTATTGCGCCGCCCACATCTGGTGCTGGCCGACCTCGGTGCAAATATAGCGGTCATGCGCCTTGGTCAGTACCTCGAGCCGTGACAGCGCATATTGGGGTCGGATCACCGGGCCGGATTGTTCGAACCGCAGGCAGTCGATGGCGCGCCAGTCGCGGATCTGGTCCCACCAGCGGGCCACCGCCTCGCGGTCGGTCACGCCGCCGCGCGCCGTCCATGCGGCCAGCAGGTCCTCGAGCACATGCGCGACATCGCCCAGGATCGGGATATCGACCCGGATCACCTTGTTGATCGACGAGGCGTCGATGTCGATATGCGCCTTTTTCGAGCGCGGCGAAAAGGCGTCGATCCGTCCGGTGATGCGGTCGTCGAACCGCGCGCCGATGTTGATCATCAGGTCGCAGTCATGCATCGCCATATTGGCCTCGTAAAGGCCGTGCATTCCCAGCATCCCCAGCCAGTTCTCGCCCGAGGCGGGGTAGGCGCCAAGCCCCATCAGGGTCGAGGTGATCGGAAAGCCCGTCGCCGCCACCAGGTCGCGCAGCAGGCGGCTCGCGGCGGGGCCGGAGTTGATGACGCCGCCGCCAGTGTAGAACACCGGCTTTTTCGCCTTTTCCATCGCCTTGACCAGGGCCGCAATGGCCTCCGCGTCGCCCTTGAGCCGCGGCTGGTAGAGCGAGGGGCGGCTGCCCTTGGGGGTGTAGGTGCCGGTGGCGAATTGCACATCCTTGGGGATGTCGATCAGCACCGGGCCGGGGCGGCCCGATGTGGCCACGTGAAACGCCTCGTGGATCGTGGCAGAGAGCTTGTCGGTCTCCTTGACCAGCCAGTTGTGCTTGGTGCAGGGGCGGGTGATGCCGACCGTATCGGCCTCCTGGAACGCGTCCGAGCCGATCATGAAGGTCGGCACCTGGCCGGTCAGAACGATGATCGGGATCGAGTCCATCAGCGCATCGGTCAGACCCGTCACCGCATTGGTCGCCCCTGGGCCCGAGGTGACAAGCGCCACGCCGGGCCGTCCGGTCGAGCGCGCATAGCCTTCGGCCGCATGCACCGCCGCCTGTTCGTGCCGCACGAGGATATGCTGGATGTCGGACTGCTGGAAGATCTCGTCATAGATTGGCAGCACCGCGCCGCCGGGATAGCCAAAGATCGTCGTCACCCCCTGGTCGCGCAGGGACTGGACCACCATCTGCGCCCCGGTCATCTCGCGGGTTTCGGCCATCTTGCGTGTCATTGTCGCCTCTCCGTCCATCCGTCTCACCTGCCTTGCGCATAAAAAAGCCCCCGGTTTTCGGGGGCGCATGGGAACCTCACTGGGTCAACCGTCACCGGCCCATGCGCATCCTCACCCGTCCTACAAGAATATCGACCATCTGCTGGCACCTTCTCTTTGCGTGGGCGGACCATATGCATGCCCATTGCCGGGCGTCAACCGGGCTTCGTGGATAATATGTCGCAATTCGACGTTTTGCCGCAACTTTCTTTCTGCGGATCAGGCGCCGGTGCCCTGCAACACGCCGTGTTCCATCGCATAGCGCGTCAGCCCGGCGGTCGAGGAGATGCCCAGCTTGCGCTTGATGTTCTTGCGATGGGTCTCGACCGTGCGCACCGAGATGCCAAAGACCAGCGCCACCTCCTTGTTCGACTGCCCCTGGGCCAGTTGCAGCAGGATCGACTGCTCGCGCGAGGTGAGCGGCTCGCGCCCGTCCGTACTGCGCGGCTCGAGCGAGCCCTGCGCGCCGGTGCACAGGTAGCGCTGGCCCGCCATGACCGTGTCGATGGCGATGCGGACCTCTTCGGTCGGCACGTCCTTGAGCACATAGCCCATCGCGCCATGCGCCAGCGCGGTCGAGATGTATTCGGCGCTGTCATGCATCGACAGGATCAGGATGCGCGTCTGCGGCCGGCGTTCGAGGATGATTTCGGTCGCGGTCAGCCCGTTCATCACCGGCATGTTGAGGTCGAGCAGCATCACATCGGGCGCCAGCCGCACCACGGCGTCGATCGCCTCCTGCCCGTTGCACAGGGTGCCCACGACATTGATGTCCTCATAGGTCTCGAGGATCGCCTGGATGCCCTCGGCCACCATCGGGTGATCGTCCACGATGACGACGCGGATCTGCGGTCTGGCTGTCATGCGCTCTCTCTGTTGCGGCTTTCGGGGGGGAGCATGTGGCTGAGCGGGACCTGCGCCGTGATCACGGTGCCCGCCTCGGTCGACATGATGCGCAGCCTGCCGCCAAGCTGTTCCATCCGTTCGGACATGTTGCGCAGGCCCAGACCGCCGCCGGCGGCGGACTGGTGGCGATTGCCGGGCAGGCCCTCCATGCCGCGGCCGTTGTCGCTGATCCGCAGGATCGCGCCGTTGCGGTCGCCGCGGATGCTCAGCGTGACCTTGCTCGCCTTGGCATGGCGTTCGATATTGGTCAGCGCCTCCTGCGCGATGCGGTAGAGCGCGATCTTGGCCTCCTGGTCGAGCCTGTTGCGAAACACCACCGTTTCGAACTGCACCTCGATCCCGGTGCGGGTGCGGAAATCGTCGGTCAGCGTCTTGAGCGCGGGGCCAAGCCCGAGATCGTCGAGCACGCCGGGGCGCAGGTCGCGGCTGATGCGGCGCACCTCCTGGATCGCGCCGCTGAGCGAGGCGATCCCCTTGTCGAGGCTCTCGCCCGCGCGCGTGTCGTTCAGTAACAGCCGCCGGCGCGCCAGTTCGAGCGCGTAGCGCACGCCGACCAGGATCTGGCTGATGCTGTCGTGCAGCTCGCGCGCGACGCGGCCGCGCTCTTCTTCCTGGGTGTCGATCACGCGCTGGGTGAGGTCCTTGAGCTTGCCATCCGCGAGCCGCCGTTCGCGCATGTTGAGCAGCAGCCCCGACAGGAACACGACCAGCAGGGCCACGATCGCGATACCCGCGATGTAGAAAGTCGTCTGGCGCGCGCGCGCCTCGACTTCGGCACGGGCAGAGGCGACGGTGTCGAGCACTTCGTCGATGAAGATCCCCGTGCCCACGACCCAGCGCCAGTCCTGCAGACCATTGACATAGACGATCATCCGGCCGGTTTCGCCGGTCGTGGGCTTGGGCCAGTCAAAGGTGTGATAGCCGCCGCCCGCGCGCGCTATGCGGATCAGCTCGTCCGTGATCGGCGTGCCGCGCGCATCGGTCAGCCCCAGCCAGTTGCGGTTGATCAGATGCGTCTGGCGCGGCGCGACGAGGTTGTTGCCGTCATAGTCGAACACAAAGAAATAGCCGTCGGGTCCGTAGAGCATCGAGGAGAGGATGCGCGTCACCTCGAGCTTGGCGCGCGCGTCGTCGGGGCCGGCGCGACCGTAGATGTTCACAAAGGCCGTGCGCGCGATGGACAGGTAGTTCTTGAGCTCTTCGCGCTTGGCCTCGATCAGTTGCACCTCGAGCGCCGCGATCTCGCGATCGGCAAGCTGGCGCGACTGATAGCTCACCACAAAGGCAATCAGCGTCACCGCGGCGACAAGCGGCAATGTGGCGAGAAGGAAAACCTTCTTGCGATAGGTGAGCGACAGGCTCTGCGCGAGTCGCCCCACGGTGCGTGCGGCCAGGGCGGTCATGGTGATTCGATACGCCGGATCAGCGCGCGAATCAAAGTGCAATGCAGCGGGGCCGGGGCCTGTTAGCGCTGCCAGCGCGCCAGAACCTGTCGCGAGACGGGCAAAATACGCAATACTCGGTATTCCCGAACCAACGGCGCGGCGCTAGTATCCGCCATCACCAACGACCGCGCCCAGGGAGAGGGCAGGTCAAACATCCTTGGGAGGATACCGGATGGATCGTCGCTCGTTTCTGAGAACCTCGGCGCTTGGCGGCTCGGCCGCGGCGGCCAGTGCGCTGGCAGCGCCTGCCTATGCGCAGGGCAACCGCACGCTGACCATGGTCACCACCTGGGGCCGTGGCCTTGCCGGTGTGCATGACGGCGCGCAGCGCGTGGCCGACACCATCACCGCGATGACCGATGGCCAGCTGACGGTTGACCTCAAGGCCGCGGGCGAGCTTGTGGGCGCCTTCGAGGTGTTCGACGCCGTGACCTCGGGCCAGGCCGACATGTATCAGGGCGCCGACTACTACTTTGTCGGCCAGCACCCGGGCTATGCCTTCTTTACCGCCGTGCCCTTCGGGATGACCGCGCAGGAGCTGGTGAACTGGTATTATTTCGACGGCGGCAGGGATCTGCATGACGAACTGGGCCAGATCTTTGGCCTGAAATCCTTTCTCGCGGGCAATACCGGCGCGCAATCGGGCGGCTGGTTCTCGAAAGAGATCAACGGCCCGGAGGATTTCCAGGGGCTGAAGTTCCGCATGCCGGGTCTGGGTGGTCAGGCGCTCGGCCGCATGGGCGCCTCGGTGCAGAACCTGCCCGGCGCCGAAGTCTATCAGGCGCTGGCCTCGGGCGCCATCGACGGGACCGAATGGATCGGGCCCTGGGCCGATGAAAAGGCCGGTTTCCAGGAAATCACCAAGTTCTACTACACTGCCGGTTTCCACGAGCCGGGCGCCGGCCTGTCGCTTGCCATCAACCGCGACGTGTTCGAAAGCTTTACCCCCGCGCAGCAGAAGATCGTCGAGATCGCGGCCGGTGAATGCCACCAGTGGAACCTGGCGCAGTTCCTGTCGGAAAACTCGGCCGCGCTGACCCGTCTGCAGGCCGGTGGCGTGACCCTGCTCGAATTCCCCGACTCGGTCTGGGATGCGATGGGCACCGCGTCGATGGAGACGATGGACCAGTATCGCGGCGACCCGCTCTATGACCAGATCATCGACAGCGCCATGGCGTCGATGCGGTCCTCGTCGGGCTGGATCCAGCGGTCCGAGGGCGCCTACCGCGCCCAGCGTGACCGGATCCTCGGCTAAACCCGCCAGGAGCGGACGCGCATCCGGGGCCGGGCCAGCAATGGCCCGGCACTGACCGGTGCGCGTGCGCGACGCGGACAACGGGGGAGGAGCATATGGAACTTGTCGAAGCTTGGGGCGGCACCAACGCAGGCTGGCTTGCCGCGCATCTGATCGAAGCCTTCTGGAACCTCGGCTATGCGCTCGCGCATCCGGCGCTCTGGCTCGACTGGTCGAACCCCGAAGCGCTGATGCGCTTCATCTATTACGGGGCCTCGGTCGAGCTGTTCTTTGTGGCTCTTGTCCTGTTCCTGCTGGTGACGGCCATCGGCATGATCTGGAACGGTTTCATGTGGGGCATCGTGCGCGGGCTCGAGGGTTTCGCCAACACCGTCGGGCGGTTCGCTGCCTGGGCCGGGCTCGCCATGGTGCTGCAACAGATCGTCATCATCTTTATGCAGCGCGTCTTTGCGGTGTCTCAGATGTCGTTCGGCTTTGGCAAGGTGGTGACCTTCGACATCAGCTGGTGGAGCGAGGAACTCAAGCTTTACAATGCGATGGTGGTCACTCTTTGCGTGGCCTACACCTTTGTGCAGGGTGGCCATGTGCGGGTGGACCTGGTCTATGCCCCGGCCCG
This sequence comes from Rhodobacterales bacterium, assembly GCA_009993005.1. GTDB lineage: Bacteria > Pseudomonadota > Alphaproteobacteria > Rhodobacterales > Rhodobacteraceae > JAACUH01. The sequence goes on from JAACUH010000071.1 coordinate 75,494, forward strand.
CTACCGCGTGAAAAAGGCGATCGACATGTTCGGCTCGCTGTTTTTCATGTTGCCCGCGGTGACGCTGATCTGGCTCTACGCCTGGTTTTTCTTCTGGCGCAACATGGTCGTGCCGACGGTCTCGGCCTCGGACCCGCTTGACCGGATGCTGGCCAAGGCGCGCGCGCTGCGCTGGAACATCGAGACAATCGGCTTTTCGCCCAACGGCTTCAACGCCTATTTCCTGTTCAAGGTGCTGCTCCTGGCTTTCACCGCGATGGTGATGCTGCAGGCGGTCACGTTCTTCTACCGCTCTTATCTGGAGTGGAAGGAAGGCCCGCTGAGCGAGGGCAATTTCCTCGACAAGGATGAAATCGGCGATCCCACGGCTGAACTGGTGGCCAAGATCCACTGACCCGCGGCCCCAACACTTACAGGCGGACACCACATGCTTTTCGGACTGGACGGGATCGAGATCGGGCTTCTGATCGTGTTCCTCTGCCTCTTTGCCGGTATCCTGTCGGGCTTTCCGGTGGCCTTTGCCATCGCGGGCTCGGCGGTTATCTCCTTCTTCATCATCGCGGCGCTCGACAGCGGCGGCTACCTGATCCACCAGGCCATCGACCGCGGCAGTGCGGATTTCGCGGCGCTCACCGCGCAGGGGATCCGGCCCGATGACGTGACGACCTTCCGCTATCCCGACCTGCCGCGCCTGGCCGAACCGCTGTTCGCGCAGGGGTGGGAGACGGCGCTCGACCGCAACCTCGGTTTCATCGTCAACCGGATCAACGAGCGTGTGCTGGCCGGCGCCTCGATCGAGACGCTGCTGGCGGTGCTGATGTTCGTGATGATGGGCATCACGCTGGAGCGTTCGCGCATCGCGGACGACCTGCTGATCTCCATGGCACGGGTGTTCGGCCCGCTGCCCGGCGGGCTTGCCGTGTCCATCGTCGTGGTGGGCGCGTTTCTGGCCGCCTCGACCGGGATCGTGGGGGCGACAGTGGTCACGATGGGGCTCCTGGCGCTGCCGACGATGCTCAAGAACAACTATTCGCCAGAGCTTGCCACCGGGGTCATCGCGGCCTCGGGCACGCTGGGGCAGATCATCCCGCCCTCGATCGTGATCGTGCTGCTGGGCACGCTGGCCGGCGACATCTTTGCCACCGCGCAGGAGGCGCGCGCGCAGGCGGCGGGCTGCTCGGATGCGCTCACCTATCTGGGCACGCCTGCGGTCGTCTCGGTCGGCACGCTGTTCCAGGCCGCGCTGTTGCCGGGGATCCTGCTGGCGGTGCTCTATGCGCTTTATGCCTTCGGGTTCGCGCTCCTGAACCCGTCCAAGGCGCCGGCCGTCTCGGTCCCTTCCGCGCGGGGCGAGGTCGCGTCCCGCAATGAAAAGCTCACCTGGTTCCTGGCCGCGCCCGTGGTGCTGATCGGGGGGCTGATCGCGCTCAACCAGATCGGGTTTGTCGGCAGCCAGGATGTCATCGTGGACAGCTATTCGGCGGCCGGGCAGGGGGCTGCCCTGCGCACCAAGGTCGCCCCGGCCTGTGCGGAATCGATGATCGCATTGCACGGACAGGCGGCATGGGATGCCGCCGTGGCGCAGCAGGCGGCCATCGACGCTTCGGGTGGGGTGGAGGAATCGCGCCTTCTGTCCGACGAAGAGCGCGCGACGCTGCGGGCGGAACGGGTTGCAACCGCACCGCTGGTCGGCAGCGGCATCGCGCTGGCGGCGCTGCTCGCGGCGCTGGTGCTGACCACGGCGCGCGGTTCCGCGCCGTCGCGGCCGGTGGGGGCGCTGTGGCTCGGCGGGCTGGGCGTCGTGCTCATGCTGGTGGTGGATGCGCTGTTCATCACGCCGCTGACCACGCCTGGCACCACAACGCTGCTGCTCGCCATCCCGGCCCTGATGGTGCTGTCGGGATGCCGCACCGCCGCCGGACATCTGGCGCAGAACGACATCCTGCGCGTGATCTTTCCGCCGCTGGTGCTGATCGTGGCGGTGCTGGGCTCGATCCTCGCCGGCATTACCAATCCGACGCCAGCCGCGGCGCTGGGGGCAGGTGGCGCGCTGATGCTCGCGGCCTACCGCAAGTTGCAGGAAGAAAAGCGCTCGGGCCGGATCGTGCTACAGGCGACGGGCGCCATCGTGGTGATGCTGCTGATCGGGGTCAACTTTGACCTGCGGATGAACCAGGAGGTGGTGGGTTTCGAGCGCTACATCGCCTTTGGCGTCGCCTTCACCGCATTTCTCTATGCGATGTTCGGCATCTTCTATTCCTGCTGGGTGCTCTATGCGGGGCGCGTTCTCACCCCCGTGGTGCGCGAGACGGCCAAGGTCACGGCGATGGTGTTCGCCATCCTGATCGGCTCGCAACTGCTGAACCTCGTGGTGATCTCCTTTGGCGGAGAGCATTACATCCAGGCCTTCCTGCGCAGTTTCGACAATGAATGGACCGTGTTCCTGCTGGTGATGGTGATCCTGTTCATCCTCGGCTTCGTGCTCGATTTCCTCGAGATCATCTACATCGTCGTGCCGATCGTCGGCCCGGTGATCTATGGCGGCACGATGGACCCGAAATGGGTGACGATCATGATCGCGGTGAACCTGCAGACCTCGTTCCTGACGCCGCCGTTCGGCTTTGCGCTGTTCTATCTGCGCGGCGTGGCGCCCAAGGAGGTGACGACCGGCCAGATCTATCGCGGCGTGATCCCCTTTGTCCTGATCCAGATCGCGGCCCTGGGCCTTCTGGCCTTTGTGCCCGGGGTGGTCACGATCGTGCCGAACCTGCTGGCGCGTTAGACCGCTGCGCGGCGGCGGGGCGGAACAGCCGCCCCGTCAGTCCCCCGTCAGTCCCCCGTCAGTCCCCCGTCAGTCCCCCGTCAGTCCCCTGCAAGTCCCCTGCAAGTCCCCGTCGGCAGCCCCTCAACCGGCGCCGTCAGCCGCGCTGGGGGCGGTTCAGATCGGGCAGGCTGATCCGCGCGACCTGCTCGGCGATCGGATCGACCGACAGGGGATGTGTGGCGGCGTCATGGTCGGCGGGGTTGCCGAGGGGTTGCCAGCGGCCGCCTCTGAAGATCTCGAGCGCGTCGAACTTGGCCTTGTAGCCCATCTTGGGGCTGCCCGGCACCCAATAGCCCAGATAGACATAGGGCAGGCCCATTTCGCGGGCGATGACGACATGGTCGAGGATGATATGGGTGCCGAGGCTGTCCTTGTCGCGGGCGGGGTCAAAGAAGGAATAGACCATGCTCAGCCCGTCATCGAGGATGTCGGTCAGGCAGACCGCGCGCAGACCGTCGCGCGGGTCGGCCTCGTCACCGCGCCGGTTGCGCAGCGCGGGGTCGTGATATTCGATCAGCCGGGTGCGCACGGGCGTTTCCTCGACCATGGCCGCGAATTCAAAGAGGTCCATGTCGGCCATGCCGCCCGTCGCGTGCCGGCTGTCGAGATAGTCGCGAAAGAGCGCGAACTGCTCTTCGGTGGCCCAGGGCGCCGTCGCGCGCCGCTGCAGGTAGCTGTTGCGCCGGGCCGCGCGGGCCTGGCTGCGGGTCGGCATGAAATCCGCCACCCGGATGCGCGCCGACAGGCAGGCCGAACATTCCGCGCAGGACGGCCGGTAAAGCACGTTCTGCGAGCGACGGAACCCCTGTTTCGACAGCGCATCGTTGAGCCGCTCTGCCGCGTCGCCCTGCAGCGCGGTGAACAGCTTTCTTTCCATCCGGCCCTCGAGATAGGGGCAGGGTTGCGGGGCGGTGACGTAGAATTGCGGCGCGAGGGGGAGCGTATGGCGCATGGATGCCCGAGAGGTCTGTTTGGGGTGACGTTAGCAACCCCCGGGCGATCCGCCAAGCCCATGGTTAGCGAAGGGTAAACGGGATGTGACAAACGGGTGCTGTCACAGCGGCCGGTTGATCGCGGCCGTTCCAAGCAGGCTGTCGCCAAGCCCCTGGCCACGCGGGGTCAGCGCCATCATCAGGACCGAGACCAGTTGCAAGGGCGCCATGGCGACAGCCAAGGTATAGGCCAGCGTGTGCCAGAACGCGGTAGCGCCGTGCAGGCGGCCGCCGTCCCCCTCGCGCAACTCGATCCCCATCAGGCGCATGCCCCAGGTCGCAGACCCCCCCGCGAGCGTGGCCCAGCGATAGAGGAACCCCGTGACCAGCATCAGCGCAGGAAAGAAGAAGATGCCGGTAAAGGCGGTGAATGGCAGGATCAGCAGGCAGAGCACGAGGATCAGCACCACATCCGCCAGCCAGGCCAGCAACCGCCTGGTTGCAACGCCGTCATAGAAATCGGCCCGTGCGACGGGGTCGGGCAGGCCATGGGCAAAAGGCTGTGCGGACATGGTCAGGGTCTCCGTTTGAACAGGGTGATCGGGCAAGGCAGCGGCCCCTCGGGGGGGCCGCCGATGGCTGCGGGCATGCTCAGGCCTGGGTCTGCGCGGCGGCGTCAGGATCGGCGCGGCTCGCCCGGCGGGCACGGTCGTCCATGAACTGGTCGAACTCCGCCTTGTCCTTTGCTTCGCGCAGGCGGGCCAGGAAGGCTTCGAAATTGTCCTGTTCCTCTTCGAGACGGCGCAGGGTTTCGCTCTTGTAGGCGTCAAAGGCGGCATTGCCCGAGGACCGCATCGCGTGGCGGGCGGCAGAGAAGGCGGAATGGTCGCGGCCCATGCTGCGGGTCGTGCAGGATTTGCTGAACATGCGTTTGCTCCAGATCATATAGGCGAGAAGGGCGAGGCCAGCCGGCCAGAAAAAGACGAAGCCGAGGACCATCGCGGCGATCCAGGCGCCGCGTCCGCGGGCGTCGAGCCAGGCTTCGGCCCGTGCGAACCAGCCCTGCGCCCCGTTGTGACGGGGGATGGCTGTCGGGGGGTAGATATCGGTGGTTGTCATCATGATCTCCTGTCCGGTTGGCGGTTCAATGTGAATGGCTTTCACATCCCCGATATGTGAAGCCTCGGGATCGGCTTCAAGAGGCGATGTTAAAGATAGTTACATTGGGCCACCGCGGCGCGCGTCGGGTGGGGCGAAGAATTTTCGTACGAAAATTCTTGCAAGAGTTTTCGTACGAAAACTCTTGGCCTCCGGCGGGGATATTTGGGGCCAAAAGATGCAGGCCGTCCCGCCTTTGCCCGGCAGGGGTGTGACGAAAGCGCGGTCGTGATTGACCATCGCTGCGGCGGGCCGCAAAGTGCCGCCATGAGCTTTGAATCCCGCCAGACCCGCGCCCCGCATCCTTATGATCCCGACCGAGCCGCCGACGGGCTGGCGCATTTTCCCGGCCTCGCGGCGGGCTTGCATGACCTGATTGCCGGGGCGGCGGGATGCAGTCCCTATCTGGCCGGGCTGATGGCGCGCGAGGCCGGGTGGCTGCGCGATGCTTTTGACGACCCCGAGGCTGCTGCCGGCGCAGAATTCGCCACTGTCGCGGCGCTGCCGCTCGACCAGTTGGCGCCGGGGCTGCGCCGGGCCAAGGCACGGATCGCGGCTCTTGCCGGGCTGGCCGATCTTGCCGGTGTCTGGCCACTCGAGACGGTCACCGGGACATTGACCCGTCTGGCCGATACCGCTGTGGATGTCTGCCTGCGCCGCCTCGTGGCGGCCGAGATCGGGCGCGGTCGCATTCCCGGTCTGATTGAGGAGGATGCCGCGCAGGCCGGTGGCATGGTGGCGCTCGCCATGGGCAAGATGGGTGCGCATGAGCTCAACTATTCCTCGGATATCGACCTCATCTGCCTGTTTGACGAAACCCGGTTCGATGCGGCCGACTATGCCGATGCGCGGGCGGCCTTCATCCGTGTCACGCGGCGGCTGGCGGCGCTCCTGTCGGATCTGACCGGGGATGGCTATGTCTTTCGCACCGACCTGCGGCTGCGGCCCGATGCGGCAGTCACGCCGGTCTGCCTCAGCATGGCCAGCGCCGAGAGCTATTATGAAAGCGTGGGCCGGACCTGGGAACGTGCGGCCTATATCAAGGCGCGCGCCTGTGGTGGCGACATCGCGGCCGGAGAGCGGTTTCTCGACACCCTGCGCCCCTTTGTCTGGCGCAAGCACCTCGATTTTGCCGCGATCCAGGATGCCCATGACATGCGGCTGCGCATCCGCGACCACAAGGGGCTGCATGGGCCGCTGTCCTTGCCCGGCCACAACATGAAGCTGGGGCGCGGCGGGATCCGCGAGATCGAATTCTTCACCCAGACGCGGCAGCTCATCGCGGGCGGTCGAGACACCAGCCTGCGCGTGCGCGGCACCTGCGAGGGGCTGGCGCGGCTTGCCCAGGCCGGGTGGGTCGCGCCCGAGGTTGCCGCCACGCTGCAGGCCCATTACCGGGCCCATCGCGAGGTCGAGCACCGCTTGCAGATGATCCACGACGCGCAGACCCATCTGCTGCCCGCCACGGACGAGGGGTTCGACCGACTCGCGGCCTTCATGGGGACGGATGCCGCGCGTCTGCGCGCCGATCTGACCGCCCGGATCGAAGAGGTCCATGCCCTGACCGAGGATTTCTTTGCGCCCGGTCAGGCGGCCGCGCCGATGGATGACGGTTTCGGCGCAGAGGTCACGGCGCGCTGGCTGACCTATCCGGCGTTGCGATCCTCGCGCGCGGTCGAGATCTTCAAGCGGCTGCGCCCCGAGATCATGCGCCGCCTGCAGGAGGCCGCAAAGCCGGACGAGGCGCTGTTGCAGTTCGACGGGTTTCTCGCGGGTTTGCCGGCCGGTGTGCAGCTTTTCTCGCTCTTCGAGGCCAATCCGCAGCTCACGCAGCTGATCGTCGATATCGCGGCCACCGCGCCGGCGCTGGCGCGGCATCTGTCGCGCAATGCGGCCGTGTTCGACGCGGTGATCGGTGGCGGGTTCTTTGCGCCATGGCCCGGCCCGGACGGGCTGCGGGCCTCGCTCGATGCGGCGCTGGCCGGGGTGCCCGATTACGAGGCGCGGCTCGATGCGGCGCGGCGCTGGATGAAGGAATGGCATTTCCGCGTGGGCGTGCACCACCTGCGCGGACTGGTCAACGCGACTGAGGCGGGGCAGCACTATGCCGACCTTGCCGGGGCGGTTGTGGCCGGGCTCTGGCCGCAGGTCGTTGCGCAATTCGCGGCCAAGCATGGCGCCGCGCCGGGGCAGGGGGCGGTGGTGCTCGGCATGGGGTCGCTCGGCGCGGCGCGGCTCAATGCGGGGTCCGACCTCGACCTCATCGTGATCTATGACGCGGCGGGCGTGGAGGCGTCGGACGGGCCGCGCCCGCTGGCGACGCGCGCCTATTATGCGCGGCTGACGCAGGCGTTGGTCACGGCGCTGAGTGCGCCGATGTCGCAGGGCCGGCTCTATGAGGTGGACATGCGGCTGCGCCCCTCGGGCCGGCAGGGACCGGTGGCGACCGGGCTGGCGGGTTTCGAGGACTATCAGATGACAGAGGCCTGGACATGGGAGCATCTCGCGCTGACCCGGGCCCGGCCGATCGCGGGCGATGCGGGTCTGATGGTCCGTGTCGAGGCGCTGCGTGGCGCGATCCTGCGGGCCAAGGGGGCGGGTGAGGCGGTGCTGTCCGATGTGGCCGAGATGCGCGCCCGGATCGCCGCCGCGAAGCCGCCGCAGGGCGACTGGGACGCCAAGATCGGGCCGGGCCGGTTGCAGGATGTGGAGCTGATCGCCCAGATGCTCGCGCTGCGCGCCGGATCGTCCGCGCGTGATGTGGCGGGGCAGATCGCGGCCGGGGCTGCGGCCGGTCTGGTTGACACCGCCGAACAGGCGGCGCTCTGTGACGCGGCAGCCCTGTTCTGGCAGCTTCAGGCGGCCGCGCGACTGTTGACTGGCGGGGTGCTGGTGCCCGATGATCTGGGCGAGGGTGGGCGCCGCTTTGTTCTGCGCGAGACCGGTGCGCCCGACATCGCGGGATTGCAGGCCGCGATGGGGGCCGCCGCCGCCGCCGCGGGCCGGGTGATCGACCGGATCCTTGCGACACCGCCGGGCGTTGCGCAGGCAAGGGAGGCACGAGGTTGACCCGGGCCCCCGCCGACCCCGCCGATCCCAAAGGGCTGATCCGCGAGGCCTATCTGATCGATGCGATCACCGCACCCGAGTGCCGGTCGATCTTTCTGGACTGGGCGCTGTCGCTGGAGGACGCGGGGCAGGCGCCTGCGGCCATCGCAGACCTTCTCGCGCGCTATGCTGCGGCGGCCCCAAATCATCCGATGACCGTCACCTTGCAGGCCGGGTTGGGCCCGCAACCGACGCCGCGCCGGCGGGGTGGACGATCAGGGAGGGGGGTGCACTGAGACGGATGGTCCCGGGCGTGGCGGCCTTGCTGGCGGTGATTGCCGGGCCGGCGGCTGCAATGCTGCAATGCCACCACTATGACGAGATGGTCGCCGAGGCGACGATGGTCATGCAGATCGCGCCGACCGACGTCACCGGTCCCGACCCCGCGGGCAACTGCACCGTGACCGGGACAATCGTGCGGTCGTTCAAGGGGCCTCATCCGGCCGGGACGCTGGTGGGCACAATGGTGCCCTGCGACAATCCCCAGATGCTGATTGGCGCCACCATCTGGCAGGATGCGGCCGCCCTGCGCCGGGCCCGGATCGTCGAGTTGCATATCGCGCCGACCGGCGGGCCGGCCGGCTATGGGGCAGGTGTCCTGCTGCTCGACGCCGAGACCGACGCGCCGACATTGACCTCGTTTTGCCGGTAAACGCCGCCGCAGCCACGGCTGAGGGCAGATCGCGCTGATTCTCTTGCAGCCTTCGGCCGCGTGGGCGGCAACCTGCAGACCTTGATTCAAATCCGGCACAAATTTTGGCCCATCTCCGCAAAACTGCGCGTTTTTGGACGCCTATGCCGCGTGCGCAGCCCAAAACTCTTCGCACTTGCAGCAAGCCTCTTTGGTGCGCCGCACCGGCTGGTCATAGATAGTTGTGGCGCTTTGTGGGCGTCAGTCGGCGGTACTGCGGGAGCCAGTCATGAAAAATGTCACGATCCAGTCCGATGCTATCCTGATTGCGGCAGGAAAGACCAACAGCGGTCGGTCCTATATTGCAAATCCCATTCCCGGCACAACAGAGGACGGAATTGCAGGTGAGCGCCGTGTCAGGCCGGTTGGTGGAATTGCGAAACGGGCATTCGACATTGCGCTTTCAATCGTTGCGATTGTGCTTCTTGCGCCGCTTCTTCTGGGCATCGCCTTGCTCATCCGGGCAACGTCGCCCGGCCCGGTCTTTTATGGACATGCGCGTGTGGGATTTGACGGGCGGCTCTTTACCTGCTGGAAATTCCGGACCATGGTGGTGAATTCCGATGTCGTGCTTGCGCGGCATTTGCGGGATGACCCTGCGGCGCGGCGCGAATGGGACGAGACGTTCAAATTGCGCGACGATCCGCGCGTGCTTCCGCTGGGGCGCGTCCTGCGCAAGCTGAGCATCGACGAACTGCCGCAACTCTACAACATCCTGATCGGCGACATGAGCGTGGTCGGGCCGCGCCCGGTGGTGAGGGCCGAATTGCAGCGCTACGGGTCGGTTGCGCGGTATTACATCGCGGCGCGTCCGGGCCTGACGGGCCTCTGGCAGGTGTCGGGGCGCAATGACACCAGTTACCGGTTGCGCACGGTGCTCGACCGTTTTTATGTCTCGCGCCAAACGCTCCTGCTTGACCTGTGGATCGTGATCCGCACCGTGCCGGCCGTTCTCGCATCGCGCGGGGCGTGTTGAGGTCGTGATCCGGCCGGGCGAGCGGACGCGGTGGCGGGGTGTGGTGCTGGCGGTCGCACTCCTCCCGGCCGCGGCAATGGCAGATGCGGCGCGGGTGAACGACGCCTTGCGGCTCAGGGTGCTTGAATGGCAGCCGATCGAAGGCGTGGTGCGGGACTGGCCCGCCGTGTCGGGTGAATATGTCGTTGGCGCGGATGGGGCGATCATGGTGCCGTTTCTGGGCCGGGTGCCGGTCGCGGGCGTCGGGCTGGATGCGATCGGGGCCGATCTTTCGCTGCGGTTCCAGCAGCGTTTCGCCCTGTCTGTCGCGCCCGACGCCACGGTCGAGATCAGCGCATCCGCTCCCGTCTATATCATGGGCGCGGTGGCTGCGGCGGGTGAATACGGCTACCGGCCCGGCCTCACCGTGGCGCAGGTCCTGGCCCGCGCCGGCGGCGTGCAGTCGGGCGCGCGCCCGGATCAGGTCGCGCGCGACCTGCTGCTCGCGGATGGCGCGATGGACCTGCTTGACGATCAGCACCTTCGGCTGACCGCCCGTGCCGCCCGGCTGCGCGCCGAACGGGACGGGGCCCCCGGTCTGTCCGACCTTTCGGAACAGTCGCCACAGGGCGACGCGCTCATGGCCGAAGAAATGCAGATCATGCAGACCCGGCGCGACAGGCTCGACCGGGAACTCGCCGCAATCGACGACCAGAAGGCGCTCTTGCTGGCCGAGATCGCCTCGCTCGAAGCCAAGACGCAGAGCCTTCAGGATCAGATCGATCTGGCCAGCCAGCAATCCGAGGCGACACAGGATCTTGCCGGGCGGGGACTGGTCGTCAATGCGCGCATGGTCGAGTCGGCACGCGCACTCGCGTCCCTCGAAAGCCAGCTTCTGGATGTCGCGGTGGCCCGGCTTCGCGCGCAGCAGGGCGTGGCCGAGGCCGACCGCAGCCGCATGGCGCTCATCGACGGGCGGGTGGCCGAGATCGGGCAGCAACTCCAGCAGGTCGAGGCCGAGCTTGCCGCCGTGTTGCTGCGCCGGGAGACCCAGTTGCGCCTGATGGCGCTGGCGCAGTCAGGCAGCGCCGTCTCTGGCGCGGGCCAGGTGGGCGAGCCCGTCATCACGGTGGCCCGGATGACGGCCACCGGCCTCGCGGTCATCATGGCGACGCCCGATCTGGTCTTGCTGCCCGGTGACGTGGTCGAAGTGGCGGCAACGGTCCTGCAACAGGGAGCGGTTCCGTGAAACGCGGCAGCCAGGCCGGGAGCTGGAGATCATGAAACTGTCCTTTCATCGCGGCGCAGAGCCCAATTTCGGCGATGAACTCAATGACATCGTCTGGCGCAGCCTGTTGCCGGCCGGGCTGCTCGACGACGACGACAGCGAAGTGCTGGTCGGGATCGGATCGATCATCAATACCGAACATCCCGCCCATGCGCGCAAGCATGTGCTGGGGTCGGGCTATGGCGGCTATACCCGTCCGCCAGACCTCGCGGATGGCACATGGGTCCTGCATTGGGTGCGCGGCCC